>NZ_JACHZO010000003.1:0-515715 GCF_014193575.1 Rhizobium sp. BK289
CAATCAGCATCGCAGCCAATCCAGGAAACACCAGAGCGAGAGACTTCGTCGCCAGCAGCGCCGCCGCCCTCGTCAGTGATCGGGCTTATAGACCCCCCAACCCGACATAGTCAACAGGCCTATTTTGAAAAAAGTCAAAAAACAAACAACTGGTTGATTCTTATGAGAGATTTATGAACATCCCTGTGGGCGCAGCAAATGCGCTCGAAAACACCCATGGATATCCCCGCGGAAGTACAGGGTCTGGCTCCGAGATGGCGAAACAGGCCACGAACCGACGCCTTTGTCCATTGGAGGGGCCGCGCCCGCCTCGGTATTTTACCGGAAACAGGATCTGCGGCGCGGCAAAAACGACCGCCCGATTTGACACTCCTGTCATAAATATGCACATCTTCGCCCCCAAGCCTAAGGCTCGCATAAAGGGAAGCGGATCTCGATTGGCATGATGACGGACAAGATGATGCTCCGATCGCTCGGTAACGAGCCGCCAATCCTGGCCGATGGCAGGCGGGCGCCGGACCGGCGCGAAGTTTCGCTGCGATGGCTTTCCGGCACCTTCCTGACTGGCCTCACCTCAAGCATCCTGATGGGTGTCGCGCTGTTTGCCGCACTCGACGGGCGCCAGCAGCTGGCCATTCCGGCGGAAGCCTACGCGACAACAGACAGCCGCGACGCTTCCGACGATCAGGTCATCCGCGGCGCCCGCCTGATTTCCACCGCGATCGCTTCGAAACCATCAGACCGCAACATCCTGGAAGTATCGACGGTCGTGCGTGACGGTGACAAGGAGGTGGTGCGCCGCCAGCCTTTCGCCCATGTGAAGATCGCGCTCGCCACAAACCGCATCGCCAGCGAGAACTATCCGCCCTTCGATCCGCTGGCGATCTTTTCCGCCGACGAGAACATACCGCCGCCGGCCAACAAAACCGGCGCGATCTACGCATCGGACGTGGAATCCGAGGTCAGCCTGAAGACGGTGCCCTTTCCCGCCAAGGATATCCCCTTCCAGCTCGCCGGCTCCATGTCGCTTGAAGAGGTCGAGGAGAATGTCCGCTCCAACGGCTCGGTTCTGGCCGATGGCAATACCCAGCTTTCAGCGCTCTATTATGTCGACCCGCGCCGTTTCGCCAATGACGATTCCGATGTCGACCTGACGGCGGGCCTTGCCGCGCGCATCGTCGAAGAGAACATGTCCGTCTCGGCGCCGGAAGCCGTGACCGCGCAGACGGAAGAATTTGCCGACGATATCATACCGGTTCGCGAAAATATGCCAATCGCCACGGCGCTGACCAATGCCGGCTACCTCAAGGCCGACGCGGACAATATCACGGCAAAGATCCAGCCGCTCTTCGGCTCAGCCAATGTTTCGGCCGGCGACGTATTGCGCATCGGCATCCTTCAGAAGGGCGAGCAGGCCAAGATCATCCGCGCCAGCCTCTATCGCGGCACGAAGCATCTTCTCACCATCGCGCAGAACGACCACGGCGATTTCGTCGCCGGCAGCGCGCCACCGATGCTGGATGCGATCATCACCGCCTTCGACAATGACGCGCCCACCCTCACGGCCGGACGCGATCTGCCGAGCGTCTATGACGGCATCTATCGCGCGGCGCTTTCCTACGGCATGACCAAGGAGATGGTCGCGCAGGTCGTCAAGCTGCTCGCCAGCAATGTCGATTTCCAGGCGCAGCTGAAGCCGACGGATTCCCTGGAAGCCTTCTTCTCGGTCGCCGACGACAAGGGGCAGGCGACGGCCGATTCCGAGCTGCTCTATGTCAATGCCAAGTTCGGCGATACGGTCACGCGCTTCTATCGCTTCGAGGATCCGACCGATCATTCGATCGACTATTTCGACGAAAGCGGCAAGAGCATCCGGCAATTCCTGCTGCGCAATCCAGTTCCCACCGGCGTCTTCAAATCCGGCTTCGGCATGCGCCGCCATCCGATCCTCGGCTTCGCGCGCATGCATACCGGCGTGGATTGGGCCGCGCCCCGCGGCACACCGATCATCGCGGCCGGCAATGGCGTCGTCGAAAAGGCGAGCTGGGATTCCAGCGGCTTCGGCAACCAGACCCTCATTCGCCATGCCAATGGCTATGTCTCCTCCTACAATCACCAGAGCGCCATCGCCAAAGGGATCGTGCCCGGCGCGAAAGTGGTGCAGGGCCAAGTGATCGGCTTTATCGGCTCGACCGGTCTCGCGACCGGCCCCCACCTGCACTACGAGCTGATCGTCAACGGCACGAAGGTCGATCCGCTGCGCATCCGCCTTCCCGGCGGCAAATCGCTGCAAGGCGATGCGCTCGCCAAATTCCAGGAAGAGCGCAAGCGCATCGATACTTTGCTGACAGACGACAAGTCGAAACAGATCGCCAGCAAATAGCCTCAGCCGCGCAGCCAATTTCATACCGATCCGTTGCCGCCATAGCCAACAGCAAAATGGCGGCCCGAAGACCGCCATTCCTATTCGTTCACCAGTTGTCGCTTAAGCCGCCTCGTGCACGGCTTGGCGCGGACGGAACAACAGCCGGTCCGAACCGCTGGTGACCTTGACGAGCGAACCATCCGGGATTTGACCCGAAAGGATCTGTTCGGCCAGCGGATCCTGGACATATTTCTGGATCACCCGCTTCAGCGGCCGCGCGCCGTAGACCGGATCGTAGCCCTTGTTGGCCAGCCAATGCCGAGCGTCGTCGTCGAGTTCGAGCGTGATCTTGCGTTCCGACAGCAGCTTCAGCAGACGTTCGAGCTGAATGTCGACGATCGCGCCCATCTCATCGCGCTTCAGGCGATGGAACAGGATGATCTCGTCGACGCGGTTCAGGAATTCGGGCCGGAAATGCGACCGGACCACATCCATGACCTGTTCACGCACCAGATCGCTGTCATCGCCCTCTTTCAGCTGGGTCAGATATTCGGCACCCAGGTTGGAGGTCATGATGATCATCGTGTTGCGGAAGTCGACCGTGCGGCCCTGCCCGTCCGTCAAACGTCCGTCATCCAGAACCTGGAGCAGAATGTTGAAGACATCGGGATGTGCCTTCTCGATCTCGTCGAACAGTACGACCTGGTATGGCCTACGGCGGACGGCTTCGGTCAGCGCGCCGCCTTCCTCATAGCCGACATAGCCGGGAGGAGCGCCGATCAGCCGCGCCACGGAGTGCTTCTCCATGTACTCCGACATGTCGATACGCACCATCGCCGTCTCGTCGTCGAAGAGGAAGCGGGCAAGCGCCTTCGTCAATTCCGTCTTGCCGACGCCGGTCGGGCCGAGGAAGATGAACGAGCCGATCGGCCGGTTCGGATCCTGCAGGCCGGCACGCGAGCGGCGAACGGCGCGAGAGACAGCCTGAACGGCATCGCCCTGGCCGACGACCCACTTTGCCAGCTCGTCTTCCATCCGCAGCAGCTTGTCGCGCTCGCCTTCCAGCATCTTGTCCACCGGGATCCCGGTCCAGCGGGAAACGACCTGGGCGATGTTGTCGGCGGTGACGACCTCCTGCACCATGGAATCACGGGCACTATCCTGCTCTTCTGCGGCGTGGAGTTCCTTTTCCAGATTGGGGATCACGCCATAAGCGAGCTCGCCTGCACGCTGGAACTCACCCTTGCGCTGGGCGATCGCCAGTTCGTTGCGGGCATCATCGAGCTGCTTCTTCAGGTCGGCGGCAAGACCCAGCTTCTGCTTTTCGGCCTGCCAGCGCGCGGTCAGCGCATCGGCTTCCTCCTCCAGCGAAGCAAGATCGCCCTCCAGCCTCTTCAGCCGGTCGGCCGAGGCCTGGTCGGTTTCCTTCTTCAGCGCCTCGCGCTCGATCTTGAGCTGGATGATGCGGCGATCGAGTTCGTCGAGCTCTTCCGGCTTGGAATCCACCTGCATGCGCAGACGCGCCGCAGCCTCGTCCATCAGGTCGATTGCCTTATCAGGCAGGAAGCGGTCGGTGATGTAGCGGTTCGACAAGGTCGCAGCGGCCACCAGCGCGGCATCTGCGATGCGCACCTTATGATGCTGCTCATACTTTTCCTTCAAGCCGCGCAGGATCGAGATCGTGTCTTCGACCGTCGGCTCCTCGACCATGACGGGCTGGAAGCGGCGGGCAAGGGCCGGATCCTTCTCGACATGCTTGCGGTATTCATCGAGCGTGGTCGCACCGACGCAATGCAGCTCGCCGCGCGCAAGCGCGGGCTTCAATAGGTTGGATGCATCCATCGCGCCGTCGGCCTTGCCGGCACCGACCAGCGTGTGCATCTCGTCGATGAACAGGATGATCTCGCCGTTCTCCGACTGCACCTCGTTAAGCACGGCCTTCAGCCGCTCTTCGAACTCGCCGCGGAACTTCGCACCGGCAATCAGCGCGCCCATATCGAGCGCCATCAGCTTCTTGTCCTTCAGCGATTCCGGCACGTCGCCATTGACGATACGCAGCGCCAGGCCTTCGACGATCGCCGTCTTGCCAACGCCGGGCTCGCCGATCAGCACGGGATTGTTCTTCGTGCGGCGAGACAGAACCTGAATCGTGCGACGAATTTCGTCGTCACGGCCGATCACGGGGTCGAGCTTGCCCTCGCGCGCTTCAGCGGTGAGATCGCGGGCATATTTCTTCAGGGAATCGAAGCCCTGCTCCGCATTGGCGGAGTCCGCCGTGCGGCCCTTGCGGATATCATTGATGACCTGATTAAGCGCAACGGGCGTAACGCCCGCATTTTTCAGCGTCATCGAGGTCGAAGCCGTAGGCTCGATCGCCAGCGCCTGCAAAAGACGCTCGACGGTGACGAAACTATCGCCGGCCTTCTTAGCGGCATCTTCAGCAGTAGCGAAAACCTTGGCGAGCGGCTGTGAGAGATAGACCTGGCCGTCGCCGCCGGAAACCTTCGGCAGCTTGGCAAGGACGGCATCATTGGCAATGCGGGCAGCCTTGGCGTCGCCGCCGGCACGCTCGATCAACGAGGCGGCCATGCCCTGGTCGTCGTCCAGAAGCACCTTGAAAACGTGCTCGGGGGCGAACTGCTGATTACCCTGCGCCAGCGCATAGGTTTGGGCGGATTGCAGGAAACCACGCACCCGCTCGGAGTATTTTTCAATATTCATATGAGACCTCCATGAATCGCTCTGCCCTGACCGGCGCAGACCGATGATTGAGATTGAGCCCCCTCAAGAGGCAGGCCCCGCCTTTCCGCCATCGAGATTTGCGGCAAGGCAACAGAAGAGAATATGGGAGGATATTTGAAGAGTTTAAAGGGTCGCGGAGTGGAAAAACCGGCCGGAATGGCTTCCCTGCTTCTGCAATTGAAGAAGCGCCGATTGGCCTCGAAAGAGAGCACCTGCCCACACAAAAAGAAATGGCGGCTTTCGCCGCCATTTCCGCATTCTCGTTTAATCAGTGCAGTGCGCTCCAGCGAAGCGACTTATTCCGAGGTCGCATCCGCCATAGCCGGAGCTTCGTTCGACCCGGTTTCACCCTGATCGCCGCCCTCGGCTGCAGCACTGCGGCGCGGCTGGCGGCGCGGACGATTGCCGCCTGCATTGCGACGACGCGGCTGGCGCTCGGTGGCGGCCACTGCCGGAGTTTCTTCCTCGATCGCCACTTCGGCAGGGATGCCTTCGATGACCGGCTGCGGGCCAGTGCCGTTGATGGCTTCCGGCTCATGGGCCGGAGCGGCGGCGGCCGCTGGAGCTGCCTGCTGCGGACGAGCCGGAGGCGGAGCCATCTGCGGCTGATCATCGATCTCGTTTGCATCGATATCGTCGATGTCACGGTCGCCCGTATCGCGATCGTTGTAATTGTGGTGATCGTCTCGCTGATAGCGCTCCTGCATCTGCGCCTGGGCGCTGGCAATGATCCGATTATAGTGTTCGGCATGCTGCAGGTAGTTTTCAGCCATAACGCGGTCGCCGGAGCTCTGGGCATCGCGAGCCAAGGCCGAGTATTTTTCGGCGATATGCTGTGCGGTTCCGCGGATCTTCACATCGGGACCAGAGCTGTCGTAAGTCCTGGTCAGCGGGTTCGAGCCCTTGCGGTTGAAATTGTTGTTGTTATTTCCGCCGCCACCGTTGTTGTTGTTACCACGCCCCCGACCGCGCTTGTTTTGCTGTCCTGGCCTCATAGATCCTTCACCTGAATTCTCTTCGTTGGGATAAAAATCATACACGACACCTGCCGCCGCGGTTCGGACACTGCCAAACCAGGGCCTGCGTGCCGCAAGCAAACTGCGCTTTGGCGCCGGTCTGCCGCTCGACTACGTCAGATTAAACTGATCACGCATTGGGTTATCTTCAACCTTTGACACTCTACCAAAGAGCGGATCCCCGAGGCTGTCCAAGATAAGCGAATCGTCTCGCCTATTCCCAGCCGCCCAACGCGTGAGCGCAACCTATATTGCTTCCTCAGGAAATCCAAGCTTTTTCTTTGCGATAACAACAGGGGTTCCACTAATCTGCTGCAAAACGTCACGTTAATGTTGAAATTCAAACACAAGAACCCGGTCGTTCCGCCCGTAGTCACGAGCCGCTTCGACAAGGGAAAATCCTGCTCCTTCAAAAATCGAAGTCACCGTTTCACGCTGATCGTAACCGATCTCCACCCCAATCATGCCATCCGGGAGCAGAAACCGCGCCGCATCCTTTGCGATAGCCCTGTATGCATCCAGCCCATCAAGGCCCCCGTCAAGGGCCGCGGGAGGATCGAAATCCTTTACTTCTGGAGCGAGAGTGGAAATGACACTGGACGCAATATAGGGCGGATTTGAGACAATCACATGAAAACATTCGTGGATGGCATCAAACCAGCTTCCATGCACGGTCTTGAACCGCGCCGCCAGGCCATTCTGCTCAGCGTTCCCGCGAGCGGTTTCCAGCGCCTCGCCAGAAATATCGGAACCAACACCGGTAGCTTTGGGGCATTCGTGAAGCAGGGCCAGGCAAATGGCTCCCGTTCCCGTTCCGATATCCAGTATATGGACATTGCCGACCTTGGATTCAAGACGCCGCAGGTATGGTAGCATCGTATCGACAAGAATTTCGGTATCGGGCCGCGGTTCGAGCGTCGCCGCCGAGAGCCGCAGGGAGAGGCCATAAAACTCCCGCTCGCCAAGAATCCGATGGACCGGCTCATGATTGAGCCGGCGGGCAATTGCCGCCCGCACCACCGCCACATCCTTCGCAGACACCGGCTCGGAACCTCGCGTCACGAGCGCGGTGGCGGCAAGATGAAGAAGGCCGCCGACAAGAATGCGCGCCTCCGTGGCGGGATCGTCGAGGTCGGCCTCGGCAAAGCGGGCACGCACCTCCTGCAGGAGTCCGGAAACGGTCGACCCCTGCCCGCCGCTCATGCCTGTTCGCCGAGTTGGGCGAGCTGGCTCGCCTGATAGTCCGCCAGCAGAGCATCGACCACCTCGTCGATCTCGCCTTCCATCATCCGGTCGAGCTTGTAGAGCGTCAGGTTGATGCGGTGATCGGTGACGCGCCCCTGCGGGAAATTATAGGTACGGATGCGTTCGGATCGGTCGCCGGAACCGACCTGGCTTTTGCGGTCGGCGGAACGCTCGCTGTCGGCGCGCTGGCGCTCCATGTCGAACAGCCGCGACCGCAGCACCTGCATCGCCTTGGCGCGGTTCTGGTGCTGCGACTTTTCCGAGCTCGTGACAACGATCCCCGAGGGAAGATGAGTGATGCGCACGGCCGAGTCGGTCGTGTTGACGTGCTGGCCGCCGGCACCGGAAGAGCGCATGGTGTCGATGCGGATATCCTCAGGCCGGATTTCGATATCGATTTCCTCGGCTTCCGGCAGTACGGCGACGGTCGCCGCAGACGTATGAATACGCCCGCTCGCCTCGGTTTCCGGCACGCGCTGCACGCGATGGACGCCGGATTCGAACTTCAGCCGGGAGAACACGCCCTTGCCGCTGATCGTCGCGATGATTTCCTTGTAGCCGCCCGCTTCGCCCTCGCTGGCGGAGAGAACCTCCACCTTCCAGCCATTGGCAGCCGCGAAACGTTCATACATGCGGAAGAGATCGCCCGCGAAAAGGGCTGCCTCGGAACCGCCGGTACCGGCGCGGATTTCGAGGATCGCGCTCTTCTCGTCGGCCGCGTCCTTCGGCAGAAGCTCGATCTGGATATCCTTTTCCAGCGTCTCGATGCGCTCCTTGACCTCGGGCAGCTCCATCTCCGCAAGGTCCCGCATATCGCGGTCGACCGATTTGTCGGAGAGCATAGCCTCGAGATCGGCAGCCTCGGCGAGAGCGCGTTCATAGTCACGGATCTTGGCGACGACCGGCTGCAGTTCGGAATATTCGGAAGCAAGCTTCACATAGACATCCGCGGCCGGGCCGGCGGACATGCGCGCCTCGATCTCGCCGAAACGGCGTTCCAATTCGCGCATTTTTTCAACGGGGAGCTTCGCCACCCTCTACTCCAATTCTTCTTATTATGTCTGCTTTGATATGGTGCGCATGACCCTGTCCGGAAACCGCTTCGTGTTTTTCAGGATCGCGCGCTAAAGCGGGATATTGTGGCTCTCGGCAAAGCGCACAAGGATATCCCGCATGGAACTGGTCGGCTGCGTGTCATCGAGCGCGGTCTCCATGACCTCGGACAGCGCCTTGAGGTCGAGCCCGAGCAGCATCGCCTTGACCGGGCCGATCGAGGCAGGCGACATCGAAACCGAGCGCAAGCCGAGGCCGAGCAGGGCCATAGCCGAAATCGTCTTGCCGGCCAGCTCGCCGCACAGTGTCACCGGTGTATTGTTGCGCTCTCCGGCGCGCACGATATCGCGCAGGATGCGCAGGAACGGCCGCTCAAGCGGATCGAAACGGTCCGACACACGGGCATTGCCGCGATCCACCGCCATCGAGAACTGGAACAGGTCGTTGGAGCCGATGGAGACGAAATCGACTTCCGCCATCAGCTCATCCAGCTGCCACAGCAGCGCCGGCACTTCCAGCATGGCGCCGAACTGCAGCTTGCGCGGCAGGCCGTGTCCGAAGCGCGAAAGGTGCTGTACTTCCTTCTGCAGGAGCTCGCGCACCGCCCTGATTTCGGAAACTTCCGTAACCATCGGCACCATCATCTTCAGCTCGCTGTCGGCCGCCGCCTTCAGCATGGCCCTGAGCTGCGTGCGCAGCAGGCCTGGGCGGTCGAGCGAGAGGCGGATGGCGCGCCAGCCGAGCGCCGGGTTTTCTTCCTCATGCGCGCGAAAATAGGGAACAACCTTGTCGCCGCCGATGTCGAGCGTGCGGAAGGTAACAACGTGCCCGCCCGCCTGCTTCATCACATTGCGATAAAAGGCTTCCTGCTCCTCCGCCTTCGGCATGGTCGAGGCGATCATGAATTGCAGCTCGGTGCGGAACAGGCCAATGCCCTCTGCGCCGGATTCGGCAAGCTGCGGCAGATCCACCAGCAGGCCGGCATTCATCAAGAGCGAAATGCGCTGCCCGTCCTTGGTGACCGGCTCGACGGAGCGCAGGGCACGGAACTGCTCCTGCCGGCGGGCACGGAACCGCACCTTCTCTTCATAGGAACGCTGATGATCGGCCATCGGCCGCAGATGGACATGGCCGCCGTCGCCATCGATGATGACCGGGTCGCCGTTTTCGGCCAGCGCGACCACACCTGCGGCCTGTCCGACGACAGGAATGCCCATGGCGCGTGCGACGATGACGACATGGCTCGTCACTGCGCCCTCTTCCAGCACCAGGCCACGAATATTGGCGCGGGGATAATCGAGCAGTTCCGCCGCACCCATGGCGCGCGCGAAGATGATCGCATCGTTCGGGAAGCCCTCGGCGCTGGTGCGGCCCGAATGGCCGATGAGTTGCCGGAGCAACCGGTTCGCCAGATCCTCGAAATCGTGCATGCGCTCGCGAAGATAGGGATCGGTCAGGCGCATCATGCGCGCCTTGGTGTCGCTCTGCACCTTTTCGACGGCAGCCTCAGCGGTCAGGCCGTTGCGGACGGCTTCCTCGAGCTTGCGCACCCAGCCCTGGTCGTGCGCGAACATGCGGTAGGTTTCGAGCACCTCGCGATGCTCACCCTCCATCGAGACGTCGCGCCGCGACAGCATGTCGTCGATCGAGATACGCAGCGAGCCAAGCGCTTCGGCCAAGCGGCCGATTTCCTTGTCGGCATCGTCGTTCAGCAGATTGGTGACGACGATGCGCGGCTCGTGCAGGACGACATAGCCGAGGCCGATGCCTTCATTGTAGCTGTCGCCGTCGATGGTGACCGAGCGGGTAAGATCGAGTTCCAGGCCGGGCTTGGTGATCTTCTTCAGCTCGCCGGTCGCGATCATTTCGGCCAGCACCATGGCCGTCGTTTCGAGCGCCTCCAGCTCTTCCTCGCGATAGGTGCGGCTCGCCTTGTTCTGAACGACGAGAACGCCAAGCGACCGCCCTGTGCGCAGGATCGGCACGCCGAGGAAGGAGTGGTAGATCTCTTCGCCGGTTTCCGGCAGGTAGCGGTAGGCGGGGTGCGATTGCGCGTCCGAAAGGTTCAGCGGCTGGGCGGAGGCGGCGATCGTACCGACAAGACCCTGCCCCATCTTCAGTTGCGAAAGGTGGACCGCCTCTTTATTCAGACCCTCGGTGGCATAAAGCTCGAGGACGCCGTCCGCGCGCAGCACATAGACCGAGCAGACCTCGGCGACCATGTTGCTGGCAATCTGGCGGACGATCCGGTCAAGGCGCTCCTGCGGCTCCAGCGGCTCCGCCATCAGTTCGCGTAGCCGCTTGAGCAGAACGCGTGGACCGCCGGAAAGGTCTCTCATTGCGCCACTAGCTCCTGAATCAAGATGTCATGCCTGTCTTGCCCATGTCAGGGCCGGCCGAAACTCGCCTCCGTCACGGTCCGTTGTCAGCAGTCCTGAATCAACTCTTATCCAGACCGTAGCAGGAATGCAAAGTCCTGACTGCGAGTTCTGCGTAAGGACCGTCAATCAGGATGGAAATCTTGATTTCTGACGTCGTAATGGCCTTGATGTTGATGCCTTTTTCGGCAAGTGCCCTGAAAGCGGTCGCGGCCACGCCGGCATGCGAGCGCATGCCGATGCCGATAACCGATACCTTGACCAGACCTGATTCGCTCTGGACGACATCGTAACCGATCTTTTCCTTGTTTTCGCCAAGAACGCGCAACGCCTTCTCGACATCGCCGGACGGAACCGTGAAGGTCATGTCGGTCTTCGAACCGTCCTCCGAAATGTTCTGGACGATCATGTCGACATTGATGTGGTTTTCGGCCAGCGGCCCGAAGATCGCGGCGGAAACACCCGGCCGGTCGGCAAGACGGCGTAGCGAGATCTGAGCTTCATCCTTGGCATAGGCAATGCCGGTGACTACTTCCTGTTCCACGATTTCTTCCTCGTCACAAATCAGCGTTCCGGGCGGGTTAAGCAGATCGCCCATGCCCGGAGCATCGGGATCCTCGAAAGAAGAGCGCACGAAGGTGCGGACTTTGAACACCATGGCGAGCTCGACCGAGCGCACCTGCAGCACCTTCGCGCCGAGAGAGGCCATTTCGAGCATTTCCTCGAAGGCGATCTTCTTCAGGCGGCGTGCCTTGGGCTCGATGCGCGGATCGGTCGTATAGACCCCATCGACGTCGGTATAGATGTCGCAGCGGTCGGCCTTGACGGCGGCGGCGATCGCAACGGCCGAGGTGTCGGAACCGCCGCGACCGAGCGTCGAGAGGCGATTGTCGGGGCCGAGCCCCTGGAAGCCGGCGATGACGGCGACCTGGCCCTCACCCATGCGGCGGATGATGTCCTCGCCCTCGATCTCGAGAATACGGGCGGCGCCATGGGCGTTGTCGGTGCGGATCGGGATCTGCCAGCCCTGCCAGGAGCGGGCGTTGATGCCCATGGCCTGCAGCGCAATCGCCAGAAGGCCTGATGTGACCTGCTCGCCCGAAGCCACGACGGCATCATATTCGCGCGCATCGTAGATCGAGTGGTTGGCACCGGCGACCTTGGGCATGTTCTGGACCCAGCCGACCAGCTCGTTGGTCTTGCCGGACATGGCGGAAACGACGACGGCCACTTCATGGCCGGCATCGACCTCGCGTTTCACATGGCGTGCGACGTTCTTGATACGGTCCAGATCCGCGACGGAGGTTCCGCCGAATTTCATCACGATGCGTGCCATGTGCCTCTACCAGTACCCTGCGCCGGGCGGCCGAAATGCGGAAAGCCCGACATGCAAAATCGCCCTCCCGGTTCGGTAGCCGGAAAAGCGTGATCTCAATGGGGCCGTCTCTTAGCGAGTTTGTCGGGCGGGTGCAATAGCGGGACGCGCCCGGCGCGACAAAACTATACTTCAATAATCAACTTTTAAAGTCGACCAGAGCTTGTCGAGAATTCCGCCTTCCTTGTCGAGGTTTTCCTTATTGAGGAAGGTGGCGACGAGTATGCCGCCCTCCGGCCGGCCGGTGGCGACGATCTCATATTCCATCACATCGTCATCCGTGATGGTTTCCGCCTTCACGCCCTTCAGCACATTGCCGCTCGGGAGCGTACGCTGCGTGCTCTGCTTGGTTATCTTGGCACCACCATTGAGGCTCTCCTGCACCATCTGCTGCAGCACGACGTCGGTATTGCCAGACGGATCGAGGCCTTTATAGACCTGCACGATGATTCCGGTGCCGATCGGCGTCATCAGCGCATATTGCTGCACGCCATCGCCGAGATCCGTCTTTGCGACGGTCAATTTGCCATCGTGATCGAAGGAGAACTTGCCACCCGTGAACGTCACCGTATCACTGCGCTGCAGCTCCACCGGGACCTTGCGACCGTCCCTCATGGTGACCTCGAACGTGTCACCAGGATTGATGCCCACCACGACACCATCGATCGTCAGGCGAAACCCCTTACTGTCCCCGGCATGTGCGTGGCCGATAGCAAGGCAGCTCATGGCGATAGCCGTCGCAAGACGGAATGGTCTCATGAGAACTCCTGTATACGCCGGTCGATCGAAATCGATCCGGTTCTGAAAGTCCATTTCACAGCCCGGCGATTGATCGGCCATAAGATACCTCCATGTCAACCTCGGGATCGCAATTCGCTGCTGCCGACCGGCACTCCCCACAGGCTATCGATGGCCGCGGCCCTTGACATCGGGCATCGATCGTCCGACTTCACACGGAGAAATATTGTTGCCTGCGTTCGCCCCGACACGGGCACGGCGCAGATCACGGAGTGAACCATGAGCGAAACGGCAAAGAGCACAATCGACCAGAGCGAAGTTGACCGTTTTTCCGCCATGGCGGCCGAGTGGTGGAGCCCGACCGGCAAGTTCAAGCCGCTGCACAAGTTCAATCCGGTGCGTCTCGCCTATATCCGCGACCACGCCTGCGAGAATTTCGGCCGCGACCCGAAGGGCAGCCGGCCGCTGGAAGGCCTGCGCGTGCTCGACATCGGCTGCGGCGGCGGTCTCTTGTCGGAGCCGGTGGCGCGTATGGGTGCCACCGTCATCGGCGCCGACCCCTCGGAAAAGAACATCGGCATTGCCTCGACTCATGCGAAGGCCTCGGGCGTTCCCGTCGACTACCGCGCCGTTACCGCCGAACAGCTGGCCGAAGCCGGCGAGACCTTCGATATCGTGCTGAACATGGAAGTGGTCGAGCATGTCGCCGACGTCGACTTCTTCCTGTCGACTTGCGCAAAAATGGTGCGTCCCGGCGGCCTGATGTTCGTTGCGACCATCAACCGCACCATGAAGGCGGCGGCCCTTGCCATCTTCGCGGCGGAGAACGTGCTGCGCTGGCTGCCGCGCGGCACCCATCAATATGAAAAGCTCGTGCGTCCGGAAGAAATCGAAAAGCCGCTTGCGGCAGACGGCCTCGAGATCATCGCCCGCACCGGCGTTTTCTATTCACCGCTGCAGGACCGCTGGAATCTCTCGAAGGATATGGACGTCAACTACATGCTGCTGGCGAAGCGGGCCGCGTGAAATCGTCACGCCAGCAACACCGCGACTGCTGAAACTCTGATACCCCCCTCTGTCACTTCGTGACATCTCCCCCACAAGGGGGGAGATCGGTGACTCGGAGCGCCCTCTTCACTACAAACGAACATCGAGCCTTCTGAAATCACGGCCTATTGCTTTTGATAGACGCGCGGCAAACTCCCAACAATCTCCCCCCTCGTGGGGGAGATGTCCCGATAGGGACAGAGGGGGTGCAGGCTCTCCACCCCCGGCATCAGTTGACGTCGTCGGGCAATATGGGGATGGCGGCGATCTCGATGCCCTCCTCGACGAGTGCCTGTGCCTCGTCCGGCGTCGCCTTGCCGATGATCCCGCGCGCATCCGCTTCGCCATAATGAATCTTGCGGGCTTCCTCCGGAAATTTCGTACCGACGTCTTCGGCATTGGCCTTGATGGTGTCTATCGCTTCCTTGAGCTTTGCCATCGCCTGCTTGCGGGCAGTATCCATGGCAAGCGTCTGCATCTCATCCTTCTTGCGCGCCGTCGAAACCGAAGGCGCCATCAGGAGTTTGGAGATCGCGCCGGAATTGCAGACCGGACAGGTGAGAAAGCCGCTTGCAACCTGGCGGTCGAAATCGGCGCTTTCGGAAAACCAGCCCTCGAACTCATGGGCATTGTCACAGCTAAGCGAATAACGGATCAAGCAGCGACGCCTCCAGACGCCGGCGTCGCGATCTTCTCCAGCGAGAACTCACGCGCATTCTTCAGGTTCGGTATCTTGTCATGAGCTGATTTGACGGCAGCGATGTCGATCTCGGCGATGATGACGGCCTCGCCGGTACCGCCGGCCGACGCCAGTACGTTGCCCCAGGGATCGATGATCATCGAATGGCCGAAGGTCTCGCGGCCGTCCTCGTGCTTGCCGGCCTGAGCGGCGGCGATGACGAACATGCCGTTTTCGATGGCGCGGGCGCGCAGCAGAATTTCCCAGTGCGCCTCGCCGGTCTGCTTGGTGAAGGCGGCAGGCACCGTCATCACCTCGGCGCCGGCAACGGCCTGGGCGCGGAAAAGCTGCGGAAAGCGCACGTCGTAGCAGATGGAAAAGCCGAGTTCGGCAAAGGGCAGCGATGCGATGCGGGCTTCCGAGCCCGGCCGATAGACGGCGCTTTCGCGCCAGCTCTCGCCATTATCGAGGTCCACGTCGAACATATGGATCTTGTCGTAGCGATTGATGAGCCTGCCGTCAGGACCGAAGAGGAAGCCGCGATTGGCGATCTTGCCGTCATCGAGCGCAATGGCGGTCGAACCGATATGCAGGTATATGCCGAGCTCTTTTGCCAGCTCAGACGCCGTCTTGACGATGATATCGTTCGGCTCGTCACGCAGCACGGCGCGCAGGCCGGGCCGATCCTTCTGCACGGCACCGGTCATCTCCGGCGTCTGCACATAGATGGCGCCCTGCGAGGCGGCGTCACGCACCAGGCGCGCCATGTCGGCTGCGTTCTTCACCGGATCGACACCGGAACACATCTGGATGGCGGCAGCCTTGAAGCTCATCGGTTTCTCCCTCGTCAATATGGATCAGGCAGCCAGCATCGGATCGAGCTTGCCGGCCCGGTCGAGCGCATGGATATCGTCGCAACCGCCGACATGCTGGCCATTGATGAAGATCTGCGGGAACGTCGCGCGGCCGTTCGCCTTGGCGATCATTTCCTGCCGCAGCTCTGGCGAATAGGTGGCATTGTGCTCGACATAGTCGACGCCTTTGGATTCGAGCAAGGATTTCGCACGGGCGCAATAGCCGCAGAATTCACGCGTATAGATAACGACGGATGCCATGATCCACTCCGGAAAAGCCTAAATCAGAGCATGATGCCGAAAAGTGTCAGCGGTTTTCGGATGACATCATGCTCTACTTATTTGATTCTAGAGCGGATGATTTTAGGTCGTTTCGACCTAAAATCATCCGCCTCTAGTGTCATATAAGATGGCCGACGACCCTTGCAAAGGTCAAAACACTGACATCGGCCGCACCCGCTTTCTTCAGCGCGCGCGTGGCCGCGGCAACCGTGGCGCCGGTGGTATAGACATCGTCGACGAGAACGATGCGACGCCCGAATATCTCGGCAGCCCGATGCTCGGAGACGGCGAAGGCGCCGCGCACATTATCCTGTCGCGCCTTGGCCCCGAGACCGACCTGCTGGCTCGTGCGTTTGACGCGCATGAGCGTTGCTGCGAGCAGCGGCTTGCCCGAAAGGCGTGCGATATGCCGGGCAAGTTCGGCGGCCTGATTATACTTGCGCGCAAACAGCCGCGCCCGGTGCAGCGGCACAGGAATGATCGCATCGCAGGCGGCGACCGATCCGTCGCTGGCACGCAGCATCCAGCCGGCCATCATCGGCGCGAGATCGGTACGATCACGATATTTCAGGCTGAGAACGAGATCGCGCACGATACCGTCGTGAACGGCAGCGGAACGCAGACGGTCGAAGACAGGCGGATCGGCAATCGCCTCGGCACTCAGAATGCCGGCACCAAGATCATGGGAAAACGGACTGCCGAGGACTTCGCAATAAGGCCGCTCGATGAAGCGAATACCGGACCAGCATGCCGGACAAAGACCGCGATGCGCCCCGACCGAGACTCCGCAACCCGGACAGGCGGGCGGATAGACGAGATCGGCGAGCGCCACAAAGGGCGTTTTCAGCCCGGCACCCAGCATCGAAAAGGTGATTTCGCGTCCCATCATCCCCATATGATTGAGAGTAGCAATTCCAGGAAAAGTGTATAGCCGTTTTCCGTCTGGGATTGCGCAAGAATAAAGGCTGGAGAGGAATTCAGCGATTCCACGAAGCGCTTAACTCCGCTCTAGCTTTTTCCCGCAGGCTTTGCGAAGGAAAACGCGCGTGCCCGGCACGCCCCGCCGAATTGATGATATCGCAGGAAACCGCCATGGAAATCGTGTTCGACCAATCACTGCTTTCGGCCCGCAAGCGCCGGGCACTGAGACAGGGGGACGAGAAGGCAGCCTTCCTGCTTGATATCGCCGCCGGCGAATTGGCTGAACGACTTGCCGTGACCGAACGCCACTTCGACGAGGCAATCGAATTGCACGGCGCGACCGGCATTGCCGCGCGCCTGGCTCTGGCGACCGGCAAGATTGGTCATCTGAAAAGGATCGAAAACGAGCCTGGGTTTGCCGCCCCCGGCGAGACACTGATCGAGGCCCCGCTGGAAGAACTGCCGTCGGAGGCTGAGTCTGTAAACCTCGTGCTTTCGCCGCTCAGCCTGCATGTCACCAACGACACGCCCGGCGTCTTCATCCAGATCCGCCGCGCGCTGAAGGCCGACGGCCTCTTCCTGGCGGCGATCCCCGGTTCCGGCACCCTGCAGGAGCTGCGCGAGGTCTTGCTTGCGACCGAGATCGAGCTGACGGGCGGCGCAAGCCCGCGCGTCATCCCCTTTGCCGACGTCCGCGATGTCGGCGGCTTGTTGCAGCGTGCCGGCTTCAGCCTGCCCGTCATCGACGCCGAAAACTACACAGTGCGCTACGATAATCTCTTTGCCCTGATGCGCGACTTGCGCGCCATGGGCATGACCAATCCGCTGGTCGACCGCAGCCGCAAACCGCTGACGCGCGCCTTCTTCCTGCGTGCGGCCGAGCTCTATGCCGAACGCTATTCCGATCCGGACGGCCGGATCAGGGCAACATTCTCCATCATCTACGTCTCAGGCTGGACGCCGCACGAAAGCCAGCAGAAGCCACTGCGGCCGGGTTCCGCCAAGGCGCGCCTGGCGGATGCGCTCAAGGTGGAAGAGCACAAGTTGAAGCAATAGCCGGCAATACTGGCCGGCCCCGTCGATGGCTAACTCAGTTTCCCGATGCGGCCGAGTTCTGCATCGTATTGGAGAGCGTGTTGAACACGCTCGAGAGGCTGCCGCCGAAAGCGCCGACGCCACTGATGATCGCCGCCGACATCAGTGCGGCAATCAAACCATATTCGATGACCGTCGCACCGGTCTTGTCATTGAAAATACGCCATACGGAACGCATAAGCTCAGGGCTCCCAGCATTGGACAACAGATGAATCCGATGCTCGTCATGGCATCCGGCAGGCTATGCTCATGCATGAGAGCATTTCCGCTTGTCTTCGAATCGCGAAAACGCCCTATCCTTTTCCCTCACGCATTCCGGACGGAAAAGCGCTGCGCGCATTTCCTGGAGATGCTCTACTGGCAGCCGCTGTCGGCGCCATAACCCTGGACGATGCAGACCGAGCCCGGTTCCTGCTGCAATACGCTGCGGCGGATCGTATAACGCTTGCCGTTTTCCGTCTGCGGGATCGATCCAGTGGTAACATTGTCGATATCAGGCGCGCTTGCAAGCACGCGTGACTTCGATTTGTCGGAGAGCATCGGCGTGAGGATGAGCGAAAGCGCAACCGCCGCTGTCCCGAACAGCAGAGCGATATTCAACGCGCCCGTCTTGCGCGACGCGGAATAGGACTGCTCTTTTTCCTGAACAGCTTTCCAGAAATCGTCGTCCATTATGTCAAGCCTTCTTTAACGCACCCAACAATCGCTTGATTGAGAGAATTCAATGCCAGAAGGTCATAAACGATCCCTTAATATCCACATGCAAACTAAAGAGACGTAAAATTCCGAAACACTGCCTGATTCGGCCTAGAAGGCTGATATTACATGGCTAATTTTCGTTAACCATGTTTGCGATGTATCGTCTCCCAACGCAGCAAATGTGCACTGCAAAAATTCCAGAAGGATGGATTCTGCGGCGCCGTGATTTTTACTTTTGGGTTGATGCTCGAGCATCTGGAGGCGATCCGCCGGAACTCAACCGAACAGTCGGAAATGCTGACGGAGCTGCTACGAAGAACACCGCAAACGGATTCGTCCCGTCGTGAGTCCATGGCGCAAAGCCTCGATCAACTCACGAAATCGAACTTCCGCTTCAAGGACATCTGACCCGATAGCAATTCCAGCCAGCCAAGTACCGAACCTGGGCCTGGGTCCTCTTAAAGCAGATCCTGCAGGAAAGGGATCAGCGGTTCGTCGGCGGGAGGCATCGGGTAATCGCGCAGGGCCTGCGGCCGCACCCATTTGATCGCCTGTCCTTCCCGGCCATGCGGGATTCCCTCGTAGCGCCGGCAGATATAAAGAGGCATCAGCAGATGGAAGGTTTCGTAGGTATGGCTGGCGAAGGTCAGCGGCGCGAGGCAGGCGATCTTCGTCTGGATACCGAGCTCTTCCTGAAGCTCCCGCACCAGCGTCTCCTCCGGCGTCTCGCCGGCTTCGACCTTGCCGCCGGGAAACTCCCAGAGACCGGCGAGCGACTTGCCTTCGGGGCGCTGCGCCAGAAGAATCCGACCATCAGCATCGATCAGCGCGCAGGCGGCAACGAGAACGATCTTGCGGCCTGCCTCGCTCATGCGTCCCCCGGCGGTTGCCAATAGCAATAACGATAGGCCTCGCGGAAGCCGAAGCGGACATAGAGCGCCAGGGCCGGCGCGTTGTCGGCACCGACCTGAAGCCAGGCGGTCTTGGCACTGCGCATGCGCGCCCAGCGCAACGCCGATGTCAGGATCTCGACGCCCAGGCCCTTGCGCCGATGCTGCGGCGACACCGCAACCGACATGACGCCGGCAAGATCATTGTCCTGCACGCAAAGCGTCGTTGCCAATGGCCCGACCTCGGCATCCTCGATGACGAAGAGACCCGAGGGCGGCTTGATGTTGCTTACTACCTCGGCCAACGCCGGCTTCAAAGCCGGATCGGCTTCATCGACAACGAGGCTTGCATCGACAAAACGGCCGACATCGTGGCTGGGAAGATGATCCAGCATATCCGGCAGCTCGAGATCGACCAGATCGGCGGTCATGACGATGGTCTCGTCGAAGCGCGTCCAGCCACGCTCCCGCAGAAGGTCTATAAGCTTCGGCGAGGCGAGCGGCGTCTCGCGCACGACCATCGGCCGGCCATAGGCCTCGAACTTGCGCTGCGCCTTCGCCAGACGGATTTCGAGATCGCGATGATCCGAAGGATCGAGCGGCACGACCGAATTCAGCCGCTTCGACGGGTGGCCGGCCGTCAAGCGCACCTGCCAGCTGCCGTCATACTGCACCGACGATGCCGGCCAGGCCCGGAAGCCGACGGCTTCGAGCCTGCGCACCAAAGGCAGCTTGTTTATCGTGGACTGCGCATGCATCGGCTAAATATCAGCTCCGGTAGTCGCCATTGATGGCAACATATTCCTTCGTCAGGTCGCAGGTCCAGACCGTTGCGCGACCATTGCCGAGGCCGAGATCGACCTTCACGGGAATATCCTGCTGCTTCATGACATTCGAGGCGGCGTCCTCGGAATAGGAGGGATCACGCTCACCATTGACGGCGACGCGGACATCGCCGAACCAGATGGCAAGCTTGTCGCGATCCGCCATTTCGCCCGCCTTGCCGACAGCCATGACGACACGGCCCCAATTAGCATCCTCGCCGGCGGCCGCGGTCTTGACCAGCGGCGAATTGGCGATCGAAAGCGCAATACGCTTGGCAGCGGCGTCATTTTCGGCGCCAGTCACCGTAATTTCGAGCATCTTGGTCGCGCCTTCGCCGTCGCGAACGACCTGGATAGCAAGATCCTTGAGCAGCTCGTTAAGGGCTGCGCGGAAGGCTGCAAGCTTCGGATCGTCGGCACGATCGATATGCGCCTGCCCGTCAGCCGCGGCAGCGCCAGTGGCAAACAGCATCAGCGTGTCCGAGGTCGAGGTATCGCTATCGACGGTCATGGAGTTGAAACTCGGGCCGACGCCGTCGGACAGCAGCGTCTGCAGCGCGGCAGAGGAAATATCGGCATCGGTGACGACGAAGGAGAGCATCGTTGCCATGTCGGGCGCGATCATACCCGCACCCTTGGCGATGCCGTTGATCGTGACCTTGACCCCGCCGATCTCGGCGGTGCGGGTCGCGACCTTCGGATAGGTATCCGTGGTCATGATTGCCTTGGCGGCCTCGAACCAGAAATCGCTTGTCGCATCCTTCGCCATCGTGTCGAGCACGCCGGCGAACTTGCTGGCGTCGAGAGGCTCGCCGATAACGCCAGTCGAGGCGAGATAGACTTCGTTTTCACCGCAGCCGACGGCCGCCGCCGCGGACTTGGCGGTCAGTTCCGTCGCCTGGCGGCCCTTGAGGCCGGTGAAGGCATTGGCATTGCCGGAATTGACGACGACGGCACGCGCGCTGCCATGCGCGAGGTTCTGGCGGCAGAAATCGACCGGAGCCGAAGGGCACTTCGAACGGGTGAAGACACCGGCGACGGCGGCCGGCTTGTCGAAAACCATCAGCAGGACGTCGGTCCGGTTCTTGTACTTGATGCCGGCGGACGCCGTGGTCATGCGCACGCCGCGAAGCGCAGGCATGGACGTAAAGGATTTGGGAGCGAGCGGAGAGACGGAACCGGACATGAGACCCACCTGAAAGAGCATGATGCCGAAAAGTGTAGGCGGTTTTCGGACGACATCATGCTCTATTTTTTGATTCTGGAGCGGATTCAGATTTTAGGTCGATGCGACCTAAAATCATCCGGCTCCAGTAAAGGGCCCGGAAAAACCGGGCCCTGATGGTTTGACTGCTGTGACTTACTGCTGCGGCTGAGCGTCGGGCGCTGCCGCACCATCTGCAGGAGCGACGGCGTCATCGGCCGGGGCTGCGTCCTGCTGCTTCTGCGCATCGTCATAGGCCTTGCTGAGGGCCGGGTCGTTGATGACGACCTTCGTGTCCGTCTTGGCCTTGTTCAGGAGCTCAAGATACTTGTCGCGCATGACGAGCTGACGAACCTGGTCCTTGACCTGGTCGAACGGCGGCGGCGGAGCATTGCGCTTGTCTTCGACCTTGATGATATGCCAGCCGAAATCGGTCTTGACCGGCGTCTTGGTGTAGGTGCCGACCGGAAGAGCGAAAGCCGCATCCTCGAATTCCTTGACCATACGGCCATGGCCGAAATAGCCGAGATCGCCGCCGTCGGCCTTGTTCGGGTCGGTCGACTTTTCCTTGGCCAGTTCGGCGAAATCCTTGCCGGCGTCGAGTTCCTTGATGATTGCCTTGGCCTCGTCCTCGGTCTTTACGAGGATGTGGCGGGCATGAACTTCTTCCTGCTTCGGCAGGGCTGCGACTTCCTTGTCGTAGCGGGCCTTGACTTCGTCATCCGTGATCTTGTCGGCGACATGCGCCTTGAAGAAGGCATTGTGCAGCTCGCGGTCGCGCAGATAGGCCATGTGGGCCTGGAAGTCCGGCGTCTGGTCGAGCTTTTCGGTGGCGGCCTGCTGCGACAGCAGCTTCACGTCGATCGAAGCCGAAAGCGCTGCCACCTTCTTCTGGTCGTCCGGAAGCTGGCCGAGTTGCGGATCGAGGTTGGCGATCGCCAGGTTGAGTTCGGACTGATGGATTTCGACATCGCCGACCTTGGCGACAACGGGGTCCTTGGCATCGGCTGCGAAGACCGGAGCCTGGAAGGTAACGATTGTTGCGAAAGCAACCGCAGCAAGCTTGTTATACTTCAACATAAAATAACCCTTCGGTGATCTCGACCGGCTCGACAGATGTGATTCCGGCGTGAAAAAGCCTTCAGCAGGAGAATGTGGCCTTTCTGTATCGGCCAAATCCCGTTGACATCAATCGACCCCCCTCTTATCTGTCACGCAACCTCGCGTCCAGAACAGTTTCCGGCCGTTTTGTGCTATACTCCCGTTTTTTTCGGGATCGGATAAAGCAGGAAACGGCCGGATGAAATCTCAGAAAGGACCAGTCACATGGTCAGCCTAGGTGGAATTGCCCGCAAGTTGTTCGGCTCGTCCAACGACCGCAGGGTCAAATCGTTCCAGCCGCAAGTAGCCGCAATCAATGCGCTCGAGCAGGAGATGCGAGCGCTGTCCGATGAAGCTCTGGCCGCAAAGACGGTTGAGTTCCGCCAGCAGCTCGCAGACGGCAAGACGCTCGACGATCTTCTCGTACCCGCCTTCGCCGTTGCCCGCGAAGCGTCGCGCCGTGTTCTTGGCATGCGACCTTTCGACGTGCAGCTTATCGGCGGCATGATCCTTCATTCCAACGCCATCGCCGAAATGAAGACCGGTGAAGGCAAGACCCTCGTCGCGACATTGCCGGTCTATCTGAACGCGCTGGCCGGCAAGGGCGTGCACGTCGTCACGGTCAACGACTACCTGGCACAGCGCGACAGCGGCACCATGGGCCGTCTCTACGGATTCCTCGGCCTGACCACGGGCGTCATCATTCACGGCCTGTCGGACGAAGAGCGCCACGCAGCCTATGCCTGCGACATCACCTACGGCACCAACAACGAGCTCGGCTTCGACTATCTGCGCGACAATATGAAGTATGAACGCGCGCAGATGGTACAGCGCGGCCATAGTTTTGCGATCGTGGACGAAGTGGACTCGATCCTCATCGACGAAGCGCGCACGCCGCTGATCATTTCCGGCCCGCTCGACGACCGTTCCGATCTCTACAACGCGATCGACGCCTTCATTCCGCGCCTGTCGAAGGATGATTACGAGATCGACGAAAAGCAGCGCTCCGCCAACTTCTCCGAAGACGGCACCGAGAAGCTGGAAAACATGCTGCGCGAAGCCGGCCTGTTGAAGGGTGAATCGCTCTACGACATCGAAAACGTCGCGATCGTCCACCACATCAACAACGCGCTCAAGGCGCACAAGCTGTTCCAGCGCGACAAGGACTATATCGTCCGTAACGGCGAAGTCGTCATCATCGACGAATTCACCGGCCGCATGATGCCGGGCCGCCGCTATTCCGACGGCCAGCATCAGGCCCTGGAAGCCAAGGAGCATGTGCAGATCCAGCCGGAAAACCAGACGCTGGCGCAGATCACCTTCCAGAACTATTTCCGCATGTACGACAAGCTTGCCGGCATGACCGGCACGGCATCGACGGAAGCGGAAGAATTCGGCAACATCTACGGCCTCGACGTCATCGAAGTGCCGACCAATCTGCCGATCCAGCGTATCGACGAGGACGACGAGGTCTATCGTACGCATACCGAGAAGTATAACGCCATCATCAACGAGATCCTCGATGCGCATAAGCGCGGCCAGCCGGTCCTGGTCGGCACGACATCGATCGAGAAGTCCGAACTTCTCGCCGATCTCATGCGCAAGCGCGGCTTCTCCAATTTCCAGGTGCTGAACGCTCGCTATCACGAGCAGGAAGCCTATATCGTCGCCCAGGCCGGCGTTCCCGGCACGGTGACGATCGCCACCAACATGGCTGGCCGCGGTACCGACATCCAGCTCGGCGGCAACCTCGAAATGCGTGTCGAACGCGACCTGCACGAGATGGAGCCAGGTCCCGAGCGCGATGCGGCCATTGCCAGGATCGCCGAGGAAATCAAGGAGTTGAAGCAGCAGGCGCTTGCCGCCGGCGGTCTCTACGTCATCGCCAGCGAGCGCCATGAAAGTCGGCGCATCGATAACCAGCTTCGCGGCCGTTCCGGCCGTCAGGGCGACCCGGGCCGCTCGAAGTTCTACCTGTCGCTCCAGGACGATCTGATGCGCATCTTCGGCTCCGACCGTATGGACGGCATGCTGCAGAAGCTGGGCCTCAAGGAAGGCGAAGCCATCGTCCATCCCTGGATCAACAAGGCACTCGAACGCGCCCAGAAGAAGGTTGAAGCCCGCAACTTCGATATCCGCAAGAACGTTCTGAAATACGACGATGTGCTGAACGACCAGCGCAAGGTCATCTTCGAGCAGCGCGTCGAGCTGATGGAAGCCAAGGACCTGTCCGAAACCGTGGGCGACATGCGCCATGAGGTCATCGAGGATCTGGTCTCAAGACATATTCCCGAGCGCGCCTATGCCGAACAGTGGGATGCCGACGGGCTGAAGACGGCGGTCGCCAACTTCTTCGATCTCGACCTGCCCATTCATGACTGGGTCAAGGAAGAGGGCATCGCCGAAGACGATATCCGCGCGCGCCTGACGGAAGCAGCCGACAAGGCGGCGGCCGAAAAGGCCGAGCGCTTCGGGCCTGAGATCATGACCTATGTCGAGCGCTCCATCGTGCTGCAGACGCTGGACAATCTCTGGCGCGAGCATATCGTCAATCTCGACCATCTGCGTTCGGTCATCGGCTTCCGAGGCTACGCCCAGCGCGACCCGCTGCAGGAATACAAGGCCGAAGCTTTCGAGCTGTTCCAGGCACTCTTGAACAATCTGCGCCAGGCCGTGACAGCCCAGCTCTCGCGCGTCGAACTCGTGCAGCAGCCGGCCGAGCCAGAGACGCCGCCGATGCAGGCCCGCCACATCGACGCGACGACGGGCGAGGACGAATTCTCACCCTTCGCTCTCGCAAATGAAAGCGCGGTAGCACCGGAAAACCGTGACCCGCGCAACCCGGCAACCTGGGGCCGCGTCGGCCGCAACGAGGCATGCCCCTGCGGCTCCGGCAAGAAGTATAAGCACTGCCACGGCGCCTTCGAAAGCAGCGAAGTCGTCTGAACCTTATCGGTTGATGGCAATGAACAAGATGCCGCCTTTGGGCGGCATTTTTGTTTGCGGGGCCCTCGGAACAGCGCCAGCTGACAGGTGGAGTCCCTAGATGAAGAGCCAATGCACTCAGATGGCGGAATGCGGATCTTCGCTATAGAGATGGACCGGATAGCCGGGGCCAATGACGTCAAGTACACGATCGAGCCACGCGGTGAACGCGGGATAATCGGCAAGATCGAAGCCGCAATCCGCAGCCCGATGAGCATAGGCATAAGCCGCTATATCCGCGATCGAAAACTCCTCGCCAGCGAGAAAGGGCGTGGTCTTCAGTCCACGCTCGAGCGCCGCAAGCGCACGAAGGCCGCCGGCACGCTTGGCCTCCGCCATGACGGCATTGAGCTCGAGCCGCCCCGTCAAGGTCCAGAAGCGCAGCGTGCCGATGACCGGCTCTACGTGATATTGCTCGAAGAACAGCCACTGCATGACCTTGGCGCGCTGGTAGCGATCTGCCGGAAGAAATCGCGTTCCCTCGGCGACATAGGTCAGGATCGCATTCGATTCGGCGATCGTGCGCCCATTCTCGAGTTCGAGAACGGGAATGCCGCCTGCCGGATTGAGAGCGAGAAAGGCATCCGTGCGCCCCTCGCCTTCGAAGATCGACACCAGGCGGGTTTGGTATGGAATATCAAGCAGCCCGAACAGTACCCTGGCCTTCCAGCCATTCTGCGATGGCAGATAATCGTAGAGCGTGAGCATGAGATCCTCCGTTGGCACGCGATCGATTCTATATTGCGGCTAAGTGCCCGCCACCCGTTTCCTGCGGCGGGAGCGCGGTATCGCAACCCCAAGAAGAGCCGCATCCCAAGGTTGCCTCGAATTCCCTCGGTGAACGATTCTTCGCAGCTTGCGGATGATTTTTGCATGCAGAAAGAACCGATTCTTAACCCTCCTCTGCCAAGACTGCCGCGAGGTTGGGATCATACTTAAAGTATTGCGTATCGATCATGGCGGTCTTTCAAACAGCGGAGAGAATGTTGCCGTCCGCATTGCGGACTGCGCTATCGCCGCATCTGCGCAAACTCGCTGCCCTTTTTGCCGGTCAGGACGAAAAAGCCGTCTCGCAGCGCATGGCGCTGATCGCTTTCACGATCCGCATCGCAGGCGCCGCCCTCGCCTTCCTGTCACAGATCATCCTTGCCCGCCTGATGGGCCGGTTTGAATACGGCGTCTTCGTTTTCGTCTGGGTGTTGATGATCCTGTTCGGCAATCTTGCCTGTATCGGCTTCCCGACCGCCATCATCCGGTTCCTGCCGCAGTATGATGCCAGCGGCAACTACGATGCCATTCGCGGCCTGAACGCCACGGCGCGCCTGTTCGTGGTGGCCATCTCAGGCACGCTGGCCCTGATCGGAGCACTCCTGATCCATGTCTTCCGCGGCATGATCGAAGCCTATTACATCCTGCCGACCTTCCTCGGGCTGATCGCCGTGCCGATGATCGCGCTGGGCGACGTCCTTGATGGGACGGCGCGTGCCAAGCACTGGCCGATCATGGCTCTGAGCCCGACCTTCCTGATCCGCCCGACGCTGATATTGCTCTTCATGGTCGGCGCGGTCCTCGCCGGAGCGCCGCGCGATGCGGTCACGGCCATGACGGCAGCCCTGGCCGGCGCCTTCACCAGCGTCCTGCTGCAATATCTGGTCGTCACCCTCCGTCTGCGCCGCCATTATCCGGGCGGCCCGAAAGCCACGGAATTCAACGCGTGGTTTGCCGTCGCCTTTCCTATCTTTCTTGTCGAAGGCGTGGGCTACCTTCTCACCAATTCCGATGTCGTGGTCGTCGGGATATTCCTCGATCCGGATCAGGTTGCCGTCTATTTTGCCGCCGCCAAGACCATGGCGCTGGTCCACTTCGTCTATTTCGCCGTAAAGGCCGCGATCGGCCCGCGCTTTGCCGCGATCCTGGCGGAAGGTGACCGCAGCAAGCTTGCCGCCTTCGCAGCCGATGCAACGCGTTGGACCTTCTTTCCGGCGCTTGCCGTCGGTCTTGCCGTCCTGGCCGCCGGCCAGTTGCTGCTGTCGCTTTTCGGCGCCTCTTTCACCGATGGTCAGATCGTCATGGCAATCCTGCTTGCCGGCATCCTCGCAAGGGCATTGGTCGGCCCTGCCGAAGTGCTCCTGACCATGGCCGACAAGCAGATGCTCTGCGTCTACCTCTATGCAGCGGCACTTGTCGCCAATATCGGCCTGAACGTCATCCTTATCCCGCGTCTCGGCATCGAAGGGGCAGCCATTGCCGGCACCGCCGCCATGGCGATCGAGGCCCTGCTTCTGCACATCGCGGTCCGTCACGCGCTCGGCATCACCCTGTTCGCCCTCATTCGGCGCCCCGCAACCCCACCGGCAACGAGGGCTCCCTGATTATGGCACGCCCTCCCTACACCCAAAGTACCGACAGCCAAGTGAATGCCCTGACGCATACGCTCGCAGCGCTGCACTTCGAAACGCCGAAGGCCGAGGCCCGGGTCGAGATCGGCCGCGTGGGCCGCGAACTCTGCCTCTATCCCGGCAAGCTCGGCTACGAGCTGCAGGACGAACTGGACTTCCTGTCCAACCGCGCCATAGAACCGAACGTCTTCTTCTCCGGCCGTTTCCTGGCGCCCGCCATGCCGCGGCTGGAGGACCGGCAGGTGCGTCTTGCGTTGATGCGCGACAACAGCAGCACGCGTAGCCGCATCCGTCTGCTGATGCCCTTCACTGTCGACAAGCCAGGCTTTGCGATCGGGCCCTCGATCATTCGCGTCTGGTCGAACTCCTTCGGCCCGCTCGGCACGCCGCTCGTCGATGCGGAGGATGCGGGCGAGACGCTCGACAATCTTTTCGAAGCGCTCTCCCGGCCGGAACTGCACCTGCCGACGACGCTCGTGCTGCCGGATGTGCGCCTGAACGGCCGCTTCGTTCAAATGGCGAAAGTCATCGCCATCGGCAGGAACCTGCCGATCGCGGTCGCCAATCCTTTCCAGCGGCCGATGCTTGAGAGCAACGACGACGCGCTCGCCTACCTGAAGCGGACGATTTCCAACGCGCACTTGCGCGAAATGCGCCGGCAATGGCGGCTATTGGAAAATCAAGGCGAGGTCAGCTACAACGTCGCGCGCCAGCCGGGCGACGTGCACAGACGCATGGAAGAATTCCTGGCGCTGGAAGCAAGCGGCTGGAAGGGCAAGAAGCGGTCGGCCCTCGTCACGGATCGCCACCATGCCGCCTTCGCCCGCGAAGCAATCTCCAATCTAGCGGCCATCGACGCGGTGCGCATCCACACCATCGACCTCGACGGCAAGGCGATCGCCTCCATGATCGTGCTGATGATGGGCGGCGAAGCCTATACGTGGAAGACCGCCTATGACGAGGCCTATGCCCGCTTTTCACCGGGCAAGCTCTTGATGGGCGAACTGACGGAATGGCATCTCGATGACGCCAACGTCGTCCGCTCCGATTCCTGCGCCGTACCGGATCATCCGATCATGAGCCGCTTCTGGCACGAACGCGAGGAGATGGGCACGCTCATTATCGGCCTGATGCCGAACGGCGACCGCGACGTCCGCCAGGTGACCACGCAGCTCCACATGTATCGCAGCACCCGCAACATGGCGAAGCTGCTGCGCGAAAAGATCCTGTCGCTTACGAAACGCTGACCTCGGCCATCGCCCGCTCGCGCAGCAGGCGGCGGATCACCTTGCCTGAGGTCGTCAGCGGCAGAGCATCGACGAATTCGATCTCGCGCGGATATTCGTGCATGGAAAGCCGGGTCTTCACCCACTCGCGGATTTCGGCCGCGAGCGCCTCGCTTGGCTCGTGGCCGGGCACGAGAACGACATAGGCCTTGACGATTTCCGTCCTGACCGCATCCGGCTTTCCCACAGCCGCGGCAAGCTGCACGGCCGGATGGCCGCCGAGGCAATCCTCGATCTCGCTCGGGCCGATGCGATAGCCCGACGAGGTGATGACATCGTCGTCGCGCCCGACGAAGGAAATATAGCCATCCGCATCCTGCCGGCCGATATCGCCCGTCAGCAGCCAGTCATTGGCAAATTTCGCCTCCGTCGCCGCCTCGTTCTGCCAGTAGCCGAGAAACATCACCGGATCGGGCCGCCTGATCGCGATCTGCCCCGCCTCTCCTACTGCAACCTCGACGCCATCGGCATCGACGATCGCGACACGATGGCCGGGCGCCGGTTTGCCCGTCGCGCCAGCACGGCTGACGCCGAAGGCCTCGCTGGAAGAGAGCACGAAATTGCACTCCGTCTGGCCGAAGAATTCGTTGACGCTGACACCGAGCGCCGAGCGTGCCCACTCGAAGGTTTCGCGGCCGAGCGCCTCGCCGGCCGAACCGATCGTGCGCAGCTTGAGATCGTAATGCGCCCGCGGATTATCGACGGCCTTCAGCAGGCGCAGCGCCGTCGGCGGAATGAAGGCATTGCGCACCTCCATCTCGGCCATGATGCGGAACGCCATGTGCGGATCGAACTTCTGCGCAGGCGAGGAAACGACCGGGACGCCAAGCATCAGGCTCGGCAACAGAGCATTCAGGAGGCCGCCGGCCCAAGCCCAGTCCGACGGCGTCCAGAGCCGGTCGCCGGCCTTGGGAAAGCCTTCATGGGCGAACTGCATGCCCGGGATGTGACCCGGCAATACGCGATGGCCATGCAGCGCGCCCTTGGGCGGCCCGGTCGTGCCCGAGGTGAAGATCATCAATGCCGGGTCATTCGGGCCAGTATCGGCCACCTCGAACAAGGGCGGATGGGTCGCGACCAGATCGGCAAAGCCGGCCACATCCTCTTCCGCGCCATCGATGCTGATCACCTGAGCGAGTTCAGGCAGCCCGTCCCGGATCGGACGCAGCCGTTCGAGGCCGAAGCGGTTGGTGACGATGGCCGATGCTCCGGATGCCTTCAGCCGGTATTCCAGCGCCTCGGCACCGAATAGCAAGGCCAGCGGCAGGGCGATCGCCCCCATCTTGTAGATCGCCACATGCGCCACGACCGTCTCGAAACTCTGCGGCAGCAGCAGCGCCACCCGATCTCCTCGCTGCACGCCAAGCGCGGTAAGTGCATGGGCGAAAGAGGCGGAGCGATCACGCAACTCACCATAGGTCATGGAAAAGTGATTGCCGTCCGGATTGAAATGCTGGAGGCAGACCCGATCGGGCTCGCGTTCGGCCCAGGCATCGCAAACAGCATGTCCTATGTTGAATTTCGCCGGAATCTCCCAACGAAAGTCGCGATAGAGGGCATCGTAAGTGTCACGCGGGGGCAATCTCATGCGGAATTCCAGAAAATGGTGCGGTGCAGCTAACACCTGTCGCCTCTGGGGTTCAAGGAAACATTTGAAATTGCCGTCTTCCCTGCCAAATGATTTGCCTTATTTATTGAAGAACACTTCGAAGCTCTTCACGAACTGACGCACCGATCGACGGCAAGCCTGGCCGTCGGATTAATTTGGTGACGCACGCACTCCGCCGCCCTCAGCGCGGCGAGCCTCTTTGCGCCGGGTAATCGAATGGACGGAGAATAGCGATGGAATACGTAAAGCTTGGCCGCACCGGTCTGGAAGTTTCACGCATCTGCCTGGGTTGCATGACCTATGGCGATCCCAACAAGGGCACGCATGCCTGGTCGTTGAAGGAGGAGGACAGCCGCCCGCTGCTGCGCCAGGCGATCGAGGCCGGCATCAACTTCCTCGATACGGCCAACACCTACTCCAACGGCTCGTCGGAAGAGATCGTCGGCCGCGCCATCAAGGATTTCGCCCGCCGCGACGATATCGTGCTCGCCACCAAGGTCTTCAACCGCATGCGTCCCGGCCCGAACGGTGCAGGCCTCTCGCGCAAGGCGATCTTCGATGAAATCGACAACAGCCTGCGCCGTCTCGGCACCGACTATGTCGATCTCTATCAAATTCACCGCTGGGACTATACGACGCCGATCGAGGAAACGCTGGAAGCGCTTCATGATGTCGTCAAGGCCGGTAAGGCTCGGTATATCGGCGCCTCCTCCATGTATGCCTGGCAGTTCGCCAAGGCGATCTACATCTCCCGCCTCAACGGCTGGACCGAGTTCGTCAGCATGCAGGACCACCTGAACCTGCTCTACCGCGAGGAGGAGCGCGAGATGCTGCCCTTCTGCGAGGACCAGAAGATCGCCGTCATCCCCTGGAGCCCACTTGCTCGCGGTCGCCTCACCCGCGATTGGGATGAAGCGACGGCCCGCACGGAGTCCGACGAATTCGGGAAGACGCTCTATACCCAGGCGCTCGAGGCCGACCGCAAGATCGTCGATGCCGTCGGCACCGTTGCCAAGGCACGCGGCATCCCGCGCGCGCAGGTCGCAACCGCCTGGATCCTGCAGAAAAGCGCCGTCACCGCCCCGATCATCGGCGCCTCCAAGCCCGGCCACATCACGGACGCCGTCGCCTCGCTGGAGGTCAAATTGACGCCGGAGGAAATCGGCGCGCTGGAAAGCCCCTACGTTCCGCATGGAGTTGCTGGGTTCAAGTGAACCGGGATTTTGGAGCTGGTCAGGTTGGGCTGATGGTATTGCGGCTGGCTGTCTGGCCTCTCACCCCTCTTCCGGTAGAGCAATCTGCATATGAAATGTGAAATGAAGTGGTTGCCGCGCAACCCTTCTCCCCTCGGGGAGAAGGTGGCCCGAAGGGTCGGATGAGGGGGCTGGCCGACTTGAATTCATGGATCTTCTTGCTCTCGGCAGGCCCCCTCATCCGCCTGACGGCACCTTCTCCCCGAGGGGAGAAGGAGGTGGGAGATAATCCCAAGCTCCGAAGCCGAAGCCATGCAGCCTGCGGCAAATCGCGCAAAAGTGACTTCACGAACCGGTCACAGTTGCGGCTTAACAGGTCATGATTCCCTACCCCCGAGGATGATATCCAATGATCACAGTTCCCTTCGAGGCGCGGCGATTTCAATCGACCGCGGCCTATTATCTGCGCTATCGCATCCCCTATCCGGACAGGCTGATCGAGCGCGTCGCCGAGCGCAGCGGGCTTGAGCCTGGCGACCATGTGCTCGACCTCGGCTGCGGCCCCGGCCAGCTCGGCATCGCCTTCGCGCGGCTGCAGGGTGCCGCCGTCACCGCCATGGATCCGGAACCGGAAATGCTCGCCGAAGCCGCGCTCGGCGCGAAGGCAGCCGGCGTCGATATCAGCATCCGCCAAGGCTCTTCCTACGATCTCGGCCCCGATATCGGCAGGCTGCACCTCTGCGTCATGGGTCGCTCCTTCCACTGGATGGACAGGCCGGCAACGCTTGAGGCCCTCGACAAGTTGATCGAGCCGGACGGCGCCCTCGTGCTTTTTCACGATAAAGACATTCTGGCGGAGCCGAACTGGCGCGGCATCCTTGAACCGCTGATGGAAACCTATTCGCCCGAGCGCAGCGCGGAGCGGCAGATGCGCCGGAGCAAGGAATGGGCGCCGCATGAAGCCATGCTGCTCGCCTCCCCCTTCCGCAATCTGGAACGGATCGGCATCGTCTCGGAATACACCAGGGATATCGAAGAGATCGTCGGCCGCATCTTCTCGATGTCGTCGACTTCGCCGCAGGCGCTGGGGAACAAGGCAGCCGATTTCGAAGCCGCACTTCGCGCCGAACTGCTCGCAGTCGCACCCGACGGCAAATTCAGAGAGGTCGTCGAGGCGAACGGGCTGCTCGCCTTCCGCGACTAGAGCAATTCCAGGAAAAGTGCGCAGCGGTTTTCCGTCCGGAATTGCGAGATAACAAAGAGATAGAGCATCTCAGAGATTCCGTGAAAAGCTGAACCGCTATAGATCAGCTCTTTTCTTCACCCGGCGGCGGCGACAGCTCCTGCCGGGTCGCCGACAGGAATTCCTGCGACAATTCGGGATTGTCCATGGCGCGTGCCAGGATGACGGCACCGACCATGGCCGAGAGGCTGGCAAAGGCCTTGCGCCGTCGCTCCTCCGGCGTTTGGCCGGGAACGATCTCTTCCAGCACCTCGACCAGCCCCATCAGGCCGCCGGTGAAGGTGGACTGCATCTCGGGGCCGTGGCGGCTGACCTCCTGCGTCAGCGCCGCGAAGACACAGCCTGTCGCGTGCTCGACCACGTTGCGATGCGAGAGATAATGGGCAAGCAGCGCTTCCAGCGGTTGGTCGGGCGAGCTTGACGCCACCTGCTTCCAGCGCTCCAGCGAACGAGCCACAAGCGCCTTGCTCGCCTCACAGGCAAGCTCGTCTTTCGAATCGAAATGGCCGTAGAAACCGCCATGCGTCAGCCCCGCCGCCTTCATGATCTCGGCGACGCCGATGCCGTCAAAACCCTTCTCGCGAAAGAGCTCGCCCGCCACGGCAAGGATCTTCTCGCGATTCTCGGCGAATTTCTCCCGGCTCACTCTCATCAAAAAACTCCATCAGAGCATCAATAAATCTGCATTGACAATTTATATGATGACCATCATCAATACGCAACAAATATGATAGCAATCATGTAAATGCCTTTACACAAACGTTCAAGCCGGGAGAACGGCATGGCGCTAGAAGTGGACACGGTACCCCCGGCCATCCGCGATCGAGCGCTTTCGCAAATCTCCCGATCCTGACGCCAAGACACGCAACCTTATCGGAACGCACCTCATGGTCTCAACTGCCCTTGCTTCGACGCTTGCCCGGCGCAACATCCACTATGGATGGGTCGTCGTCGGCGCCACCTTCCTCACCATGCTGGTCACGGCCGGCGCCATGGGCGCGCCCGGCGTGCTCATCAAGCCGCTGGAGGACGAGTTCGGCTGGAGCACCTCGTCCATTTCCTCGGCACTTGCCGTGCGGCTGCTGCTGTTCGGCCTGATGGGACCCTTCGCCGCCGCCTTCATGAACCATTTCGGCGTGCGCAAGGTCATCGTCTTCGCGCTGGCGACCATTGCCGTCGGCTTCATCGGCTCGCTCTTCATGACGCAAGTCTGGCAGCTGCTGCTATGCTGGGGCATCATCATCGGCTTCGGCACAGGCCTCACCGCCATGGTGCTCGCCGCGACCGTCTCGACGCGCTGGTTCACCAAGCATCGCGGCCTCGTCATCGGCATGCTCTCGGCAAGCTCGGCCACCGGACAGCTCGTCTTCCTGCCGCTGATGGCGGAGCTGACGACGCGCTACGGCTGGCGCACCACGGTGCTCTTCGTCTGCGGCATGATCGTCGTCGCTGCATTCGTCGTGCTGCTCCTGATGCGCGACCGCCCTTCTGACATGAACCTGCCGCTGGTCGGCGAGATCCACATCACGCCTCCGCCGCCGGCGACCAAAAACCTGAAGGCCGCGCTTGCCTCGCCCCTGTCGATCCTGCGGGAGGCCTCCACGACCTCGACCTTCTGGATCCTCTTTGCCACCTTCTTCATTTGCGGCCTGTCGACAAACGGCCTGATCCAGACGCATTTCGTCACGCTCTGCGGCGATTTCGGCATCGTGCCTGTCGCGGCCGCCAGCGTGCTCGCCGTCATGGGCATCTTCGATTTCTTCGGCACGATCGGCTCCGGCTGGCTCTCCGACCGCTTCGACAATCGCTGGCTGCTTTTCTGGTATTACGGCCTGCGCGGCCTGTCGCTGGTCTATCTGCCCTTCAGCGACTTCACCTTCTACGGCCTGTCGATCTTCGCCGTTTTCTACGGCCTCGACTGGATCGCCACCGTGCCGCCGACCGTCAAGATCGCCGCCGACCGCTTCGGCCGCGAAAAGGCCGGCCTCATCTTCGGCTGGGTCTTCGCCGGCCATCAGCTCGGTGCCGCCACCGCCGCCTATGGCGCCGGCCTCACCCGCACGGAGCTGAACACCTATCTTCCCGCCTTCTTCGTCGCCGGCGCCTTCTGCCTGCTCGCCGCAATCCTGGCGATCACCCTGCAAAAGTCCGGTTCCATCAGCAAAGGCCCGGCCATGGCTCACTGAGCCTCAAACGGCAAAAAGCCCATGGCGTCCACTACGCCATGGGCTAAACCGCAACCCTGCGGAAACACTCGCAATATCTGCGATCTCCGGCTTGCGCGCCCCGCCGCTCACATGCTAGACAGCCGCCTCGTCATGATCCGTTGCCCCATTGGCGGAATTGGTAGACGCGCTCGACTCAAAATCGAGTTTCGAAAGAAGTGCTGGTTCGACTCCGGCATGGGGCACCACTTTTCTTAAGCAACTACATCGACACGCGAAATTAAATTCGCTTTATCTAATTGTTTATATCCCCGCGATCCATCTTCGCTTGGTGCAGGACTGAATTTCCTTTGCTTATCCCAGCAGCCGATCTACCTCGACTTCCTATTATCCAAGTCAGCTTTACAGCCTCGCCTTTGCCACCGCATCAAAAAAGTTGCCCGTAATGGCCTGCGCAAGCTTCCATAAACAAATTCTGCTATGTATCACAGAACCTGTTGCGGCCTTGGACGTTCCATCAGCATGAGTGAAGCGCTGATCAATGAAAAGATACTGGCTTGGGCCGTAAATCGCGCCGACATGCCGCTCGATGCCGTTGCCAAAAAGGTGCCGGTAAAGCCCGAGCGATTGGCCGAATGGCTCGAGGGCATCGACCGACCGACATTTCGCCAAGCTAAGTCGCTTTCCTCCGTGTTGCACATCCCGTTTGGCTATCTTTTTCTGAAGGAGCCTCCAGAGGAAGAGTTGTCGATTCCTGATCTTAGAACGGTCGGAAGCGACCCCTCCAAGCGCCTAGATGCAAATTTTAGGGATTTGCTCAATGACATCCTATTCAAGCGGGATTGGTTCAAAGACCATTTGATCGCCTATGATGATCTGAAGCTCGAATTCGTGGGCAAGTTCTCCAAGGACGCCGATCCGGAAGCAGTCGCCGCTGACATTCGTAAAACACTGTATGGAGCCTCCAGAGAGCCGATAACGGCCAATTGGGAGACACACCTCCGGATGCTAATCGGCAAGGCCGAGGATGCTGGCATATGGGTTATCCGCAACGGTATCGTCGGAAGTAATACCCACAGACCCTTGTCTGTTAGCCAGTTCCGTGGATTTGCCATCAGCGATCCGCTGGTGCCGCTGATCTTTATCAACGGAAGAGACGCCAAAGCTGCGCAGATTTTTACGCTTGCGCACGAGCTTGCGCACATATGGATCGGTACCAGCGGCGTTTCGAACGTCTTTATAGGCGAGTCCGATTACGGCGTTAACCGAGCAATAGAGCAGAAGTGCAATCAGATTGCCGCAGAATTTCTGGTTCCAAAAAATGGCTTTGCGAGCCGCTGGGATCACGAATCTTCTGTCATCAGCAATGCCGATCGATTGGCAAGGGTCTATAAGGTGAGCCGTATCGTTATCGCTCGCCGTGCATTCGATTTGGGGCTTATCGACGAGAGCCATTACAAGAGCTTTTATGCGCTTGAAAGTTCTGGCTGGGAGGAAGCAAAGGCGGACAGCGAAGGCGGCGGCAGCTTTTACAACAATCTCCCATTGCGCAACGGAATCAGATTCACCAACGCGGTGATGGCGCAGGCAATGAGCGGGCGCCTGTTGCTGAAACATGCGGCAAACCTTCTGAACACTCAGCCGGCCACACTTATGGCCTTCCATAATAAAACACGAGCCGCGCAATGAATTTCCTGCTCGATACGAATGTCTTTATCGAAGCAAAAAATCGTTATTACGCATTCGACATTTGCCCTGGTTTCTGGGACTGGATGGATAGCGCCTGTGGTGTAAAAGTTGCCTCCATCGTGAATGTCAGGGAGGAACTGACTCGCGGAGACGACGAACTATCGGCATGGGCTCATGATCGAAAAGATGCCGAGTGGTTCCTGAAGGTCGATGATAGCGAAACTCAGGTCAATTTCGGAGAAATTGCCGCTTACATCTCCTCTGGACAATATACATCGCAGGCCGTAGCAAAGTTTCTTGACGATGCTGATCCTTGGTTAATAGCGAAAGCTAGGAGCATGAGCGCTACCGTGATCACTCACGAGCTGCCCAGCCCAAATTCGAAAAAGAGGGTTCTGATTCCCGATGTCTGCAATGCCTTTGATGTGAAATACATTAATATGTTTGACGCGCTACGAGGCTTCTCCACACAGTTTACCTGGTCCGTTTAATTATTGTTCGCCCCTCGATGGCCAGCGCTTCATCACCGGAGCCATCATCGAAGTTGGGGGTTATTTGCGTACATACGGCATTGGTCACGAAACTCCATGATCGGCATGGCCTCGCCAGCTTCCTCTATGTCTATGTAGTATCCGCCTTGTTCTGAACGAAATGCTTGCCGAACACTACTGAGAAAGCCCGGCGAATGCTGCAGTATCGCCACCTCACTCCCAAACCATCACGAAAAATTTTGCCTTTCCGCCACTTCCCTCACCCGCTGACCATTTACAGCCATAATCCTGCCCCCTAAAGGTTTGCAACGCAGCAAAAAGGGGGCCCTATGCTTCGTAGACTGTACGACTGGACCATGTCGCTCGCCGGCCGCAAATCGGCGGAAATCTGGTTGGCCGTGATTGCCTTCGTCGAGAGCTCCATCTTCCTCGTTCCGGCTGATGTGCTATTCCTGCCGATGTCGCTGGCGAAGCCCGAGCGCGCGTGGCGTTATGCGCTGACGGCGACGGTTGCCTCCGTGCTTGGCGGCATTGCCGGCTGGGCGCTCGGCTATTACGCCTTCGAGACCATCGCCAAGCCGATCCTCGAATTCTATGGCAAGCTCGACGCCTTCAACCAGATGAGCGCCGGCATCACCTATGAATGGGTGCTCCTGCTGCTGGTCACATCGGGGCTGGCGCATCTGCCGCCTATCAAGGTGGTAACCATCCTCTCCGGCGTCGCCCATATCGATCTCGGCTTGTTCATCATCTCCGCCATCGTCGCGCGCGGCGGGCGCTTCTTTCTCCTGGCCTTCCTGCTTCGCCGCTATGGCGAATCCATCCGCCATTTCATCGAGAAGCGCCTGGGCCAGATCACCATGGCAGCCGCCGCCGTTCTCATCGCCCTCTACGGCATCTTCCATTTTGCCCTGGCGAGCTGACCAAGGAGCCCTCAACGCATGTCCATGACTTCGCCTTCCTCCCGCGCCGGCCTCGGCTATGGCGTCCTGCTGACGATCGGCATGATCGTCGTCATCGGCTCGGCGCTCGGCTTCCAGTATATCGGCGGGTATATCCCCTGCGCGCTCTGCCTCGACCAGCGTCAGCCGTATTATTACGGCATCCCCGTCGCCATCATCGCCGTGCTGACGGCAATCGCCGGCCTGCCTTCCTGGATCACCCGTGGGCTGCTCATCATCGCCGGCCTGATGATGGTTGTCGGCGGCGGCATCGGCGTCTATCACGCCGGCGTCGAATGGCACTTCTGGGAAGGCCCGACCACCTGCTCGACCACGGCCAGCAGCGTCACGCAGAACGCCGGCGACCTGCTCGGCCAGCTGAACACCATCAAAGGCCCGTCCTGCACGGAAGCAGCGTTGCGCATCCTCGGCCTGTCCATGGCCGGCTGGAACGTGATCGCCAGCGTCATCCTGGCTGCTATTGCTTTTGTGGGTGCGAAGAAGGCGGGTTGACCCCTTCTCTCCCGCGGAGAAAAGGTGGGCGCGAGCAGGTGAGCAAAGCGAAACTGCAAGCGGCCGGATGAGGGGGACGAGAAGCGAAGCGACGAGGGCCTTGAGCGGCAAGCGAAAGGCAAATTTGCGTGCCGCCGCTCCCCCTCATCCGACCCTTCGGGCCACCTTCTCCCCAAGGGGAGAAGGAAATCCTACGGCTGCAGTTCCGAATCCCAGTAGAGATAGTCGAGCCAGCTGTCGTGCAGATAGTTCGGCGGAAAGAGCCGGCCGTTGTTGTGCAGGTCCTGCACGGTCGGCTGGTATGGCTTCTGCGCCGGGAACATGCCGGCCTGCTTAGGCAGCTTGCTGCCCTTGCGCAGGTTGCACGGCGAACAGGCGGCCACGACATTCTCCCAGGTGGTCTCGCCGCCATGGGCGCGCGGGATGACGTGGTCGAAGGTCAGGTCGTCATGGGAGCCGCAATACTGGCATTCGAACTTGTCGCGCAGGAAGACGTTGAAGCGGGTGAAGGCGGGATTGCGGGACGGCTGCACATATGTCTTCAGGCATACGACGCTCGGCAGCCGCATCGAGAAGCTCGGTGAGGACACGCACTGATCGTATTCCGCGATGATGTTCACACGGTCAAGAAAAACCGCCTTGATCGCGTCCTGCCAGGACCAGAGCGACAAGGGATAGTAACTCAGCGGTCTGTAGTCAGCGTTCAGCACGAGCGCCGGCAAGGACTGCGGGGAGACTGCAATCGTCAAGGAACCCTCCTGATCGATTCGGCATCTACATCTTGTATATTAGGCCGGTTGTTACAGGATTGTGAAGTCCAATAAATTCAGTGCATAAAGGCAATTTCGGGGAGGCCGCCGATTAAACTATAGGCAGCGCGTCCCGGCGCGTTTTCACGGCATAATAGGCCCAAAAAAGCCGGGCCGCGACCGAGCGCCAGGGCGCCCAAGCCGTGGCTTCCAGGGCAACGGCCTTGGCCAAGGGCCTGACTTCATGGCCGAAAGCCATCCCGACGGCCGCCTGCAGCGCGACGTCGCCGGCTGGAAACACATCTGCGTGACCGCCGCAGAACATCAGATAGACTTCGGCCGTCCACGGGCCGATTCCCTTGATCGATGTCAGCTCGGCAAGCGCTTTTTCAGGGGATTCGGCGCTGAGCGCATGGAGATCGAGGCTGCCGCCGGCAACGGCTTCGGCCACGCGCGCCAGCGTCTCGTGCTTGATTCGCGACAGGCCGAAGCTTCGCCATGCCTCCGGCTCCAGCCCGGCATAGCCCTTGGCGGTCACCTGTCCCATGCCGGCGATCATCTTCCCCCAGATCGCATCCGCGCTGGCGCGCGAGACCACCTGCGACACGATGATATGGGCAAGCCCTTCGAAGCCCGGTTCGCGCAGGCGCAACGGCAAGGTGCCGGCCTCTGCGGCAACGGGCCGCAGGCGCGGGTCGATCTTCAGCAGCGAAGCCAGTCCCTGTTCGATATCGCGCTCGTCGCGAATGATCTGCATGGCGTCTCGTGGTCCCCGGTTCAAATTCGTGGCAGAAGAAAGCATGATCGAGATTCACCGTCAAAAGCCGAAATTCCGTTTTGCCCCGAGCCCGAACGGCCCGCTGCATCTCGGCCATGCGCTGTCGGCCATTCTCAATCACGACATGGCGGCAAAGGCCGGCGGCGATTTCCTGTTGCGTATCGAAGACATAGATCAGGCGCGCTGCACACCCGATTTCGAAGAGGGCATCTACACCGACCTTTCCTGGCTCGGCCTTCGCTGGCAGCAGCCGGTGCGCCGGCAATCCGAGCATTTTGCGACCTATCAGACGGCGTTGCAGACACTTATCGAGCGCGGTCTCGTCTACCCCGCCTTCCTGACACGTGGCGAGGTCAAATCACGTGTCGGCGCTTTCGAAGCCGAGGGCAGTTCCTGGCGGCGCGATCCCGACGGCACGCCGCTCTATCCGCCCGATGACCGCGAGCGCGGCGATGCGGAGCGGCAGCGCCTGCTTGCTTCGGGTATGAAACACGCCTGGCGTCTCGACATGGAAAGGGCACTGGCGACAGTGGACGAACCACTGCACTGGCGGGAAAGCGGCGACGGCGAGACGGGCATTATTCCGGCCGATCCCGCCGCCTGGGGCGATGTCGTGCTGTCGCGTTCCGATGCGCCCTCGAGCTACCATCTCTCGGTGGTGGTCGACGATGCCGTGCAGGGCATTACCCATGTCGTGCGCGGGCTCGATCTCTTCCACGCCACCTCGATCCATCGCCTGCTGCAGACACTCCTCGGCCTGCCGGAACCGCTCTATCATCACCATCGTCTGGTCCTCGGAGAGGATGGCAAAAAGCTGTCCAAGAGCATGGGCGATACCGGCATTGCCGAATGGCGCCGGCAAGGCCTGTCACCGACGGAGCTTCGCCGCCGCATCGGCCTCTGATTCGGCCCTCGGTTCCGAGGGTATCTTTTCCGAAGCTATCTCGGCGGCTGCGCGGCTCGCCGCCTTGCCGAACAGCAGCCGCCGCACGCGGAACTTCATCAGCGCCGCATTGATCTCCGCGCCCATGATGAAGATCACGGCCAACATATAGAGGAAGATCAGCACGATCATCACCGACGCCAGGCCGGCATAGGTGGCGGTATAATTGGCGAAGGTCGAGAGATAGTAGGCGAAGAGCACAGCGCCGATCGACCAGAAGATCAAGGTCAGCAGCACGCCGGGAATGACGTCGAAGATCCGCCTGTGGCCGGCCGCCAGCCAGAGATGCAGGATCATGAGGCCCGCCAGCAGCAGAAAGATCGTGCCGTAGATCCGCCAGCTGAATACGATCTCGAGAATATCAGCGAGCCGCGGCAGCCACTGCCGGGTGTAATTCAGCGCCAGCGGCACGGCGACGAGCAGGATGCTGAGGATCGCGAAGATCAACACGGCGATGAGCACGTAGCCGAGGCTGGCGAGACGGTTGAAGTACCACGGCCGGGTTTCGAGGACGCGATAGGCGCGGTTGAGCGATATGCGCAGAGCCTCGACGCCGTTAGACGCGAAATAGGCGGCCGCAAGCACCGAGACCGTCAAAAGCCCGCCGCGCGGGATCGTGAGCACCTGTACGACCTGATCGGCGAGCGGCTTGGCGATCGCCTCCGGCCAGGTGTCGAAAATCAGGTGTACAGCCGTCGACGAGAATTGGCTGGCGCCGAGAAAACTCGCCAGCGCCGTACCGAAGATCAGGAAAGGGAAAACCGCCAGCAGCGTCGACAGCGCAACGTGGCTTGCCATGGCGAACCCGTCATCCTCGACGAAATGGAACACTGCGTCGTAGATCACCTTGTAAATCGTGCGCAGGACTGTCGGCATTCCATCTCCGCCTAACGTCGGCATCATCCGGCTGACACCGCCGGTTGTCGATTGTATCGGGTTCCTGAATATGGGAAACGAGTTCCGGTTTGTACAGGAATCATCTCCTCATGACGGAACAACGCATCATCCTGCTGACTGGTTGCTCCTCCGGAATCGGCGCTTACTGCGCCCGGGCACTGAAAGCCGACGGATGGCGCGTTTTCGCGACGGTGCGCAACGAAGCCGATCTCGCCCCGCTCGCATCCGACGGCATCGAAGCACTTCTGCTGGACTACACCCGTCCCGAGACGATTTCAGCTGCGGTTGCAACGATTAGGGAGCGCACGGCCGACCGCATCGACGCCCTCTTCAACAATGGCGCCTACGGGCAGCCGGGCGCCGTCGAGGATCTGACGACCGATGTGCTGCGCGAGCAGTTCGAGACGAATGTCTTCGGCTGGCATGAGCTGACGCGCCAGGTTCTGCCGCTGATGCGCAAACAGGGCCATGGCCGCATCGTCAATTGCTCGTCCATTCTCGGGCTGGTTCCCTACCGTTTCCGCGGCGCCTACACCGCCTCGAAATTTGCGCTGGAAGGACTGACGATCACGCTCAGAATGGAGCTGCAGGGTAGCGGCATCCATGTCAGCCTCATCGAGCCCGGCCCGATCGCGACGAAGTTTACCGCCAATGCACTCGCCAAGATCCGCGAGCATATCGACCTTGAGGGCTCCGCCCATGCGGTGGAATACCGCAGGCAACTGAAACGGCTGGATGGATCAGGCCCGATCAACAAGCATAAATTGGGTCCAGAAGCGGTCTATCATGTGCTAAAATTGGCTTTGAATGTGAAGAGCCCACGCCCACATTATCTGGTAACGACGCCCGCCAAGCAGGGCGTCCTCTTGAAAAGGCTATTGCCGGCTAACCTTTTCTATCGTCTGATGCGTCGGCTGGACTAGAGCAATCCCGGAAAAGTGCGCAGCGGTTTTCCGCGAGGAATTGCGAAAAGCAACGAGATAAAGCGGCTCGGATATCCGTGAAAGGCTGAACCGCTTTTAAAGACAAGGATGGAGGAGCCATGTCGACCTTTACCTATATCGCCGCCATCATTGTCATGGGACTTGTCGCGATCGTTCTCGTTCGCGGCCTTTGGAACATGATGAAAGGCGACAATCCGAACCTTTCGAACCGGCTGATGCAATTGCGTGTCCTGCTGCAGGCAGTCGCGGTCATTCTGATCATGCTGACGCTCTGGCTGACGGGCGGCGGCCGCCCGGCCTAGAGCCGGATGATTTTAGGTCTGTTCGACCTAAAATCTGAATCCGCTCTAGAATTAAAGAAGTAGAGCATGATGTCGTCCGATAACCGCTCACACTTTTCGGCATCGTGCTCGAAAGCAATTCCAGGAAAAGTGCGAAGCGGTTTTCCATCCGGAATTGCTTAAAACAAAGGGTTAGGGCATTTCGCGATCCGAAGAAAAGCGGAAGCTCCAACCACAGGAACACGATGGTCAAGCTCAACAAGATCTACACCAAGACCGGCGATGACGGCACCACAGGCCTCGTCGCCGGCCCGAGGCGGCTGAAGCACGACCTGCGCGTCGAAAGCTACGGCACCGTCGACGAAACCAATTCCGCCATTGGCGTCGCAAGGCTGCACACGATTGAGCTGCCCGATCTCGACGCCATGCTGATGCGGATCCAGAACGATCTCTTCGATCTCGGCGCCGATCTTTCCACCCCTGAAACCGACCAGCCGCCGGCCTATGAGCCGCTTCGCATCATCGACCATCAGGTCGAACGCATCGAGCACGACATCGATCTGCTGAATGCCGATCTCGAGCCGTTGAGATCCTTCGTTCTGCCGGCCGGCAGCCCGGCCTCTGCCCATCTGCATCTTGCCCGCACCATTGCCCGGCGCGCGGAACGCCTCATGGTGGCGCTGTCGCGTGAGCAAGGCGAACGCGTCAGCCCGCCGGCGCTGAAATATATCAACCGCCTTTCCGATTTTCTCTTCGTCGCCGCGCGGCATGCCAATGATCGCGGCCGCGCCGACGTGCTCTGGGTTCCCGGGAAGAATCGATAGCGGCACAAATTAGTCATGAGAGGCACCACATATTGACGTTGACGTAAACGTTATTTATGCCTTTCAAGCATTTCGTCTCTCAGGCGGCCTGGAAGCGTTGTAATTGGGGGAAAAACGCGTATCCATGTCGCCATTCGACAAATGGAATGGCGCTAAACAGCGCATGTTCTCGGGCGGTCATGTTGAAGGAAGGATTCCATGAAAATTCTCGTTCCCGTTAAGCGGGTTGTTGACTACAACGTCAAGATTCGCGTGAAGCCGGATGGTTCTGGCGTCGAGCTCTCGAACGTGAAGATGTCGATGAACCCGTTCGACGAGATCTCGGTCGAAGAGGCGCTGCGTCTGAAGGAAGCCGGCAAGGCCGAGGAAGTCGTGGTCGTATCGATCGGCCCGGCCAAGGCCGAGGAAACGCTGCGCACGGCGCTCGCCATGGGTGCGGATCGCGCCATTCTAGTCGAGACCGACGATGCCGTCGAGCCGCTGGCCGTTGCCAAGATCCTGAAAGGCGTTGCCGAGGCCGAAAAGCCCGGCCTCATCATCGTCGGCAAGCAGGCGATCGATGACGACTCCAACCAGACCGGCCAGATGCTGGCAGCCCTGCTCGGCACCGCACAGGCGACCTTCGCCTCGAAGATCGAGATCGGCGATGGCAAGGCTCAGGTCACCCGCGAAGTCGATGGCGGCCTGCAGACGATCGAGGTCAAGCTGCCGGCGGTCGTCACATCAGACCTGCGCCTGAACGAGCCGCGTTACGCCTCGCTGCCGAACATCATGAAAGCCAAGAAGAAGCCGCTCGACAAGAAGAGCCCGGCTGATTTCGGCGTGTCGACCGAGCCGCGGTTGAAGGTGCTGAAGACCGAGGAGCCGTCCGGCCGCAAGGCGGGCGTCAAGGTGGCCTCGGTCGCCGAACTGGTCGAGAAGCTGAAGACCGAAGCCGGCGTGCTCTGAGGATAGGAAAGGATAAGACCCATGGCCATTCTTCTTCTGGCTGATCACGACAATGCCCACCTCTCCGACCAGACCGCCAAGGCACTGACGGCAGCAACCAAGATCGGCGGCGACATTCATGTGCTGGTCGCCGGTGCGGGCGCCAAGGCCGCGGCCGAGCAGGCGGCAAAGCTTGCCGGCGTCTCGAAGGTGCTGGTTGCCGAGGACGCAAGCCTTGCCAACAATCTCGCCGAACCGCTGGCAGCCCTGATCGTATCGCTGGCCGGTTCCTATGATACTATCATCGGCGCTGCGACCTCGGTCGGCAAGAACGTGCTGCCGCGCGTTGCCGCCCTGCTCGACGTCGCCCAGGTCTCGGAAATCATCGAAGTCGTTTCCGCTGACACCTTCAAGCGGCCGATCTATGCCGGCAACGCCATCCAGACGGTGCAGTCGACCGACGCCAAGAAGGTGATCACAGTGCGCACGGCTTCGTTCGCCTCTGCCTCTGAAGGCGGTTCGGCTGCGATCGAGACGGTGTCGGCCGCTGCCGATCCGGCGCTCTCCACCTTCGTCGGCGACGCGCTATCTTCCTCGGATCGTCCGGAGCTGACGTCCGCCAAGATCATCATCTCGGGCGGCCGCGCGCTCGGCTCGGCGGAGAAGTTCAGGGAAGTCATTCTTCCTGTCGCCGACAAGCTGGGTGCCGCCGTCGGCGCCTCCCGCGCTGCCGTCGATGCCGGCTATGCGCCGAACGATTGGCAGGTCGGCCAGACGGGCAAGGTCGTCGCACCGCAGCTCTATATCGCCTGCGGCATTTCCGGCGCCATCCAGCATCTGGCCGGCATGAAGGATTCGAAGGTCATCGTCGCCATCAACAAGGACGAGGAAGCGCCGATCTTCCAGATCGCCGACTACGGCCTCGTCGCCGACCTCTTTGAAGCGCTGCCGGAATTGCAAAAGGCGCTGTGAGCACGCCGATTGACTTTCTCGCAGTTGCGAGAGACTGGAAAATCGTCTCTTATAGGTCTATCAATCTTTGCCGGGCTAGAAATGGCCCGGCAAATTTGGATTAAGAGCATAGCGCACCGCCAAGAGCGCGCCGCCGGGGAGTTGGCAATGAGTTCGCTGAAGACGATCGGTATTATCGGCGCGGGCCAGATGGGCTGCGGCATCGCCCACGTATCCGCCATGGCCGGCTACAAGGTCCATATCTACGATCTGGCGCAGGATCGCATCGAAAGCGGGCTTGCTACCATCAACGGCAATCTCGCCCGCCAGGTCGCCTCCGGCAAGGCGACCGACGAAGAGCGCAAGGCAGCCCTCTCCCGCATCACTGGCTCCGCCGATCTCAACGATCTTGCCCAGGTCGATCTCGCCATCGAGGCGGCAACCGAAGACGAAAGCGTCAAGCGCAAGATCTATGCGCAGGTGTGTCCGGTGCTGAAGCCGGAGGCGCTGCTGGCCACCAATACCTCGTCGCTCTCGATCACCCGCCTTGCTTCCGCCACCGACCGTCCCGAGCGCTTCATGGGCATTCACTTCATGAACCCGGTTCCGGTGATGAAGCTGGTTGAGCTGGTGCGCGGCATCGCCACCGACGAATCGACCTTCTCCACCGCCAAGGATTACGTCACCTCTCTGGAAAAGACGATCACCGTCGCCGAGGACTTCCCCGCCTTCATCGTCAACCGCATCCTGCTGCCGATGATCAACGAGGCGATCTATACGCTCTATGAAGGCGTGGGCACCGTCGATGCCATCGACACTGCCATGCGGCTCGGCGCCAATCACCCGATGGGCCCGCTGCAGCTTGCCGATTTCATCGGCCTCGATACCTGCCTGTCGATCATGCAGGTGCTGCATGACGGGCTCGCCGATTCCAAATATCGCCCCTGTCCGCTGCTGGTGAAATATGTCGAAGCCGGCTGGCTCGGCCGCAAATCCGGCCGCGGTTTCTACGACTATCGCGGTGAAACGCCGGTTCCGACGCGGTAAGATACCCCTCGCCCCATCGGGGAGAGGGTCGCGCGACAGCACGGGGTGAGGGGGCGTTACCGGCAACGGTACTGTTTACCCAGCAACGCGCTTGCTATGACACACTCCCCCTCATCCGCCCTGCCGGGCACCTCCCCGCCGGGGAGAAGGAGAAAATCAAATCCCCGCAGCCGCCTTCACCAGGTTCTTCGCATCCTCGCTGTCCCAGGCCGCCGGCCCGTTCATGGCCGATAGCAGGCAGCCCTTGTCATCGATGAGCAGCGTCACCGGCAAACCAAAGGCAAGGCCCTGCTTCTTCAATACGTTGAACACGCCCATGGTGTTGTCGCGATAATAGCCGAGCTTGTCGATGGCATATTCCGTGCGGAAGGCTTTGGTCTTTTCATCGTCGCCCGTATCGATATTGACGGCGACCACCTCGAACTTGTCGCTGCCGGCGCTCTTCTCGAGCGCGTTCAGTGCCGGCATTTCTTCGCGGCACGGCACGCACCAGGTCGCCCACACGTTCAGCAACAGGGTCTTGCCGGCGAAACTGCCGATCGACAGCGGCTGCCCCTCTACACCCTTGAAGGAGACGTCCTTCAGCGAGATCGGCGCCGGCGGCACGCTCATGGCGGCGACCTGGCCCTTGGTGAAGGGCGTCAGGGCAGCGGCACGATCCCTTGCCGATCCGCATTGATCGGCCGAGGCCGTTTCACCAATACCATTGCCATACCCCGCCTCCTTCACGTATACCGCTGCCGCACCGGCAATGACCCCGGCGACGGCGGCAAGCATAACAAGTTTCATGGACGGCAGACCGAACGGCTTCTTTGCTGTCATTACATTCTCCAGGTGGGCATCTCATGACTGACGGCACGGACACCAAATCCTCCAACCAGATGTGGGGCGGGCGTTTCGCTTCCGGCCCCGCGGCAATCATGGAGGAGATAAATGCCTCGATCGATTTCGACAAGAAGCTGTTTGCCCAGGACATCCGCGGCTCAATCGCGCATGCGACCATGCTCGCCAATCAAGGCATCATTTCAACCGAGGATAAAGACAAGATCGTTCACGGGTTGAACACGATCCTGTCAGAGATCGAAAGCGGCAATTTCGAGTTCTCCCGCCGCCTCGAAGACATCCACATGAACGTCGAAGCGCGGCTTGCGGCCCTGATCGGCCCGGCCGCCGGCCGCCTGCACACCGCCCGCTCGCGCAACGATCAGGTGGCGCTCGATTTCCGTCTGTGGGTGAAGGAAGAGCTGCAGAAGTGCGAGCAGGCGCTGACCGATCTGATCGCCGCCTTCCTCGATCGCGCCGAGGAACATGCCGACAGCGTCATGCCTGGCTTTACCCATCTGCAGACGGCACAGCCCGTCACCTTCGGTCATCACTGCATGGCCTATGTCGAGATGTTCGGCCGCGACCGCTCGCGCGTGCGCCACGCCATCGAGCATATGGACGAATCGCCGATCGGCGCCGCCGCCCTTGCCGGCACGGGATTCCCGATCGACCGCCACATGACGGCCAAGGCGCTCGGCTTCCGCGAGCCGACCCGCAACTCGATCGATACCGTCTCCGACCGCGATTTCGCCCTCGAATTCCTGTCGATCGCCGCCATCGCCGGCATGCACCTGTCGCGGCTTGCCGAAGAGATCGTCATCTGGTCGACGCCGCAATTCGGCTTCGTGCGCCTCTCCGACGCCTTCTCGACCGGCTCCTCCATCATGCCGCAGAAGAAGAACCCGGATGCCGCCGAACTCGTGCGCGCCAAGACCGGCCGCATCAACGGCTCGCTGGTGGCGCTGCTGACGATCATGAAGGGCCTGCCGCTTGCCTATTCCAAGGATATGCAGGAAGACAAGGAACAGGTCTTCGACGCTGCCGAAAGCCTGGAGCTGGCGATTGCCGCCATGACCGGCATGATGCGCGACATGACGATCAACACCGCCCGCATGAAAGCTGCCGCTGGGTCCGGCTATTCCACCGCAACCGATCTCGCCGATTGGCTGGTGCGCGAAGCAGGCCTGCCCTTCCGCGATGCCCACCATGTTACGGGCCGCGCCGTGGCGCTCGCCGAAAGCAAGTCCTGCGAACTGGCGGAGCTGTCGCTCGAAGAGCTGCAGGCAATCCACCCCGATATCACGGACAAGATTTTCGACGTTCTGACGGTCGAGGCCTCGGTTGCCAGCCGCAAGAGTTTCGGCGGCACGGCACCCTCGGAAGTGCGAAAGCAGATCGCCTTCTGGCGCGCCCGCAACTGAGAAAATCGCCGAAAGTCACAATCAACAATCAGGGTGCACAAGGCTCGGAAACTTCGCTATGAAGGACTGCTTCCGCGTTTGCCGCCCAAGAGGATTTCGATGCAGATCAACATGCCGCACATCATCCGCCTGACCGTGGTGCTTTCGGTCGTCGGCCTTGCCGTCGTCGGATGTGGCCGCAAAGGCCCTCTTGATCCGCCGAGTGCTCATGCGACCAAAGGCGGCGACGTCTCGAAGCCGACGAAGGAGCCGGGTACGGAGGACAAGAAGTTCTTCCTCGACCCGCTTCTCTGAATAGGCGACGACCGTGAACCATTTTGAGTATCGCGACGGCATCCTCCACGCCGAGGATGTTCCGGTTCCAGAGATCGCCAAGGCGGTCGGCACCCCCTTCTATGTCTATTCGACGGCAACGCTGGAGCGCCACTACCGCGTCTTCGCGGAAGCCTTCGGCGATGTCGATGCCATGGTCTGCTACGCCATGAAGGCCAATTCCAACCAGGCGGTACTGAAGACGCTTGGCCGCCTCGGCGCCGGCGTCGATGTCGTCTCCGTCGGTGAGCTGCGCCGCGCACTGGCCGCAGGCATTCCGGCAAGCCGCATCATGTTCTCCGGCGTCGGCAAGACGGCTGAGGAAATGGACGTGGCGCTGGCAGCCGGCATCTACTGCTTCAACGTCGAATCCGAGCCGGAACTGGAAGTGCTGAACCAGCGCGCCGTCCGCGCCGGCAAGGTCGCTCCCGTTTCCTTCCGCATCAATCCGGACGTTGACGCCCGCACACATGCAAAGATCTCGACCGGCAAGAAGGAAAATAAGTTCGGCATTTCCTGGCAGCGTGCCCGCGCCGTTTATGAACGTGCCGCCAGCCTGCCTGGTATCAAGGTCACTGGCATCGACATGCACATCGGCAGCCAGATTACCGAGCTGCAGCCGTTCGACGACGCCTTCAAGCTGCTGCGCGATCTTGTGGAGACCCTGCGCGGCGACGGTCACGATATCCATCATGTCGATATCGGCGGCGGTCTCGGCATTCCCTATCGCGACGACAACAATCCGCCGCCTTTGCCCGACGCCTATGCCGAGATCGTCAAGAACCAGCTGCGTGGCCTCAACTGCCGGATCGTCACCGAGCCAGGCCGCCTGATCGTCGGCAATGCCGGCATTCTGGTGACCGAAGTCATCTATGTGAAGGACGGCGGCGACAAGAGCTTCGTCATCGTCGATGGCGCCATGAACGACCTCATTCGCCCGACGCTCTATGAAGCCTATCACGAGATCCGCCCGGTTGTGACGAGTGCTGCCGATATCAAGCGCATCAAGGCCGATGTCGTCGGCCCGGTCTGCGAGACGGGCGACTATCTGGCACTCGACCGCGAGATGGCGCTGCCGAAGCCCGGCGATCTGCTGGCCGTCGGCTCAGCCGGTGCCTATGGCGCCGTGCAGGCCGGCACCTACAACAGCCGGCTTCTGGTTCCCGAAGTGCTGGTCAAGGGCAATGAGTTCCACGTCATCCGTCCGCGCGCAACCTACGAGGATCTGATCGGCCTGGATTCCATCCCGGCCTGGCTCGAAGGATAATCGGCTTCTATCCATGTCTTTCGGGCAGGACTGCGAAAGCTGCCTTGCCCGATCACGTTTCGGCGAAGTCCGATGAAAAAACAGCCTTTCACGCCCATTGCCCTCGTCTTCGCCACAAAGAATGTTATCTTTGATTGATGGTGTCTCGCCGGGCACCGCGTGCGCGAGCGTGTGGGACGCCGCGCCACCCCAACGGGCTACTAGAGCCGGATGATTGTAGATCGGATCGATCTACAATCTGAATGCGCTTTAGAATCAAAGAAGAAGAGCATGATGTCGTCCGAAAACCGCCTACACTTTTCGGCATCATGCTCTGGCCATCAATGTCAGATCGGGAGAAGACCGGACCGATGACCAGCCCCAGCAACCCTAAGAAGGGCGCTTTCGCCACCCGTCCGGCGCTGGCGCGCATGGTTGCGGTCAAGCGTCTCTTTGCTCGGATCGTGCTGGTCTCGGAGCAGCTGCTGCCACGGCTGCTGCTGCCGGCATCCATTCTGGCCCTGTTCCTGTCTGCAGCCTGGTTCGGCATTTTCCGCATTGCGCCGGATAGTCTTCGCTTCCTGATGCTTGCCGTCTTCGCTGTCGGTTTCGTCATCTCGCTCAATCCGCTGCGGCGTTTGCGCTGGCCGAATACCCCCGAAGCCGACCGCCTGCTGGAAGAGAGAAACGGCCTCGCCCACCAGCCGGTCACGGTGCAGGAGGATGAGCCGGCGCTCGATACGCCCTTTGCCCGCGCGCTCTGGCGCGAGCACCAGACCCGCATGGCCGAGCGCATCGCCGCCCTGGATGCCGGCCTGCCGCGGCCGGATATCGCCCGCTACGACCGCTTCGCACTGCGCGCCATCCCGGCATTGCTGCTGGTGACGGCTTTCAGCTTTTCCATGTCCAATAGCGGCGGCTCGCTCAGCGATGCCTTCACGACGTCTCCTTCCTCGTCGAGCAATCCGGATCTTCGCGTCGATGCATGGGTCACTCCGCCCTATTATACCGGCGAAGCGCCTGTTTACCTGACCGGCAACGTCGCCAATGCCGGCAATGGCCTCAACGTGCCGCAATTCTCCGAACTCACGGTGCGTGTCACGGGCGCGTCGGCGGATGAAAAGGTGCTGTTCCAGGCAGCCGGCAGCGACAAGGGTGCCGAAATTCCCGAACAATCCGCCGATGCCGGCAAGCAAGTCCCGGCGGGCGCCAAACCGGCAGCGCAGCCTGCAGCAGGCGGCAATGGCAATGCGCCCGCCACGGATGCATTGATTGCCCGCACCCACGTTCTCAAGCTTGAAAAGGACGGCGAACTGACCGTGAACGGCAAGTCCTGGTCCTTCAACGTCGTGGTCGACAAGCCACCGGAAATCACCTTTGACGGCATTCCGCACGCAATGACCAACGGCGCATTGGAGCTCGGCTTCAGGGTGAAGGACGATTACGGCGTCGAGGAAGCCCATGCGGAGATCGTGCCGGTCGAATCCGATCCCGCGGCAACCCCTCTTTACGGCCTGCCGGAATTCAGGCTCGAAATGCCGCGTCGCGACCGCCGCAACGGCAAGGGCCTGGCGAGCCACGATCTGACGCAGGATCCGCTGGCCGGCAAGCGCGTCCGTATCACGCTCGTCGCCAAGGACGGCGCTGGCCAGACGGGCCGCAGTGCCCCCTATGAGATGGTGCTGCCATCCCGCAATTTCAGCCAGCCGCTTGCCGCGGCCGTGGCGGAAGAGCGCCAGGTCTTCGCGCTCGATACCCGCAAGATGCCGGAGGCGATCGAGCTCAACAAATCGCTGACCATCCGGCCTGAAGAGACGATTCCGGATCTCGGCAATTATCTCGCGATCAAATCCGCTTTGACGCGCATGAAACTCGCAAGCGGCGAAACGTCATTGAAGGATACGGCCGACTATCTCTGGCAGATCGCGCTCGGCATGGAAGACGCGCAGCTGACCGACGCGGAAAAGGCCTTGCGGGATGCCCAGCAGAAGCTTTCCGATGCCCTGCAGCGCAACGCCCCTGACGCCGAGATCAAGAAGCTCACCGACGAGCTTCGCAAGGCAATGGACGCCTATATGAAGGAGCTGGCCGAGCGCATGCGCAACATGCCGGCCCAGCCCAACCAGCGGGCCGCCAATATCCTGCGCCAGCAGGACCTTCAGCGCATGATGGATCAGATCGAGAATCTGGCTCGCTCCGGCAATCGCCAGGCCGCCCAGCAGATGCTCTCGGAGCTGCAGCAGCTGATGAACAGTCTCCAGGCCGGACGGCCGCAGCGCGGGCAACAGCAACAGCAAGGCGAAGCCAATGACAAGATGCGAGAGCAGATGGACAAGCTCGGCCGCATCATGCGCGATCAGCAAAAGCTGATGGATCAGACCTTCAAGTTCGATCAGGCCATGCGCGACCGCATGCAGCGCGGCGATCCGAACGAGGATGGTGACGGCTTTATGGACCAGCCGCTGCCCGGCCTCAACGATCGGATGCGCCCGGACATGGGCCAGCGTAACCAGGACCAGCAGCAAGGCCAGAATCAGCAGGGACAGAAGGGCAATGACCCGACCGACAACATGACGGCCGACCAGCTGCGCGATGCTTTGAAAGAATTGCGCAAGCAACAGGACGATCTCGGCAAGCAGCTCGGCGAGCTGCAGAAAGACCTGGGCTCGCTCGGCATGAAGCCGAACCAGAATTACGGCAAGGCGCAACAAGAGATGAATGGCGCGTCAGGCCAGCTCTCAGAGGGCAATGGCGAAGGCGCCGTGCAGGGCCAGGGGCGCGCGCTGGATGCTCTGCGCAAGGGCACGCGCGAAATGATGAACCAGCTCATGGCGCAGATGCAGCAACAGGGACCGGGCCAAGGTCAGGGCCAAATGCCGGGACAGATGGGCCAGGGAGGCCAAAACAGCCGCGACCCGCTCGGCCGGTCACGCAACGACGGTGGTTTCTCTGACAACCCTAACGACAACATGGTGCCGAAGATCATCGATGCCCAGCGCGCCCGCGAAATTCTCGATGCCATTCGCGAGCGGCTGAGCAATAATCCGTCCTTGAGCGAGGAACGCCGCTATCTGGAGCGCTTGCTGAATCTGGGTCAGTAGGCCGCTTCAGACTACCACCCATGACGGGAATGGAGCCAGCACGGGGACACCTGTGCTGACCAAGGATCAATTTCAGGCAGCCAGCGCGCGTGCAACCGCCTTGCGGATATCGGGCAGCGCGAAGGGCTTGGCGACGACGTCGACGATCTTTTCCATGAGGTCGTCGGCACGCTCGCGCTGCTCCGCATAGCCGGTCATCAGCAGGATCTTCATGCCTGGGCAGGTCGAATGTGCCTGATGCGCGAGCTCGATGCCGTCCATCACGGGCATGCGGATATCCGACAGCAAGAGGTCGTAGCCGCCCTGCTTCAGTTTCTCCAAACCTTCCGCGCCATCCGCCGCCTCTTCGGTCTCGTGACCGTCCAAGCGCAATGCGCGAGCGACGAAGGTGCGAAGCGAGTCTTCGTCTTCCGTGATCAGAATTTTTGCCATGGTCTATGCTCCGTGGTCCGTCATGTTCCGCGACCGAAATCACCAGAATTCCGTTTGCGATAGGTAAACGACCAACAGGCGATTGGGCTCCGTGGTTAATGAGTCGTCATCGCTGGAGCAGAATGGGACAGGCGGACACGCCGCCTGTATTAACTTAAGATCAGGCCTCGGCGTCGCCCGTGACGACACCGACGAAGGGCAATTCGCGGAAAGCGTAGGCCACATCCATGCCATAGCCCACGACGAAATAATCGGGGCACTCGAAGCCGACATAATCGGCCTCCAGCTCTTCCTGCCGCTTGACGCTCTTGTCGAGCAGAACAGCCAGCGTGACATTGCGGGCGCCGCGCTCGTAGAGCAGCTCCTTGGCAAAACGCAGGGTGCGGCCGGATTCCAGAATATCGTCGATCAGCAGGACATCACGATCCTTAACGTCGCTGTCGATGTCCTTGACGATGCGCACGCCCTGGGAAACCGTGCCGGCGCCGTAACTCGAAAGGGTGATGAACTCCACTTCCGGTGCCAGTCCCGTGTCGTGCAGTGCGCGCAACAGGTCCGCCGCGAAAATGAACGAGCCCTTGAGGATGGCAATGACGAGGAGGTCCTTCGTCGGCCCGCTGGCGATTTCCTTCGCCATGGCGTGATTGCGCTCGGCAATCTGCTCGGCAGTGAAAAGCGGCTCGATATTCTTCCCGCGTACGACAGGCATTGCTTGGCATGCTCCATGGCTGCGCGGCCCTTGGCCGCCGATCAAGCACTACAGCGCCGCGCGTCATATATCATGCGCAAAGGTCGCTGCAGCACTTTAAAACTATGCAGTAGGCCGTAGCACAATCAGGAGGTCCGACACACCCCCTAAGGCATGAAGGAAAGCCGAACATCGGGCGTTTTTCCACCGGGATGCTGCAATCGCGTCGAAAATCCGCGGCTTTCATGCGGGCCGAGACGATCGATCGGCGTATCCACGACGATGCTCCTGACCAGCTGATCGCCGGCGAAGAGATCCGCACGCACCTGGGGAACCGGAAGCGTCGCGCCGCTGGCATTTTCGATGATGCCGTTCAATTTCAGCACCTGCAGTCCGTTCTCGTCGCGCGGCGTCAATGTCACATGCGAGAATTGAAGCGGTTCGCCCGCGCCGCCCTTGGCCGGCGCGCCGGACAGACCGGAAAAACCGCCTGAAAGGCCGAAGATCAATATGGCAAGGGAGACGATGAGCGCCACGAAACTGCGCCGTGATGCCTGCTGCAGAATCTCCTCCGCACCGCGCAGGCCGGACAGGATGCGCGAGAGAGCATTCTTGCGTGTCGCTGGCTGCGGCCGTGATTGCGGATGACCGCCATAGCGCATGTTGACGCCCGATGCGGTTCTGCCTCGCGCGCCGGAGACGGTCACGAATTCGGCATCGACGATATCGGGTTTCGGCATGAAGCGATGGGTCTGGCCGGATCCCGATCCACGTTCGGGCGGAATGAGGTCGTAAATTATTCCCGCCTGCTGCTGACGGTGGCGAAAAGCGCCCATGATGACCTCCCTTTGCGGTGATCCACATGGTTTCGACGCCCATTGCCAAACTGGGCATTGAAACGAATCCTGCCCAGTCGTAAATTTTATTGGTTAATGCTTCGCAAAGATCGCCATGATTAGGGCGCCTTTCCAGAAAAGTTTACCGGCTGTTAACGCCGTTGGTTAACAAGTCGCCTGATTGAACCCTGCGGAAGACTGGACTGCCCGTTGATTCATTTTGAGAACGTCGGTTTGCGCTACGGCATGGGTCCGGAAATCCTCCGTGACCTGAGCTTCGACATACCGAGGAGATCGTTCCAATTCCTGACCGGCCCTTCCGGCGCCGGCAAGACGACCCTGCTGCGGCTGCTCTTCATGTCGCTGCAGCCGACGCGTGGCTTGATCCGCATGTTCGACCGGGAGATTTCCTCGATTCCGCGCAATGAATTGCCGCTGCTGCGTCGCCGCGTTGGCATCGTCTTTCAGGATTTCCGGCTGCTGGAACATCTTACCACCTATGAAAATGTCGCCTTGCCGCTGCGCGTGCGAGGCAAGGATGAAAGCTCCTATCGCACCGATGTATTGGAGCTGCTGAAATGGGTGGGCCTGGGCGAACGCATCAATGTGCTGCCGCCGGTGCTGTCGGGCGGCGAAAAGCAGCGCGCGGCGATCGCGCGCGCCCTCATCGATCGCCCGGAAATCCTGCTCGCCGACGAACCCACGGGCAATGTCGACCCGCCGATGGCGCGCCGCCTGCTCAACCTGTTTCTGGAACTCAACCGCCTCGGCACCGCCGTCGTCATTGCCACGCACGATCTCGCTTTGATGGACCAGATCGAGGCCAGGCGCATGATTCTATCGGGGGGGCATCTCGATATCTATGACTGAGCCCGCCCCCCGCAGAAAAGCGCAGAGCACCGGCGCTCCGCAGGCACGGCAGGCGCCAGGTACACCGCCTGCGGAACGCAAGCGCCCGGAGATGCGCGTGCGCCCGACCGGGCCGATCGTGCCGTCCTCCAATATTCAGGGCAATGCGCTGATCGTCGTCATCGCCATCATGGCCTTTCTCGCCTGCCTGACGCTCGGCGCCGTCAGCATGGTGCGCTCGACGGCGGCAAGCTGGGAGAGCCAGATTTCCCGCGAGATTACCATCCAGATCAAGCCGGACGACAATCTCGACATGGAAAAGACGCTGGCAAGCGCGCGTGACATCGCGCTGAGCTTTGTCGGCACCAAGTCCGGCCAGATCGTCGACGAGGCGGCGACGGCGCGCCTGCTCGAGCCGTGGCTCGGCGCCGGTCTCGACATCAAGGAACTGCCGGTCCCGCGCCTCGTCATCATCACCATCGACGAGACCCACCCGCCTGACTTCGAGGCGATGCGCAGCCTGCTCAAGGCGCAGATCCCGCAGGCGTCACTGGACGACCATCGCACCTGGGTCGACCGGCTCGTCTCCATGGCACATACCACGGTCCTCATCGGCACCGGCGTACTGCTGCTGGTCTTCACCGCCATGGTGCTGACGGTGGTCTTCGCCACGCGCGGCGCCCTGTCAGGCAATCGCCACATCGTCGAAGTGCTGCATTTCGTCGGCGCCGAAAGCACCTTCGTCGCCAATGAATTCCAGAAGCACTTCCTGAAGATCAGCCTGAAAGGCTCCGCGGCCGGCAGCGCGCTCGCCGCCCTGTTCTTTGCCACCGCCGGCCTCCTGCAGAGCCGTACGATCGCCACGCCGCAGACCGATCAGGCAACGGCATTGTTCGGGACGTTCTCCGTCGGCGCGCTTGGCTATATCGGCATCCTCGCCACTATGATCATCATCGCCTTGCTGACGACGCTGACCGCCCGTTTCACCGTCATGCGCACGATCTACGAGATCGACCTGATCCGTTCCGATCCCGGCAGGACGGATAGTGTCCAGAATTGACGCTTTGCGATGTTTTTTTACCGTCCGCCAGCCCGTTCCTTGCCGCAATTGGCGTATAGTACCGAATCATGAGCATGGATCTGACGACTCGCAAGACCGTGAGTTCGCAGCCGTTGCAGGAGCAATCCCGCAGCGATAGACCCGTGCGGCGCAGCTTGTTTCGCCGTCTCCTACGCTGGGGCGGGTTCGCCTTCATTTTCCTCGTCGCCATCGTTTTCGGCGGCTTCCTGCATTTCGCCGATTCGATCACCACCCTGAAGCCGCCGCTCGACCCCAAGGCCGATGCCATCGTCGTGCTAACCGGCGGCTACCAGCGGATCGATCAGGCGGTCGAGTTGCTGCGCACCGGTGCAGGCAACCGCCTGCTGATCTCAGGCGCACATCCGACCACGACGCCGTCGCAGATCCGCAAGCTGACGCAGAGCTCCGTCAATCTGTTCAACTGCTGCGTCGACATCGGCTATGATGCCCTCGATACCATCGGCAATGCGCGCGAAGCAGCAAAATGGATCCATGCCAGGGGCTACAAGAGCGTTCTCGTGGTGACGAACAATTACCACATGCCCCGCAGCCTTGCGGAACTGAAATATGTCGATCCATCGACCGATTTCATCGCCTATCCGGTCGTCAACTCCGATCTCAAGACCAAGAACTGGTTCACGGATCCGAATGCATTGCGCACGATGATCTCCGAATATGCCAAGGTGCTGCTCGCGGGCGCCCGCAATCTGACCGGTCTCGGGCGGCCAGCCGGCTTGCGCTCGCGGCAGCCGATCGGTGACGATGACTAAGGTCGAAGCGAAACCACGCACCGACTTTTTATTGACGCCGTAATCGTGTAGGCAGACCTTCGAATGCCGGTGCCAAGCCGGTGCGCTGGGAAAGCCTCGATGATTATCTTGCGTTCGGTCCTGTTCAATACCGTCTTATATGCCAATCTGATCATTCGCATGATCGTATTGACGCCGATCTATTTCCTGATGCCGCGCAAGGCGGCTTACGCGATTCCCAAGGCATGGGCGAAATCCAGCACCTGGCTGATGGAGAAGATCGTCGGCACCACTTTCGAGATCGAGGGCTTGGAAAATATCCCCAAAGGCAGCTTCATCTTCGCGCCCAAACACCAGTCTTTCTGGGACACGTTTGCGCTGCTCCCTTACCTCGACGATCCGGTCTATATCCTCAAGCGCGAGCTGATGTGGATTCCGCTCTTCGGCTGGTACGCGAAGAAGCAGCGCATGATCCCGGTGGACCGCAGCGCGCGCGGCAAGGTGATGTTCGACGTGTTGAAGCGCACGCGCGAAGAACTCGCCACCGGCCGCCAGCTCATCATCTACCCGGAGGGAACGCGCCGCCCGCCGGGCGCCGAGCCCATCTATAAATACGGCATCGCCCGCATGTATCGCGACCTTGGAATACCCGTCGTCGCCGTTGCCATGCATCCCGGCCTGTTCTGGCCGCGACGGACCTTCCGCAAATATCCGGGCCACTTCAAGGTACGCATCCTGCCGCCGATCGAGCCCGGATTGGATCCGGATGCCTTCTTCGCGCGTTTGATCGAAGAAACCGAAAAGGCGAGCGACGAACTGCTGGTCGAAACGATCACCGAAAACCCGCATCTGCCCATCCCGCCAACCGCGGCCCAGCGCCTGGCGGAGATCGGCAAGACGAAGCAGGTGACCGCAGCGGTTTGAGCTTCTGCGATGGCCCGCATGGGAAAGAATGGCTAGGAAGCTTTTCGCATCCGCTCCACTTCACCGACGACTTGTTCAAGCCAGTGATCGCGGATACCCATGTCGCGCAGATGCGTCAGCGTATTGAAGACATAGGCGTCGTTCGGCCCGGAGCGCCCGCTGGCGGCTTCCACCACGTGGGCCGCCTCGACCGCATCCAATGCGCCGGCATATTGCCTGTGGGCGCGATCGACGACATAGGTGACGGCTGCGGCGCGCCGGCCATCGGCGAGCCGGATCGGCAGCGTCTTTTCAAGGTAGACATTGGTGACCAGCTCACGCTCGCGCAGATAGGTCAGCACCTCCTCCCAATCGGAGGCCGGGACACGGAAGGCCATGCCGCGGCAGGAACCGCCACGATCGAGGCCGAGGACCAGGCCGGGGCTCGCCTCTGTGCCGCGATGGACCCAGGAACGGACGCAGAGTGAGCGACGATAACCGAAAATAAGGGCCTCGGCCCGTTCGTCATAAGCAAAGCCCGGATTCCACATGAGGGATCCGTAGCCAAACACCCAAAATTCGTCCATATCCAACGCCAAATCACTGTGAAGCTTCAGTCCAACCATTGGAGAACAACATGGCGGCGTCAAGCCAGAGCGTAACGACCGGTCGAGGCAAGCGTCTGTGGTTCATCCTGCTGGGGCTGGTGGTGGTCCTGGCCGGCCTCTACACCGGCGGGTGGTATTACGCGACCAATTTCGTCAGGACCAATGTCCTGAAGGCGCTCGGCCAGCAGAACAGCGCCGGCGTTGCCGGCAAATGCGAAAACATGGCCTTCAACGGCTTCCCCTTCTCCATCGGTCTGACCTGCGACACGGTGACGGTCGATAATCAGACGCGTGGCGTTTCGGCCAGTTTCGACACGCTCAGCGCATCCGCGCCGGTCTTCCAGCCCAACCATGTCAGCTGGAGCCTGAAATCTCCGGCCGAATTGCGCACGACCGCGGGCCTGACCGTATCGGCGGAATGGGCCGATCTGCAATCGAATCTCGTCGCCAAAGGCCGCGGCGTGGCGCAGACTCAGACCGTTATCAATGGGCTGAAGGCGGGCATCGTCTCCTCCTTCACCGGCCAAAGCGTGAATGTCACCGCCGCCCATACCGAGATGCATGCCAGCCAGAACGGCAGCGACCTGGATTTCGCGATCGGCGTCGAGAACGCCAATGCCGTCATCAAGGACTTTCCGCAGACCTTGCCGACCGCATCGACCAGCGCCAATGTGACGCTATCAGGCAAAGCCGGTCTGCTTGACGGCAGCGACCGCGAGGGGCTCCGCGGTAGCGCGGGCGTGCTGCATCAGGCGGTCATCGATATCGGTGACGGCCGTATCATGACGCTTTCCGGACCCTTCAATTTCGACGATGAAGGCTTTCTGTCCGGCCAGTTCAAGCTGGAGATCAATCAGATCGGCCCCTGGGGCGATAGCCTGACCGCCACGCTTCCCGCCGCCAAGAACATCATCAAGACGGCCACGAAGATGCTGAAGGCCCTTGCCAACGGCGCCGATAAGGTCTCCGTCGATCTCACCGCCGATCGCGGCCGCCTCTCGCTCAGCGGCTTCATCCCGCTCGGCAAGATCCCGCCGATCTGAAGTGTGAAGCTTTCCGCCTGGTGGATCGCGCCCTGCAGCGATGCGAAAATCCTGCGAGAAACCCAACACCTTCTCCCCGAGGGGAGAAGGCAGAAGAAGAGCTATTCCTTCGCATCCAGGGCATGACGGCCGAAGTCAGGCACGTCGACATCCTGTCCGGCTTCGACGATCGAGCGGCGAATGGCGCGGGTGCGGGTGAAGAGCTCAAAAATCTTGTCGCCGTCACCCCAGCGGATCGCACGCTGCAGCGATGCCAGATCCTCGGAGAAGCGTGACAGCATTTCCAGGATGGCATCGCGGTTGTGCAGGCAGACGTCGCGCCACATGGTCGGGTCGGACGCGGCAAGGCGCGTGAAGTCGCGGAAGCCGGACGCCGAATATTTGATGACTTCCGACTCGGTCACCGTCTCCAGATCATCGGCGGTCCCGACGATATTGTAGGCGATCAGGTGCGGCAGATGCGATACGATCGCCAGCACCTTGTCGTGATGTTCCGGATCCATCTCGTCGACACGGGAGCCGAGAGTTTCCCAGAAGGTACGCAGCGTCTTGATCGCGGCCTCGTCGGTGCCCGGAACGGGCGTGAAGATGCACCAGCGTCCCTTGAACAGCCCGGGGAAACCCGCATCCGGACCTGACTTTTCCGTACCTGCGAGCGGATGGCCCGGAATGAAATGCACGTTGGAGGGCATATGCGGCTGCATCTGCGCGATGACCGACGCCTTGGTCGAACCGACATCGGTGACGATGGCGCCCGGTTTCAGATGCGCAGCTATTTCCTTGGCGACACTCTCCGAAGCGCCGACAGGCACGGAAACGATGACAAGATCGGCATCCTTGGCCGCTTCGGCCGAGGACAGCGTATAGCGGTCGCCGAGCTGCAGCTCCTCGGCACGCTTCAGCGTTTCGGCGCTGCGCGTCGAGATCACCACATCCTTGGCAAGGCCCAGCCGTTTGATGTCATGGGCGATGGAAGAACCGATCAGGCCGATGCCGATCAGCGCGATGCGGTCGAACTGGATCGTGCTCATGCCTTGCGTCCCATAAATTCCGTCAGCGTGTCGATGAGGCCGAGATTGGCCTCTTCCGTTCCGATGCTCATGCGCAGCGAATTCGGGAACCCATAGGCCCGGACGGCTCGCACGATATAACCTCGGCTGGTGAGGAAATCGTCGGCCTCGCCAGCGCGCTTGCCCTCGCTATCCGGAAAATGGACGAGAACGAAATTCGCGACTGATGGCGTGACCCTGAGCCCTATCGCCTCAAGCGCAGCAGTCACCTTCTCGAGCCAAAGCGTATTGTGCGCGACGGCCTTCTCCGTGAAAGCCTGGTCGCGAATGGCAGCGGCACCCGCAGCGATGGCAGCCGTGTTCAAGTTGAACGGAGCGCGCACGCGGTTGATTGCGTCGACGATATCGACGGGTCCGTACATCCAGCCGATGCGAAGCGCCGCAAGACCATAGACCTTTGAGAAGGTACGGGTCATGACAACGTTCTGATTGGCCGAAACGAGCTCAAGGCCTGCCTCATAATCGTTGCGGCGGACATATTCGGCATAGGCGGCATCAAGCACGAGAATGACATGCTTCGGCAGGCTTGCGTGCAGGCGGCGGATCTCGCTGACCGGGACATAGGTTCCGGTCGGATTGGCGGGGTTGGCGATGAAGACCATCTTGGTCTTCTCCGTGACGGCGGCGAGGATCGCGTCGACGTCGACGGTGCAATCCTTTTCCTTGACCGTGACAGGCGTCGCGCCGGCGGCCATGATCTGGATCTTGTAGACCAGGAAGCCGTGCTCGGTGATGATGCCTTCATCACCGGTGTCGAGATAGGTGTGGCAGAGCAGGCCGAGCAGCTCGTCCGAGCCGGCGCCGCAGAGGATATTGGCCACATTCAGCCCATGCACGTCGGCGATCGCCTGGCGCAGTTCCTTGGCCTGTCCGTCCGGATAGCGTTCGAGATGCCCGGCAGCGCCGCGGAAGGCTTCGATGGCTTTGGGGCTGGCCCCAAGCGGCGTCTCGTTAGAGGAGAGCTTGAACACGCGCGCAACGCCCGGTGCATGCTCCTTGCCCGGCACATAGGCAGCGATATCGAGAATGCCGGGACGCGGGACAGGCTTGCTCATTTCCATGCTCATGGGATCGACCTTGGGAAAGACCGGAAAAGTCCGGGTTATGACACCCCGTCGCATTAATGCGGAAACGCGGTTTTGTCGAGTGTCGGCGCTTAGCTGAAACCTATCAGGGGATGTCGCGCGTCGTCGGTATGCCGCGCGGTGCCAGAACCGGCACGAAGACGCGGCGCGAGGCACGGACGGCAACCGGCAGCCCCTGATAGAGCCGTTTCTGCGCCTCGACGATGATGACGCCGGAGAAAGCGGGCCAAAGGGTGCGGCCGACCCGCTCGAAGGCGCGGCGCAGCCGCAGCACCGTGCGCAGTTTGGAGGGCGGGAAGAACAAGGCCTCCGCCGTCGCACCCGGCGTGAAATTGGTCTCGCGCAGCAGCGACGTCAGCTGGCCGCGCGAATAGGGCCGGCCGGAGCCGAACGGCGTATGCTCCATGCGCGCCCAAACGCCGGTACGGTTCGGCACCACAATGACCAGCCGACCGCCCGGCGCCAGAACCCGCCAAAGCTCCTTCAGGGTCTCGCGCGGACTTTCGGCGAATTCCAGCGAATGCACCATCAGCACCCGATCGATCGAACTATCCGGCAACGGCAGTTCTTCGTCAAAGACCAACGCCGTCGACGATGCCGATCCCATCGGCCAGTTCACCGCACCCTGCCCCGCCGGCATGAAGGCGAAGGTGCGCTCGGTATCGGCGCGGAAGCGATCGAGATAGGGAACGGCATAGCCGAGGCCGACTAGCCGCTCCTCCGGCATGCGCGCCCAGATGGAGGAAAGCGCCATGGCAATCGACTGCTCCGCCAAGCGACCGAGCTCGGAATGATAAAACTGGCGGAGATCGACGATATCGGTATGCATCGAAACAAATGTTATCAGCCGAACGTTGGACTTCAAGGCCGATCGGCTTACATTCTGTACCAACGGAAAAGACGAGGACGATTTCGATCATGAAACCATTGGAGTTAGAGATATTTATCTGCCGTTCCGACAATTACGGCGTCTTGGTCCATGATCCCGAAACCGGGTTAACGGCGTCGATCGATGCTCCGGAGGCAAATGCGATCCTGAAGGCCGCCGATCGCCGCGGCTGGACGATCAGCCATATCCTGACGACCCATCATCACACCGATCATGTCGAGGGCAATCTGGCGCTGAAGGAACAGTTCGGTTGCGAGATCATCGGCCCGATCAACGAGGCCGTTGCCATTCCCGGCCTCGATCGTGCCGTCGCCGACGGCGATACGTTCGAGTTCGCCGGTCATACGGTCAATGTCATCGAAACGCCTGGCCACACCGCCGGCCATGTCTGCTATAACTTTGCCGACGACAAGCTGCTCTTTGCCGCCGACACGCTGTTTGCGCTGGGTTGCGGCCGACTGTTCGAACGGCCGGCAACGGATATGTGGGCCTCGCTGCAGAAGCTTGCGGTTCTGCCGGACGAAACGGCCGTCTATTTCGGCCATGAATATACCCTCTCCAACGCCCGCTTCGCGCTGACCATCGATCCCGCCAATGAGCGGCTGAAGGCGCGCGCCGCCGATATCGAGGCCTTGAGGGCGGAAGGCAAGTTCACCATTCCGACGACCCTGGCATTGGAGAAGGAAACGAACCCGTTCCTGCGCCCCGCCGATCCGGCGATCCGCCGCCATCTTTTGATGGAAAGCCGCAGCAATGACGAGGTCTTTGCCGAGATCCGCAAGCGCAAGGATAATTTCTGATGCAGGCAAAAGAGATTATCGAAACGCTTTCCATGCAGCGGCATCCGGAAGGCGGCTGGTACGTGCAGACGTTCCGGGACGAGAACGGCGGTGCGCGCGGCCACTCGACGGCGATCTACTATCTGCTTGAGGCCGGCGATCGCTCGCATTGGCATCGGGTACGCGATGCCGCCGAGGTCTGGCACTACTATGCCGGCGCACCGCTCGCCCTGCATCGTTCGGCCGACGGCAAGGCCAGTGAAAGGCTGGTTCTCGGCATGGACCTGGCGAAAGGCGAGCGCCCGCAGGCGATCATTCCGGCCAATTGGTGGCAATCGGCCGAAAGCCTCGGACAATTCACGCTTGTCGGCTGCACGGTCGCCCCCGGCTTCGAATTTTCGAGCTTCGAGATGGCCGCGCCGGACTGGAAACCCACCTCAGGCTGAACCTCCCTTGCCTTTGATTGACATCACGCGGCATGCGGCCAGACGGCGCGGGGCAACGGCCTTGAAAAAGCATTGCGCTGTGTCAGCTTTACACGGGGGGAGTGAAAATTGATTCATCTGGAGGAGGTTTTTTCGTGCGTTTGTTGTTTCCTTTGCTCGTCGCGGCAGGCTGTGTCATGAGCGTTCCTGCCCTTGCCCTTGATGCACCGGCTTCGCCGCCGGCCAGCCAGCCCCTGAAAAACTTTGTCACCTCGGTCGAGAAGGATGGTTCGATCACCTTCCGCCTTTATGCGCCCTCGGCAAAGGCCGTTTCCGTCGTCCTCGGCTCACGCGATCCGATCGACATGCAACGCGGCGACGATGGCACCTGGAGTGCCAAATCCGGGGTCCTGAAGCCCGATCTCTATGAGTATTATTTCAACGTCGATGGTTTCCGCAGCATCGATACCGGCACCAATGCGCCGAAGCCGCAGCGGCAGGTCAATACCAGCCTGATCCTGGTGCCCGGCAGTATTCTTGATACCCGCAACGTGCCGCATGGCGACTTGCGGTTGGTGACCTTGCATTCCAAGGCGCTGGATTCGGAACGGCAGATGTATGTCTATACGCCGCCCGGCTATACCGATTCCTCCAAGCCGCTGCCGGTGCTCTATCTCTATCACGGCTTCGGCGACACCGTGGGGTCCTGGGTCCTCCAGGGCCGCGCACCGCAGATCCTCGACAACCTCCTTGCCGAAAAGAAGATCGAGCCGATGATCGTCGTGATCCCGGATACGGAAACCGACGTGCCGAATGCGATCGCCGAGAACTTCCCCGCTGCCGATCGTCGCGCGAATTTCTATCCGGCCAATGCCGAGGCGGCCGATCGCGAACTGACCGAAGATCTCATTCCATACATGAAGAAGCATTACCGGGTGCGGAACGACACCGATGGCCGTGCCGTTGCCGGCCTGTCACAGGGCGGATATCAAGCCCTCGTGTCAGGCCTTTCGCATCTCGACACCTTCGGCTGGGTCGCTACCTTCAGCGGCGTCAGCACGACGACCGTTCCGAACAAGAGCGTAGACACCGTGCTGAACGAGCCGGAAAAGATCAACAAGGCTCTGCGCAATTTCACCGTGACGGTCGGCAGCAAGGATCAGGTCGTCGGCAAGGATGTCGCCGGCTTGAAGGCGACGCTGGACGAGAAAAAGATCAAGCACGAATACCACGAATATCCGGATCTCCAGCATGAGATGGATGTCTGGCGGCCGTCGCTCGCAGCCTTCCTCGAAAAGGTCTTCAAGAAATAACAATCGGATCTGGCCGTAGACTCCTCATAGGCCCGTGCTCGCCTGGGGCATTTCCAGGAAGGTGCGAAGCGGTTTCCATTCGGAATGCGTAGCAAGCAGCTTGACGAGTTTACGGCCCAAGAGGCACTGGAGATTGGAAACATGGCACTCAAGCGGATGGACAACGTCGGAATCGTCGTCGAAGACCTCGAAGGGGCTATTGATTTCTTTCGCGAACTTGGTCTCGAGCTCGAAGGACGGGCCATGATCGAAGGAGAATGGGCCGGGCGCATCACTGGACTGGGCGATCAGCGTGTCGAGATCGCCATGATGCACACACCGGACGGGCATAGCCGGCTCGAGCTCTCCCGCTTCCTCACGCCCCCTGTCGTCGCAGATCACCGCAACGCCCCGGTCAACTCTCTCGGGTACCTCCGCGTCATGTTCGCCGTCGACGACGTCGACGAGACGCTTGAAAGGCTCCGCACGCGCGGCGCGCAGCTTGTAGGCGAAGTGGTCCAATATGAAGATGCATATCGGCTCTGCTATATCCGCGGGCCTGAAGGGCTTCTCATCGGACTCGCTCAAGAACTCAGCTGACCGCAATCCGACGACAATGGGGAAGGAGATGACAGCGCGCGGCGGAGCTATTCCGCCGCTTCCGCCTGTGCCCGCAGGGCATCGTCCCGGCGCAGGATCATGCGATGGGCGGCCAGCACGGCGCCGCCGGTAATCAGCAGGCAGGCAAGCGCAATGCCCCAGCTCGGCGCGGCAAAACCGAAAAGCGTCAGGATCAGTGTCGATAGCAGCGGTGCGGCATAGCTTGCCGCGCCGAGGATCTGGATATCGCCATTCTTGACGCCGTAATCCCAGGCGTAGAAGGCGGCGCCGACCGGAAAAAGGCCAAGGCCGAGAACGGCGATCCATTGCGGTACGCCCTCGGGCCAGATGGTCTCCTCCAGACCAAGATGGCAGAAAAAGGAGAGAATCGATGTCGCCAAGCAGAAGATGGTAACGACATCGGTGGAAGCGGCCTCGAAGCGGCGCGTTATTAAGGAATAACCGGACCAGGTGAAGGCGCAGAGAAAGGCTGCGCCATAGCCGATCGCATAGGCGCTCTCGAAGTGAAAACCATTGCGACCGACGATCAGAACCGTGCCCGCAAGCCCCATCAGCGCGCCGACAATATGATACCAGCGCAGCCGCTCGCCGGGCAGCAGCGCCGAGCCGACGACAATCAACAGCGGCCACAGATAGGCAATCAAGCCCGCCTCCACGGCCGGCGCATGGCGCAACGCGGTGAAATAAAGGAAATGATAGCCGAACAGACCGGCAATGCCTGTGATCCAGACCTTGGCCGGCTGACGCAGGAGCTTCACTCGCTCAGGTCTCAGCAGGAGCACGACAATACCGGGGAAGCTGCCGATGGCAAAGCAGATGGCGAGCAGCTGAAAAGGTGGCATCGTGCCCGAGGCCACCGTCAAAAGCGCCAGAAACGACCACATCACAATGGCCGAAAAGCCCATCAATGTCGCGCGAAATTTCATCCCTGCCCTCAGCTTGCCGCTGCGGACGTCCCAAGCCCGCTAAAGCAACTCCACGAAAAATGCACAGCAATTTTCGTGGAGTTGCGTAGAAATAACTACGGGAATCGTCAAGCTTTTCCGTGAAACAGCAGCCGGTCTAGCTGCCGTATTTTACAGCCGTAATCGTCACCGTTCCGTATTGCGTCGGGATGCGGACGTAGACAGGAGCGTAGACATTCATGGTATCCGCCTTGGCGAACCAGATCTCCATATCATCGCTCTTCGCAAGATAAAGATAGTCCTTGCGGGTGCTCTTGTAGCCGCTCTTCGGCGTGAAGCGCACGCCGCAGGCAATGGTCTTGCCCTTGAAGCCCTCGGTCGAGAACGGATGCGATCCCTTCGGCGACAGCTTCAGATCCATGCGCATCTCGCCGTCGAAGACGGCCAGCGTCTGGTTGCAGAGGTTGAGGCTGGGCGTGATCGGGAAGATCATGCCGGAAATCGGATCGAGCACGGATTTCAGGTCGCCTTCCGTGATGGGAACCCAGGTGTCTGGCCGTTTCGGCTCGGGCGTGATCGTGTTCGACGTCACATTGCCATTGGTATAGGCGACATCATAGGTGCGCTCTCTCTTGCCGCTCTTGTAGAAGAGCGTGTAGTGCGTCGCCTGCAGCTTGGTGTCGTTGACGACGCCGGCCACATCCGTCCTGGCGTCGATGGAGGTGACAAGATCGGCAAGACCCGCGGACGTGATATCGCCGCGGATAGTGAACTGCTTGCCGGTGACTTCCGTCTTGAAATCCGCCCTGGCGATCGGCAGGCCGGCCAGCGAAACGCGATAACGCGTTTCATGCCGCAGCACATCGGCCAATGCCATCGACGGCATCGACGCGATAATCGCTGAAATGAGAAGCCACTTCCGAATTTGAACCATGATCAAGGCCTTCAACGAGGATCAGGCAAGTTATATAGTTGCTTTGCTCGCCTGCTGCGAGCGTCAGACAACAGCAGCTTTTTGACGGAATTGCGGGAAAAGACAAGGTTTGGCTTGACGCGGCCGGCCTCTCTGACTATAGAACCGCAACTTTCCAATTATGGCCTGTTGGATTGCGCGTCGGGCTTTGCCCGGGATGTCTACCCGATGGCCAAGAAAAACAAAAGTAGGTGTACCATGTCCCGCATGTGCGAATTGACCGGCAAGGCCGTCCTCGTGGGCAACAACGTTAGCCACGCCAACAACAAGACCAAGCGTCGGTTCCTGCCGAACCTCTGCCAGGTCACGCTGATTTCCGACGTTCTCGGCCAGCGCTACCGCCTGCGCGTTTCCGCTGCAGCGCTCCGCTCGGTCGAACATCGCGGTGGTCTGGACGCTTTCCTCCTGAAGGCAAGCGAAAACGAACTCAGCATGCGCGCTCGCCTGCTGCGTCGCCAGATCGTCAAGAAGTCTGCTGAAGCTGCTGTTGCTGCGTAAGCAGCTCTAGTACTTCACGATTTCATACCGACTAAAAGGCTTGCACGGATGATATCCGGACAAGCCTTTTTCCATGTTCGGTTTGTTTCAACTGGTGGCATCTCCCAGGATAAAAAAATGCTGACGATACGTCATACCCTTATCTACGTTCTGCTGATGACGCTGGTCGTCGTCGCCTCCAACATCCTCGTGCAGTATCCGCTGCAGGCGACACTCGCCGGCATCAATCTTGCGGATATTCTCACCTGGGGTGCCTTCACCTATCCGGTAGCCTTCCTCATCACCGATCTGACCAACCGCCAGTTCGGTCCCAAGGCCGCGCGTAAGGTCGTCTTCGCTGGCTTCGTCGTCGGCGTCGCGCTGTCCTTCTATACGGCGCAGCCGCGCATCGCGATCGCCTCCGGTTCGGCCTATCTTGCCGGCCAGCTGCTCGATATCTCGGTCTTCAATCGCCTTCGCCGCATGGCCTGGTGGCGCGCGCCGCTGTTCGGCTCGCTTATCGGCTCGATGCTCGATACGCTGATCTTCTTCTCCTTCGCCTTCGCACCCTTCTTCGTCTTCTTCGGGCCGAACGATCCCTTCGCGATCGAATGGGCTCCGATCCTCGGCGCGTTCTCTTCGTCGGCGCCTCGCTGGATCTCCTGGGCCATCGGCGATTTCTCGGTCAAGACCACGGTCGGCCTCGTCATGCTGCTGCCCTACGGTGCGCTGATGAACGTGCTGAAGCCGATGTCGCAGGCGCCCACCGCCTAACGGCGATGATCGGAAGCGCGCCGGCATCGGCGCGCGACGACATGTTTCAGTTCTGGCTGAGAAGATTTTCCTCGTGCAGGCGAAACTCCAGCATCAGGCTGCGCTGCAGGATCGAATGATTGTCATCCGAGACCAGGATGAGATGCAGTGAGCCGTCGGCGGCGCGGAAGACGTCTATGCCCTCCATATTGTCGATCTGATCTCTGCTCCCCGCCTCGAAGATCACATCGCCGTCCACGACTGTACCCGGCTTGATATCCGCACCGGCGATACGGCGGATACGCAAGCCAAGGCCATGTATCAAGCCGAAGCGCCGCTCCAGCAGCAAAAGATCCCCATCAGGCAAGAAGACACCGTCGCTGACATTGAAGCCATCATGATGCCGAACGGCAAACCGGCCCTGGAATGGCCCATCCAGAACGGCAGCCGGCATATTGCCCTGATCGTCCAGACTGTCTTCGGCGACGACGACGGCGCCCCCCGCAAGCGGGCCTGACTTTGGAGCGATCATCAGCGCCTCGAGGCTTCGATTGGCGCGCAGCTGCCATCTCGGGATCGGCAGCAGGATGGTGCCGTCAGGCGGCGAAATCTCGAAGCCCGGATCGGGATAGATATCGACACGATGATATTGCTCGTAGCTGACAAGGACACGGTCGCCGCGCAACGCCAGCCCTTCGGCATCCAAATCCCCTTTACCGGTATCTGTGCCGCCGTCACGGTCGATCATCGGCAAGATCTGCACATCACCGATGCCCCTCAGCCGGCCCGCCTCGTCACGTTCGACAGCGCCAGTGAGCCAGTGGCCGGTATCGAGCACAGAGATGAAATGCCGTTGGTCGGCGCGAAAGCGAATGGCCGAGATGGCGCCGAGAAGCGGATTGTCCGAACTGAGCTCAAGGCCGCCGAGAAACTCCAGCGAACCGAAGTGTGATTGATCAGAGCCGGACCTGAAGGTGGAAATCACCTTTGCCTGGACGGCAGCCGGACCAGCCTCGTCGGAATCACTCGCGAAACTGCAGCCTGCAAGCAGGCCGGCAAGCACGGCTATCAGGCAGGCCCATCGCCCGGCAACGGGCAAGCCCCAGGGACCAGCGATGCCGGATGGAAAGGGCAGCGGCCATGAGGCCGATGCCACGGGACGCCGAGGCGGGCTCAGCTGGCGCGACGCATGCGCGAGCGCGGCATGCTCGTCTGATCTTCGAACAGCGAGGCAAGCTGTTCCGTCATGGCGCCGGCAAGCTCGTCGGCATCGACGATGGTGACGGCGCGGCGATAGTAGCGCGTGACGTCGTGGCCGATACCGATCGCCAACAACTCCACAGGCGAACGCGTCTCGATCTGATCGATGACGGCACGCAGATGCCGCTCCAGATAATTGCCCGGATTGACCGACAGCGTGGAATCATCGACCGGCGCACCATCCGAGATCATCATCAGGATGCGGCGCTGCTCTCGGCGCCCGAGCAGGCGATTATGTGCCCAGATCAGCGCCTCGCCGTCGATATTCTCCTTGAGCAGCCCCTCGCGCATCATCAGTCCGAGATTGCTGCGCGCCCGCCGATAGGGCTCGTCCGCGGACTTGTAGATGATATGGCGCAGATCATTCAGCCGGCCCGGCGTCTGCGGCTTGCCGCTGGCAAGCCACTTTTCGCGCGCCTGTCCGCCCTTCCACGCCTTGGTGGTGAAACCGAGGATCTCGACCTTGACTCCGCAACGCTCCAGCGTACGGGCAAGAATATCGGCGCAGGAGGCGGCGACCGTAATTGGGCGGCCACGCATGGAGCCGGAATTGTCGATCAGCAGCGTCACGACCGTATCGCGGAACTGCGTATCGCGCTCCATCTTGAAGGACAGCGCCTGCATCGGGTCGATGATCAGACGCGGCAGGCGTGCCGGATCGAGGTAGCCCTCTTCCAGATCGAAGTCCCAGGAGCGGTTCTGCTGCGCCATCAGGCGACGCTGCAGACGATTGGCGAGCCGGCCGACGGCGCCCTGCAGATGCGCAAGCTGCTTGTCGAGGAAGGCGCGCAGGCGCTCGAGCTCTGCCACGTCGCACAGTTCCTGTGCCGTCGTGGTTTCGTCGAACTCCTCCGTATAGACGTGATAGTCGACCTTCTCGTTGAAATCGGCAAAGGGCGTATTCGGACGGCGGGTTTCACCCGGCGTTTCCGAGTCTTCATCACCCTCTTCGCTCATGTCGTCGTCGGAGATTTCGCCGCCGTCTTCGGTCGCGCCATCTTCCATCTGCTCGTCGGAGGCTTCGCTATCCTCGGCCGGAGCGGCATCGGCGCCTTCGTCTTCCTTGACGTCGTCGTCGTTCTGGTCCTCGCCGTTCGGCTTGTCCTCTTCGCTCTGCTGGTCTTCGCTGTCGGGCTCCGACTGCTCGTCACCATATTCCTCGGCCATCTCCATGGCCGTCAGCATGTTGCGCACGATACGGGCAAAGCTCTGCTGATCGTTGATGGACGACAGCAGAGTGTCGAGCTCGCCGCCGGTCTTTTCCTCGATGAAGGGGCGCCAGAGATCGAGCACCTTGCCGGCGCTTTCGGGCGGCTTCTGCCCGGTCAGCTTCTCGCGCACGATCATCGCCATGGCTTCGCCGATCGGCGCATCCTCGCGCCGCTCGATGCCGGAAAAATTCGCCTTGGCGTATTTTTCCGTATTCATGGAGTTGAGGTTGGCGGCAACACCGCTCATGCGCAGCGAGCCGATCGATTCGACACGCGCCTGTTCGACCGCATCGAAGATCGAGCGGGCGTCCGCGCCTTGCGGCGCCATGACGGCATGCACGCGGGCATCGTGACAGGCAAGCCGCAGGGCCATCGAATCGCCAAGGCCGCGGGTCACCGCGAGCTCATGGGCTGTCGGCCGTTTCGAAAGCTCCGGCAAGCGGATGCGCTCGCCGGTCATCCCCGGGCGTTCATTGGCAAAGGCCACCTCGACCTCGGCATCGCCGGCGATCGAGCGGACACAACCGGTGATCGCCCGGCGCAACGGCTCCATGTCCACCGGGGCACCCGGCTTCGCTTTGGAATTATCTCCGCGACCTGACATGATGTATCGGCTTTTCCCTAAAGCAATTCCAGAAAAAATGCAGAGCATTTTTCTATCCGGAGTTGCGTCAAAACAAAAAGATAGAACGTTTTCGCGATTCGAAGAAAAGCGGAAATGTTCTAGGCTTCCAGCACGATATTGGCGGCACTTTCCTTCAGCTCGACGCCGAAGGCGCGCTGATAATGCTCAGCAACGAGCGGACGCTCCAGCTCGTCGCACTTGTTGAGGAAGGTGACGCGGAAGGCAAAGGCGACATCTCCGAAGATTTCCGCATTCTCGGCCCAGGTGATGACGGTACGCGGGCTCATGACGGTCGACAGATCGCCGTTCATGAAGGCCGCACGCGTCAGATCGGCGACGCGCACCATCTTGGAAACGGTATCGCGGCCCTTGTCGGTACGGAAGGACTTCACCTTCGCCAGCACGATATCGACTTCGTTGTTGTGCGGCAGGTAATTCAGCGTCGTCACGATCGACCAGCGGTCCATCTGCGCCTGGTTGATCTGCTGCGTGCCGTGATAAAGGCCGGTCGTATCGCCCAGGCCGATCGTGTTGGCGGTCGCGAACAGGCGGAAGGCCGGGTGAGGACGGATGACGCGGCTCTGGTCGAGCAGCGTCAGGCGGCCAGAGGACTCCAGCACGCGCTGGATGACGAACATCACGTCCGGGCGGCCGGCATCATATTCGTCGAAAACGAGCGCGACATTGTGCTGATAGGCCCAAGGCAGGATGCCGTCCTTGAATTCGGTAACCTGCAGGCCGTCCTTGACGACGATCGCATCCTTGCCGACGAGATCGATACGGCTGACATGGCTGTCGAGGTTGATACGCACGCAAGGCCAGTTGAGGCGCGCGGCGACCTGCTCGATATGCGAGGACTTGCCGGTGCCGTGATAGCCCGAGATCATCACGCGGCGGTTATGCGCGAAGCCGGCGAGAATGGCGAGCGTGGTCTCGCGGTCGAAGAGGTAGTCCGTATCCAGATCGGGCACGTAGGCGCTGCCCTGGCTGTAAGCGGGCACGCGGATATCGGAATCGATGCCGAAGACTTCACGGACCGAAACGGTGGTATCGGGGATCTCGGAAATATCAAGGTCAATCTTGCTCATCATGTCTCCAGGGCGGGTGCCTCTGACCCTACCATATCAAACTCAGCCGATTTATCCGAAACGCCGCAGCTTATTGCCCGCATCCGTTCGGTCGGAACAGCGGCGATACTTCTCCGGGACTAAAGCAAAATCTCGGCGCGATAATATGATCGCTTGCGAGCATCCTTGAACAGAGTCCCGGACAAGAAACGCCGCGTCCGGAAAGTTGGCCGAGGTGCAGCCAGCCAAATGCGCACCCTGCCGCGGTTGCCCGCAGCTTCAGCCGATTTGGACCATACCTGATTGAATGCGGAGAGCAAGGACAGGAATTAACAAAAACCGTTCTGCTTCAATAATTGATAGGCCTGAATAACCGCGCGAAAACGCTCCTCCGAGCCGCGGTCGCCGCCATTGGCATCGGGGTGGTGCATTTTCACCAATTCCTTGTAGCGGCGCTTGATCTCCGGCGCCGTGGCGGTGGCGCCAAGCCCCATCGTATCGAAGGCCTTCGCCTCCAGCGTCTTCAGCTTGCGCTGCTGGGGGAAACGCGGCCCCCGGCCCTGCCCCTCCCCTTCCTTGACGAAACCGAAGGGATCGCGGACGCGGGAATAGGAGCCGGAGCGGATATCGGATTGAAGCGGGCTGTTGCGGGCAGCCTTGTTGACCCCGACCGTCCAGGTCGGACGATGGCCGGTAATCGCTTCCTTCTGGTAGCGCGCGATCTCGCCGTCCGAGAGGCCGGAGAAATAATTGTAGCCCTTGTTGTATTCCTTGACGTGCTCGAAGCAGAACAAAAAGAACTGCCCTTCCGCATTGCGCCCGACCGGGGCGCGATGCGTACCGTGCTTGTCGCAGCCGTCCCACTGGCACGTCGGCGGACCCTGCTCGGGCTCCTGCGCGCGCTTGCGGCGAGTACGGATGCGATCGAAATATTTTGAATCAAGTCTCATGGCGTCCTAATTATGGGGCCTTGGATACCCCACAACAAGAATTGACAAACAGGAATGTTACAGGCTTTGTGGGAGCCTTTTTTCGAGAGCGAGGTCGACGCGGGAATATGGAAACGACACTGCAATCCCGCATTGAACGGAAGCTCAGCGACGCTTTCGCGCCCGAGCGCCTTATCGTCATCAATGAAAGCCATCTGCATGCCGGCCATCAGCCCGACATGACAGGAACCGGCGAGACCCATATAAGAATTCGCATCGTTTCTGCCAAGTTCACGGGCATGCCGCGCCTTGCGCGCCATAGGGCGATCAACGAATTGCTGAAGCCGGAGCTTGATGCCGGCCTGCATGCATTGGCCGTAGAGCCGGCAGCTCCAGGCGAGGCTGTGCGCTGGTAGTCCATCGATGAGATAGCTCCTACGGAGCCTTCGCCTCTTCCGTCTCGGCGGGACGGATGCGCAGTTTGGTAATGCGGTTCTTTTCCCGCTTCATAACGATGAAGCGCTTGCCGTAGAAGGTGAACGCCTGACGCTCTTCCGGAATGGTCATCGATTCGTGGATGACGAGACCGGCAATCGTCGTCGCCTCTTCGTCGGGCAAGTGCCAGTCGAGCGCACGATTGAGGTCGCGAATCGGTACGACGCCATCGACGACGATCGAGCCGTCGGCCTCCTGCCGCACGCCCTGGATGTCGAGGTCGTGCTCGTCGGCGATATCGCCGACGATCTCCTCCAGAATATCCTCCAGGGTAACGATACCCTGCACCTCGCCATATTCGTCGACGACGACGGCGAAATGCTGTTTGCGGCGCAGGAAGGCGTTGAGCTGATCCTCGAGATTGGTGCTGTCGGGCACGAACCAGGGTTTTTGCGCGATCTTCACGATATCGAGATTTTCCGGCTCGATATTACGTTCCGCCAGCGCCCGCAGCAGGTCCTTGGCGTGCACGACGCCGATGATGTTGTCGATGGTGCCGCGCCAGAGCGGCATGCGCGTATAGGGGCTGTCGAGGATCGCACGCACGACCACTTCTGGCGGATCATCGGCATTGATGGCGCGCATCGCCGTGCGATGCACCATGATGTCGGACAGTTCCAGCTCGCCGAGGTCGAGGACGCCACCCAGACGGTCACGGTCGGCCTTGACCACGGAACCCTCACGGTGAAGCAGGTCCACGGCGCCGCGCAGCTCCTCATGCGCCGACAGCATCGACACTTCACGGGAGAGATTGACGCCGAAGATGCCCAGGATCTGGCGCACGATGGCATTGACGACGCTCGAGACAGGCCCGACGACGACGACGAAGAGGCGTATAGCGCTGGCGACGTTCAGCGCGAAACGGTCCGGCGTCGCAATGGCCCAGCTCTTCGGCAGAACCTCCGCGAAAATGACGAGGATAACAGTCATGGCGGCGGTGGCGATCGCCACGCCGGAATTGCCGAACAGACCGAGGAACAAGCTGGTCGCAAGCGAGGACGACAGGATGTTGGCGAGATTGTTGCCGATCAGCAGCGCGCCGATCAATCGGTCTCGACGCTCTATCAAGAGCCGCACGATGCCGGCCCGCCTGTCGCCGTTGGCTTCCAATGTGTGGATACGGCTGCGCGAAGCCGCCGTCAGCGCTGTCTCCGAGCCGGCAAAGAAGGCGGAAAGCAGCACCAGGGCCACGATCGATATAATCTCGGGCCAATATTCCCACAGAACAGCCAGCGTGCCCTCGACGGTCATCAGGGATGTTTTTCCTTCAGGAAGCTCAGGACTTCGGACGACGGCACATCGTCCGCAACGAAGGACTGGCCGATGCCGCGCGTGAGGATGAAGGTGAGCTTGCCGCTCTTGACCTTCTTGTCCTGCGCGATCGCGTCCATCAGCGTTTCGGCCGGCGGCAGCGCGCCGGGAATATCGCCCATCCGCGTTGGCAGGCCCACGGCCTTCAGATGCGCCTCGACGCGCTTGGCATCATCTGGGCTTGCGAGATTAAGGCGCGCGGAAAATTCATGCGCCAGCACCATGCCGATCGCAACACCCTCGCCATGCACCAGCCGGCGGCTGTCATAGGCGGTGGCTGCTTCGAGCGCGTGGCCGAAGGTGTGGCCGAGATTGAGCAGGGCGCGAGGCCCGTTTTCGCGCTCGTCGGCGACGACGACATCGGATTTCGCCTGGCAGCTTGCAGCAATCGCCTCGATGCGGGCCGCCCCGCCGGCAAAGACTTGCCTCCAATTGGCCTCGAGCCAGGCGAAGAAATCCGGCTTGTCGATCAGGCCATATTTGGCGACCTCGGCGTAACCGGCGCGGAATTCACGTTCGCTGAGTGAATTCAGCACATCGGTATCGGCAAGGACGAGATCCGGCTGGTGAAAGACGCCGATGAGGTTCTTGCCGTGACGGGTGTTGATGCCGGTCTTGCCGCCGACGGACGAATCCACCTGCGACAGCAGCGATGTCGGCACCTGGACGAAACGAACGCCGCGGCGAACGATGCCGGCGGCAAAGCCCGAGAGATCGCCGATGACGCCGCCGCCAAGCGCGATGACCGCATCGTTGCGCTCCACACGTGCCGTCAGCACCGCATCGCAAACGGTAATCAGATGCTCGAAGCTCTTGGTCTTTTCGCCTGCCGGCAAGACGAGGCTGGAGGCCTGGATGCCCGCAGCCTCGAGGCTGGCGACCAACGCATCGAGATAGTGTGGCGCAACATTTTCATCCGTAATGACGGCGGCCTTGCGGCCCTTCAGCCGCGCGGCAATCTCACGCCCCGCGCGGGCAATCAGGCCGGGGCCGATCAGGATGTCATAAGCGCGCTCGCCGAGAGGCACGCGCACGAGACGCTCTGACGAGGCCGGTGTGATCGCATTCATGGTATTTTGCTTTCTGCTTTCTTTCCCTCGGCGATGGCGGCAAGGACTTCCTTGACCATGATTTCCTTGCTCACATCGCGGGACAGAACCGTAAAATCGGCTTCCGCATAGATGGGGTAGCGCGCATTCATCAGGTTCTCGAGGGTTTGTTTCGGATTCTCGGTCTTCAGCAACGGCCGTGTGTCGCGCTTGTTGACGCGCTCCCACAAGACGTCGAGATCGGCCTTCAGCCAGACGGAAAGGCTGCCGCGCTTGACGTGCAGGCGCGTGCTCTCATTGATGAAGGCGCCGCCGCCAGTGGAGACGACACGCGGTCCACCCTTGAGGAGCCGCTTGATGACGCGAGTTTCCAGCGCCCGGAACTCCTGCTCGCCATAAGCAGCAAACAGTTCGGCGATGGTCATGCGCGACACGCGCTCGATCTCGACATCCGTATCGACGAAGGGAATGCCTAGCTGCTGTGCCAAAAGCCGGCCGACCGAGGATTTGCCCGCACCCATCAATCCCACGAGGACAAGATTGCGCTGACCCAGCGCAGCGCGCGCCTTGTCTTTGAGGCTTTCGGCAAGGGTCAGGACTTGTTCACTCATCGGCCCATTCACAATTTCTTTGGAAACGGTATCGTCAAATGCACCGGTAGCGTCAAGACGCCGCTATCGTAAACATGTCTGCAATATCCTTCAGCTAACCCTTGAAGGACATAATTATTGCGCATCGCCGCGCCAATGAACGGCGAAGGAGATTTTTCGAATGCCAACCCTGTTTCGCTTCCTTGTCATCTGCGCGGTCATCGCCGGATCGATATATGGAGCGATGTGGGCACTCGTGCTCTTTGTCGATCCGCAGCCGCGCGATGTGACGATCCGCATTCCGCCGGAGCGCCTCAATCCGCCGACGACGGGATCGCTGAAGCCATGAGCACACCGGCCACGAACGCAAAAACCGGCGCGCGCGATCTGGGGCGCGTGCACCTGGAGGCCTTCCTGGAAATGATGAGCGCCGAGCGCGGCGCTGCGGTCAACACGCTGCAATCCTATCAGCGCGATCTCGACGACCTCCATTCCTTTCTGTCCGGCCTCGGCGTCCGTTTGGCCGAAGCCAGTGCCAACGATCTCGGCGCCTATCTTTCCAGCCTGTCGAGCCAAGGCTTCAAACCCTCGTCGCAGGCACGACGGCTCTCAGCCATGCGCCAGTTCTACAAGTTCCTTTATGCGGAAGGGTTGCGCACGGACGATCCCACCGGAATTCTCGATGCGCCGAAGAAAGGCCGCGCCCTTCCGAAGACGATGGGCGTCGACGAGGTGACGAGGCTTCTGACCCAGGCCGAGCAGGAAGCGGCGGTCGAAGGACCGGACCGGCTGCAGCGACTGCGCATGCTGGTGCTTCTGGAAATGCTTTATGCCACCGGCATGCGCGTCAGCGAGCTCGTTTCTCTGCCGGCGAAGGTGCTGGATCAGGAGGGGCGCTTCCTGATGATCCGCGGCAAGGGAAACAAGGAACGGCTGGTGCCGCTGTCGCAATCCGCCATTTCGGCCCTGAAGACCTATGGACGGCTGCAGACGGAGATTGCGGCAAATGCCAAGCAGCCCTTGCCGGAGAGCCCATGGCTCTTTCCAGCGGCCTCCAAGCAAGGCTATTTGCCACGCCAGGTCTTCGCGCGCGATCTCAAGGATCTTGCCATTCGGGCGGGCCTGACACCATCGATGATCTCGCCGCATGTGATGCGCCATGCCTTCGCGAGCCATCTTCTGGCCAATGGCGCGGACCTGCGCGTGGTGCAGGAACTTCTCGGTCATTCGGATATCTCGACCACGCAAATCTACACACATGTGCTGGAAGAACGCCTTCATCAGCTCGTGCAAACGCATCACCCCCTTGCCAAACAGGCAAAAAAACAGGATTAGGACCGGCACACAGGCTAAAGCCGCCGTCTCTCGTCACGGGCAAAAGGATCGGAAACGCACCTCATGCACAATTATCTCGACTTCGAAAAACCCATCTCGGATCTCGAAGGCAAGATTCACGAGCTCAAGAAACTGGCGAGCGAAGACGAAAGCATCGACACATCGGACGAAGTCGGGCGGCTTGAAATCCGCGTCCGCGAGGCGATGGCCGACATCTATTCCAAGCTTAATGCCTGGCAGAAGACACAGGTCGCCCGCCATCCGCAGCGCCCGCATTTCGTCGACTACGCCAGCACCCTCTTCACCGAATTCACGCCGCTGGCCGGCGACCGCAAATTCTCCGAGGATGCCGCCATCCAGGCAGGTTTCGCCCGCTTCCGCGGACAGCCGGTCGCCCTCATCGGCCAGGAAAAAGGCAACGACACCAAGAGCCGCCTGAAGCACAATTTCGGCAGCGCCCGGCCGGAAGGCTACCGTAAGGCGATCCGTATCCTGGAAATGGCCGACCGTTTCCAGTTGCCCGTCATCACGCTTGTCGACACGGCCGGCGCCTATCCCGGCGTCGGCGCGGAAGAGCGCGGCCAGGCAGAGGCGATCGCGCGCTCCACCGAAATGTGCCTTGGCGTGAAAGTGCCGCTCATCTCGATCGTGATCGGCGAAGGCGGTTCGGGCGGCGCGATCGCGATTGCCACCGGCAACCGCGTCTACATGCTCGAACATTCGATCTACAGCGTGATTTCGCCGGAAGGTGCGGCCTCGATCCTGTGGCGCGATTCAACGCGCGCCAAGGAAGCCGCGACCAACATGAAGATCACCGCCGAAGATTTGAAGAGCCTCGGCATTATCGACGGCATCATCCCCGAACCTCTCGGCGGCGCGCACCGCGATCCCAACACGGTGATGGCCTCCGCCGGCGACACGATTGCGAACGCGCTCGGCGAGCTTTCCAGCCGTTCCGGCGAACAGCTGCGCAACGACCGGCGCCAGAAATTCCTTTCCATGGGCCGCAATCTCTAAGCCACATTCGGAAAAAGTGATCGCTAAAAACGGGAATGAGGCCAAATCTTGGCCACATTTCCGTTATCGAAGCTTTTATGGCAAAGAAAAGCTTGCCGACGCGCTGCGGGCAGGTCATAGGCTGGTAAGGAATTTTCAAGTATAAACCGCCTATGATTCCGTTTCATGCTTCGAGGGGAGTGGCGAAACAGACCAAGCTGCCGCTCTTCGCATTTATGGGCTAAGTCAGAATGCGCATCCGTCACCTTGCCTACGTCTCATTGATGGCGCTGTCACTCGCCGGCTGCAACGATGCACTGGACACGGCGTCGGTCGACCTGTCGACGGTCAAGAACAAGGTCGAACAACCGCTTCCGAGCCATATCCTCGCCGATATGGCGAAGAAGGGCATGGACCGCAACTCGCCGATCATGATCCGCATCTTCAAGGAAGAAGGCGTGATGGAGATCCTGAAGGCGAACCAGAGCAATCGCTTCGAAGTCATCGCCGATTACAAGATCTGCGCCTGGTCCGGCCGTCTCGGCCCGAAAGTGAAGGAAGGCGACCGGCAGGCGCCGGAAGGCTTCTACATGCTGACGCCGGCCAACCTGAACCCGAATTCGAAATATTACCTCGCCATCAACACCGGTTTCCCAAACCGCTACGATGCCGCCAATGGCCGCACCGGCAACAATCTGATGATCCATGGCGCCTGCTCTTCGTCCGGCTGCTATTCGATGACAGACCAGCAGGTGCTGGAAATCTACGCCTTCGCGCGCGACGCCTTCAAGGGCGGCCAGAAGGCGATTCAGCTCGAGGCCTTCCCCTTCCGCATGACGGCGGAGAATATGTGGAAGCACCGCCTCAGCCCCAATATCGACTTCTGGAAGATGCTGAAGGTCGGTTACGACAATTTCGAGGTCACCAAGCGGCCGCCCGAGGTCGAGGTGTGTGAGAAGAAATACGTCTTCAACCAGCAGGCCAGCGGACCGTTCAATGCCGGCGGAAAATGCCCTGTCATGACCACGCCGCCAGCCCTGCAGGTGGCGCTTGCGACCTATGACAAGCAATACCAGGCCGATTATGCCATGGCCTCGAAGAAATTCGACGGCATGGCCTGGTACGATCCGACTGAAGCCGAGCGCAAGGCCATCGTCGCCAAGCAGCGCAAGGGGCACGATCTTGCCTATGCTCCCACGGGCACCGCGCTTGCCGCCGGCAAGATGATGAAGGTCGCCGATCTGGAATCGATGGTATCCAACCAATCGGCGCAGCAGATTGCGCGGGGCGGCACGGTGGCGAACCCGACCGCCAATCCGCCGACCGCAAGCATCCGCGTCGCGACTGCGGCTCCCGACGCGACTGCCCAGCAGCCGAGCGGCCCTGTGGTGGCAGCCAATATGCCGGCCAATGTGCCGATCCCCATGGCAAACCCGATGAACCAGGCCGTCAATCCGCTCGCCTACGCGCCGCCTCCGCCTGTCGAGACCGCGCAGACGGAAGCCAAGAAGCCGCCTTTCTGGAAGTTCTGGGCCAAGAGTGAATAGCTCGGATAACGGGATCTATGATCTGCGCGGGCTGAAATGCCCCTACCCGGCGATCAAGACGGAGAAGCGCTTGCGCGGCATGGAAAGCGGCGCGACCTTGACCGTCGAGACGACAGACCCGCTTGCCGCCATCGATATCCCGCATCTCTGCAATGAGAAGGGCCACACGCTTCTCCTGAGCGAGAGGACGGAAAGCGGCCATCGCTTCGTGATCCGCAGGGGCTGATTGGCGAGACATGATGGCCATCCTCGTGATTCGAGGATCGCTACGCTCTCGCCTCACCATGAGGGCAATCGCATATGAGGCAGGTACGCTGCCGCACACTCCTTCTCCCCACTGGGGAGAAGGAGCTTTCAGAGCGAGGTGGATTACTAGATATCAAAGGCTGAAACTAAAATTTCATCCCCGGCACGGCGAGCGGATTGTCCTCCAGCGCCGCCCTGTCAGGCGTATCGACGCGCGGCTTGCTGAGGAAGGCGTCGAACAGGCCCTTCACAAAATCCTCAGGCAGATCCTTGGTGATGATGACCATGCGCGTCCGCCGGTCTTCGGGATCGGGCCAGGCCGGCAGCCGAACCGGCGCATGGAAGATGTTCTGCACGCCATGCAGAACGACAGGACGCTCCGGCCGGTCCGATACGGCAACGATCGCCTTCATGCGCAGGAGCTTTTCGCCATGCGCCGAACGAAGGAGGTCGATGAACATTTCGAGCGCTGTGGGATCGATGGGCTGCGTCTCGACGATCGAGAAGGATCGGATCGAGCCGTCATGGCGGGTGACATCATGGGCGTGCTGATGCCGGTGGCCGTGGTGATGCGCATGATGGTGATGGTGGTGTCCATGATCGCCGTGATGATGATCATGGTCGTGGTGATCGTGCTCATCATGGTGATGATGATCGTCGTCCGCTTTCAGCTCGTCCTGCAGCCAGCGGCCGACATCCGCGATCTTCGAGGCCGGGTCGTAAAGGCCGTTGACGAGAATGGCGACGCGGCCAGCCTCGTCGCTATCGGCATTCAGGATCTGCGCACGCGGATTGAGCGCCCTCAGCCTGCTCTCCAGCTGCGCTTCCGGCACGGCGCCGGCGATCCCGGTCTTGGACACGATCAAGCGGTCCGCAACCGCTACCTGCTTGCGCGCTTCTTCATGATTGTCGAGCGTCTGCAGCCCATTGACCGCATCGACGACGGTAACGACGCCATCGAGATCGAAATTGGTCGCAATGATCGGATTGCCCATGATCGACTGCATGACGGGAGCAGGATCGGCAAGGCCGGTCGTTTCGATGACGACGCGCTTCAGCGGCCGGATGCGGCCGGTTTGCATCGCGTCCATCAGGTTCGCCAGCGTATCCACCAGCTCGCCGCGCACCGTGCAGCACAGGCAGCCATCGGAAAGCTCGATGATGGCATCGCCGGAACTCTCGACCAGCAGATGATCGATGCTGACATCGCCGAACTCGTTGATGATGACGGCCGCATCGCGCATGGCCTCATCCTTGAGGATGCGGTTGAGCAGGGTCGATTTACCCGCACCGAGGAAGCCGGTCAGGATGGCAACCGGCACTCTTTGCTGCGAAACGCTCATGATTCCTGTCCGATATTAGAAAGTGGGACGCGGCATCGGGATAGGCACACCGGATGCGCCGCCGGAAATGGCGATTTTGCTGTCCCTGATTGCCTTGTCGCCTCTGGCCGCGACATCGTCCTTGTCGCCCTTGGCGGCAGTCGCGACATCCTGGCCGCCGATCAGGCCGGCATAGACGAAATTGGGCTCGTGATCCATTTCATGAATATAGGGCGACTGCACCTTGGTGCGGCCGAAGGGATCGCGGGTCTCGCTGCGCGCCTGCGCGCCCTTGGTGCTGCAGATGTCGGCGGTGACATCGGCGACGTCGGCTGCAAGCGGCGCATCGGGCCTGAGGGTCGACAGCGTGTCGCGGGTCGACAGCTGGTTCTGGAAGCCCTTTTCCAGGAGATTGGCGGAATCGTCGGCGCGTGCCGCCAGGCTGTCGGTTCCGAGCACGACCGAGATCAGCGTGCGGCCGTTGCGGGTTGCCGATGCGATCTGGTTGAAACCGGCCGCGCAGATGAAGCCGGTCTTCATGCCGTCGGCGCCGTCGAAGCGGCCGATGAGCATATTGATGTTCGGCACCTGCTTCACGCCGTTGGTGAAGCCCTCGAGCGAGAAATAGCCGGCATATTGCGGGAACTCGCGGCGTAGCGCGACGCTGAGGATCGCAAGATCGCGCGCCGTCGTATATTGCCCCTTGCCGGGAAGGCCGTTCGGGTTGATGAAATGCGAGTCGCGCATGCCGAGGCGGGCGGCTTCCGCATTCATCAGCGCCACGAAGCCCTGCTGCGAACCGCCGACCGTCTCTGCGACGGCCATGGCGAGATCGTTGGCCGATTTGACCAGCATCATCTTCAAGGCGTTGTCGAGCGTCATCTTCTGGCCCGGCTTGAAGTACATCTTCGCGGGCGGCTGTGCCGCCGCAAGCTTCGACATGACGACGGGCGTATCGAGCCTGACCTGGCCGGACTGAATGGCCCGGAAGGTCACATAGGTCGTCATCAGCTTGGTGAGCGAGGCGGGATACCAGCGGCGAAACGCCTCCTGCTGGTCGAGAACACGTCCCGTGCTGACATCGACGAGAATATGCGGATTGGCTGCGGCTGTGCCAGCAGCCGACAGGAAAAGCATGGATGCTGCTGCGGCCATAGGAGCGAGCCGCAGGGCGGCATACAAACGATTCTGCTTCGTCGGCACGATCTATCCTTCAGAAGTCCGGAATTTTCTCGAAAGCTTCGTCTATTTAACCTATATGGCTAGGAGAAGGCAAAGGCGATTGACGACTTTATTTGCCGTCAGCACACCGCAAAGGCCGCTATAAGCTGGTCAGGGCCGTGCGGCGGATCCGTGAATTGAACCAGAATCGATATTGAGCAGCAGGAAAATCAGCATGCCGATCTTGAAAAGGGCCGCAGAACTCCAGGGCGAAGTGACCGAGTGGCGCCGCCATATCCATGCACATCCGGAACTCCTCTATGCCGTTGAAAATACGGCCGCCTTCGTGGCCGAGAAACTGCGCGCCTTCGGCGTTGACGAAGTTGTGACCGGCATCGGCCGCACCGGCGTCGTCGGGCTGATCCGCGGCAAGGCTTCGGGCCGCACGATCGGCCTGCGCGCCGACATGGACGCCCTGCCGCTGACCGAGATCACCGGCAAGCCCTATGCTTCAGAAACACCAGGGAAGATGCATGCCTGCGGCCATGACGGCCACACCGCCATGCTGCTGGGTGCTGCGAAATACCTCGCCGAAAACCGGACCTTCAACGGCAATATCGCCGTCATCTTCCAGCCGGCCGAAGAAGGCGGCGCCGGCGGCGACGCCATGGTCAAGGACGGCATGATGGAGCGCTTCGAGATCGCTGAGGTCTACGGCATGCACAACATGCCGGGCCTGCCCGTCGGCCATTTCGCCATCCGTAAGGGCCCGATCATGGCGGCGACGGATGAATTCACCGTCTCCATCAAGGGGCTCGGCGGCCATGCGGCCATGCCGCATAAAACGATCGATCCGATCGCCATCGGCGCCCAGATCGTTTCCAACCTGCAGCTCATCGCCTCGCGCAGCGCCGACCCGCTGAAATCGGTGGTGGTTTCCGTCACCAAGTTCAACGCCGGCAACGCGCATAACGTCATCCCGAACGATGCAAGCTTCGGCGGCACGGTGCGCACCCTCGATCCCGAAATGCGTGATCTCGCCGAACGGCGCTTCAAGCAGATCGTTTCCGGCATCGCCGCGAGCCACGGTGCAGAGGCCGAGATCGAATTCCACCGCAACTACCCGGTCACCTTCAACCATGCCGACGAAACCGATCACGCAATCGCCGTCGCCGAGGAAATCGCTGGCGCGGGCAATGTCATCCCGAATATCGACCCGATGATGGGCGGCGAGGATTTCTCCTACATGCTGCTCGCCCGTCCCGGCGCCTTCATCTTCGTCGGCAACGGCGACAGCGCCGGCCTGCACAATCCGGCCTACGACTTCAACGACGAAGCCATCGCCCACGGCATTTCCTACTGGGTGCGGCTCGCCGAACAGCGCCTCAACGCCTGAGGCCTGCCTCGATACCTCCGCGTGGTCTTTAAGGCTGCGCGGAGCCCGCTCAAGACAGATTGTCTCCACGACGCAAAAAGGCTTGGCTTCGGGCCTTGGCTTTTGTATGGATCATGCCGAGTGGTCTCGTAGCTCAGCAGGATAGAGCATCAGATTCCTAATCTGAGGGTCACGCGTTCGAATCGCGTCGAGATCACCATAGATTTCAATAATTTAGAACGGTTTTGGCGCCATTTTCGTGTGCCAGCCGTCTACGAGAATTACCAGCATTTACAGTGATTTTCCGACGTTGGCGAGGATTCGGTGGCGCATGATTGGCACATGAAGGGCGCTGGACGAAGCAGGGGAATGGCATATGCGCTGCGCACCACAAATTCCGATGCGCTGTCTCTCAGCGCTCGTTCCAGTTCTGAGGTTGGAATTCGATGGATAGTTTGTTTGAACGGATGTGCGAAGCGCGCGGGCGAAAACCACTCGATCGAGGGGCGTTAAATTCAACTGATCAAGTTGAGGTGTCCAAATCGCTCGGTTTTTTCAATTGGCTCAATGAGGAGCATGGCAGGAGCCGGAACCCAGGGCTCAAAATTGAGATCGGATTCTACGACTCGCATCAGGTTAATGCTTTTGCCACCATTTTCGAAGGCGCTGATGTGATTGCGATTAGCTGGGAAGCAGTGAAATCGCTTCGCGACCTCTTCCATGATGTTTTGGACCTACCAGTCCTCACTTGGATTGACGAACCTTACCGGCCGGCAGCGGCGACATGGCTTTATCGTTGCGGGATGCACTTCATCTTCATGCATGAACTTGGGCATGTATGGCATGGGCACACAAGCTTGGTTGAGCGACATGGGATCGCAACAATGGACGAGGTGACTGCCTTTCCTGATGGGACTCTTGGCAACCTCGACCGGCAGACGCTGGAGTTCGATGCCGATGCCTTCGCCGCCACAAACGTCTTTAACTATACCGTTTTCTCGTGTCCTTTTCCGGTTGTGAACCCCGCTTGGGAAGATTTTGGCCATGGCATGACAAGTCTAATAATGACAGCATTTTCGCTCCACCTGCTTTTCCGTGTTTTCGATAAGGCTGTGAATTTCGACCTCGATGCACAACGGCCCCATCCATCACCGCCGCTGCGCCAATTGATATTGGCGGAAACCATGACAGCGCAGGCCGAGGAAAAGGGGGGCTTCCTTAGCGCCTCCGAAATTATTGAGTGGGGAATAAAAGGTGCAGAGGAAGCTTACGCTAAGCGACAGAGAATGCCCTTTGACGATACCGCGATTCAAGAAGCGAAGGGACCTGAGGGAAAGAAGTACATCGCGAAGCTACTCCGTAATTGGCATAGTATTCGGCCTCAACTCGATCCACTCAAGAGGGGTGGCTTACTACCACCAACCCAAGAGGTCGATGACGGCTTTGCCTAGCGGTCGAAGGCGCTCCCCTGCTAAGGGTCGAGGATCAAAAACACTCTTCCGAATTTTCTGCTTGTTTATCAAACAGTTGGATGTTTATCTTTCAGCTTAGTTTTCGCAACTTTGCAGAAAGTTTGCAGACGCCCTGAAGGTAAGCAAGCCTATGGTTGGCGTCTCGTTTGTTGAGTAACGGAACGCAATGCTACAGGATGTCGGCCCGGTTATGGCGGCGCAACTTCTTTATTGATCTGAGGAACGCAGTGGGTAAGGAAAATGTATCAGATGAGGTCGTCGACCTCTTTGGCGACATAGTCGATATCGCTTCAGATATCGCGGAACTGATTCCTGTAGTTGGCCCTATACTCAAGTCAGCAAAGATCTATAGATCTATACGCGATCAACTTTTTCTATCAAAAACGAAATTGATCTTCGAGGAGATGGACAGGGCTTCAAAAGCGGACATGGCAGCGTTCGTTGAAAATCTGAAGTCCGATGATAAACTCCACGAATTTGGAACTAACATTCTATTCCTAATCGACAAAATGGATGACTTGGAGAAGCCTGTAATAGTTGGCCGACTGTTCAGGGCTGCGATAGAAAAGAAATTGAAGCTCGAGACGGCAAAGCGAATAGCTTCGCTTGTTAACGGAGTGTATTCACCCGATCTGAAATCGCTGTGGGAATTTCGCCATGAGAGCATCGGAAAGAATCCAGATGTCTCTGCGACCTTAGAAACCGCAGGCTTTTTAAGAGCAGTTTCTGAAGATTGGGGAAACGTTGCAGGCGTGCCGAGCGGCACCACCGTAACATATACATTAAATCAATATGGCCGGGATCTTCTGGAATTTGGAATGTCCCCAAACTAAATGCAGCATGTTCAGCTGTTATCTGCGATAACTCATTTCATTGGTTGCGTTGCAAGCAGGAGGCTTCGTATCTAGATTGCACTTTGAGCCGGGAATGCGGGAGGGTGCAATGTCTTCAAAGCCGATGCGATTTGAGATTTTTGATTTGGGAAATCAGAATCCTGCCTTTGAGAAGTCAGCGGATGAGATCAACGCAGCCGCTATGCTTCTAGGGTTGAACTGCTCTGATCTAGGAGCGTCCGGTCGTTTTCTGAAGCTAAGCGGCGAGCGCGAGCGAAAAGCATCGTTTGATGAGCTTTTTGCCTTCATTAACTCAATACCATACCATCCAGACCAAGAACCTGATCCTGACGAGGACATATAACGAGCATCAGCTTGGGAAGCTCGACTTAATGCATATGGCTCAGGTACTTAGCTGTAAAACTCAGCCGTTTGCGCCGGAAAAAGCCTTTTAGCATCAATGCGTGTGTAAAACCGCGAGCGCTCCGTTATTGGCGACGTGACCGCAATATTGACCCGAAGATCCGTTAGAAGATAACAAGAGCAACATGCAGCGGCATTGTATCCCCCGAGGATGGAATGCGGCTCCGCCCCCTGCCGAGCGCAGGACGAACGTGGACTCAAGTTGGCGCTTTAACCTACAGCAATCCTGTTCCTCACCAACCGCACCCCGGGAATGGATTCCGCGACCGCGGTTGCCCGCGTCACCTCCTGGGAAGTCGCGACCGAACCGTGCAGGCGGATTTCCTGACCCGCAGCAATCACGGTGACATCGGAAGCATCGATTCCGCCGGCAACGGCGAGCGCATTGGCAACCGCAGATTCCAGCGCCGAGCGCCTGGCCTGGTCGTTTTCCAGATAGAGCTCCATGCCATGAAACGTTGCCGCCTTGAAAACCATTCATCGTCCTCCGCCTTCAGGTGGTCGGAAAACGCGGCAGTTTGCATTTGGTTCAATGGAGATCGAAAAAAATATGACTAATTCGCACGCTCGCTTTTCGCGGGTGCTGGCAGAGGAGCGGTTGCATGGCTGCGGACTTGCCGCTCCACGCAATCCCCTGTAGAGCCTTGGGGGAACAGCAGCAAATGCGGATACCTGAATGAATACCGGCAGCAAGGCGCGTCGCCGCCTGACGATATTGGGTTCGACCGGCTCCATCGGCCAGAATACACTCGACGTCATCGCCCAGCTTGGCGGACGTGACGCCTTCGATATCGCCGCGATCACCGGGCATGACAATATCGGCCTGCTGGCCGAGCAGGCCAAGGCCTGCGGCGCCGCTTTCGCGGTGACGGCCAATGAAGAGCGCTATCAGGAGCTGAAGGATACGCTCGCCGGGACAGGCATTGCCGTCGGCGCGGGCAAGAACGCCTTGATCGAGGCTGCTTCCATGCAATCGGAATGGGTCATGGCGGCGATCGTCGGCACCGCCGGTCTTGCGCCGACGCTGGCCGCCGCCCGCCGCGGCGCCGATATCGCGCTCGCCAACAAGGAATGTCTCGTCTCGGCAGGTGATCTCTTCGTGCGCGCCGTTGCCGAGGGCGGCGGCCGCCTGATCCCCGTCGACAGCGAACACAGCGCCATCTTCCAGGCACTGGAAGACGACCAGCAGCACGCGGTGGAGCGCATCATCCTCACAGCATCCGGCGGCCCCTTCCGCACCTGGACGCGCGAGCAGATGGCCAATGTCACGCCGGCGATCGCGCGCGCCCATCCCAACTGGTCGATGGGCTTCAAGATCTCCATCGGCAGCGCCTCCATGTTCAACAAGGCGCTGGAGATGATCGAGGCCAAGCACCTGTTCAACGTGCGGCCCGATCAGATCGAAGTCGTGGTCCACCCGCAATCCGTCATTCATTCCATGGTCGGCTATACGGACGGCTCCATTCTGGCGCAGCTCGGCTGTCCCGACATGCGCACCGCCATTGGCTACGCGCTGACCTATCCCGCCCGCACCAGGCTCAGCGTCGACCGGCTGGACTTCGCCAAGCTTGCAAGGCTCGATTTCGAGGCGCCGGACGAGGTTCGCTTCCCGGCATTGCGCCTTGCCCGCACGGCGCTGGAGCGCGGCGGCCTGCAGGGCGCCATCATGAATGCGGCCGAAGAGATCGCCTTCCACGCCTTCGTCGATGGCCGCATCGGCTTCCTGGAAATGGCCGATATCGCCGAGGCTGTCATGGACGAGATGATCGCGACCGGCAGCGCCGAGACCATGGATGCCGTCTTTGCCGCCGACGCCGAGGCGCGCAGCCGTGCCGCCGTGCTCGTCGCCCAGCGGGAAAAGGCTGCGTAACGCGTAAGTAGTCGCTTACAATTTATGGCAGCTTAACAGCACGCCTGGCTCATCCGCCGTTCCGATTTCTGGCAGAAACCCCTGGGCTCTGAGAGGAAGCTTTCCTTACGCAACGGCCCTTGCGAGCGCACAGCGAGACCAGAGCGCGTGCAGCGCACCGACCAGCTGTTCGATATCGCCATCCGAATGCAGCGGCGTCGGCGTGATGCGCAAGCGCTCGGTTTTCTTCGGCACGGTGGGATAATTGATCGGCTGCACATAGACGCCGGCGTCGAGCAGCAGATCCGAAATCCACTTGCACTTGGCGGCATCGCCGACCATGACCGGAACCACGTGGCTCGGGTTCGGCATATGCGGAATGCCGGCCGCATCGAGTTGCGCACGCAGCCTGCGCACGCGATCCTGATGGCGCATGCGTTCGAACTGGCTGACCTTGAGGTGCTGGATCGAGGCGACGGCGCCCGCAGCCAGCGCCGGCGGCAGCGAGGTCGTGAAGATGAAGCCGGAGGCAAACGACCGGATGAAATCACAGAGTGCGGTCGAAGCGGCGATGTAACCGCCCATAACGCCGAATGCCTTGCCGAGCGTGCCTTCGATGACGGTCAGGCGATCCATCAGTCCCTCGCGCTCGGCAATACCGCCGCCGCGCGGGCCGTACATACCGACGGCATGCACTTCGTCGAGATAGGTCATCGCGCCGTACTTGTCGGCGAGATCGCAGATTTCATTGATGGGGGCGATATCGCCATCCATGGAATAGACGCTCTCGAAGGCGATCAGCTTCGGCGCCTTGGGATCGGCAGCCTTCAACTTGGCTTCGAGATCGTGGAGATCGTTATGCTTCCAGATGACCTTGTCGCACTTCGCATAGCGAATGCCTTCGATCATTGAAGCGTGGTTCAGCGCATCCGAGAAGATGATGAGACCGGGAATGCGCGCGCCAAGCGTGCCGAGCGTCGCCCAGTTGGAGATGTAGCCCGAGGTGAAGATCAGCGCGGATTCCTTGCCGTGGAGATCGGCGAGTTCCTGCTCGAGCAGAACATGGTAGTGGTTGGTGCCAGAAATATTCCGGGTGCCTCCCGCACCCGCGCCACAGTGATCGATGGCTTCTTTCATCGCCTCAATCACCTTGGGGTGTTGGCCCATGCCGAGATAGTCGTTGGAGCACCAGACGGTCACTTCCTGCGGGCCGTTCGGGGTATGTCTGACAGCGCGCGGGAAATTGCCACGGCGGCGTTCCAGATCTGCGAAGACCCGGTAGCGGCCTTCATTGTGAAGACCTTCCAGCTCGCCTTTAAAAAATGCTTCGAAATCCATCATCTGCTCCAGTACCGTGCGACCGTTTTCGAGAATGCCGGTTCACACGTCAACCCCTCCGCATTGCTTTCGCGCCCGCTGCGGCAAATGGCCACTAATTTTGAATAATTCCAGACAAGAATAACCATTCACGTCAAATTGACAATCGAAACCGTGCTGGAAACACTCTATCCGGAGCGGCGGGTAAACCCCGCCGCTCCGGCCTGTTCATGGCGAATCTAGACAGCAGCTACGGCGCGCTTGGCCATGACCTTGATCAGATTGGCGCGATATTCGGCCGTGGCGTGCAGGTCGGAGAGCAGCGCCGATGGGTCCACTGTCACGCCGGTAACTGCGTCCGGCAGCCAGTGGACCGCAAGCGCCTGTTCCAGTTCGGCATGGCGGAACACGCCGTCCGCGCCGGCACCGGTAATGGCAACGCGCACGCCCCCTGCCCCCTTGGCGACGAAGACCCCCGTCAACGCATAGCGCGAGGCGGGATTGGGAAATTTGGCATAGCCTGCCCGCTCCGGCGCATCGAAGGCGATGGAGGTGATAAGCTCCGCCCCTTCCAGCGCCGTCTCGAACAGGCCCCGAAAGAAGTCGTCGGCCGCGATCTGGCGGCGATCGGTGACGATGGTGGCATTCAGCGCCAGCATAGCCGCCGGATAATCGGCGGCCGGATCATTGTTGGCGATGGACCCACCGATCGTGCCCATATGCCGGACATGCGGATCGCCGATCATGCCGGCAAGATCGCAAAGCGCCGGACAGACCGTGCGGATCGCTGCCGAAGAGGCAACTTCCGCATGGGTGGTCGCCGCGCCGATCGTGACCCTGCGGCCATCGACACGGATTCCCTTGATCGAAGGGATATGCCTGAGATCGACGAGATCGCTCGGCGATGCCAGACGCTGTTTCATGGTCGCGATCAGCGTCATGCCACCGGAGACGTATTTGCCTTCGTCGGCATCAGACAGAAGCTTCACGGCTTCGTCGACCGAGGAGGCGCGATGATAATTCGTTGCGTACATGTCCTGTCCTCCTCTCAGCCAGCAGCCCGTGCCGCTTCCCACACCTTGAGCGGTGTGGCCGGCATGGTCAGCGTGTTGTTGCCGATCGCATCGGTGATGGCATTTATCAGCGCCGGCGGGGAGCCTATGGCGCCCGCCTCGCCGCATCCCTTCACGCCCAGCGGATTGTTCGGGCACGGCGTATTCTGGTGCGAAAGCTGGAAGGACGGCAGATCGTCCGCGCGCGGCATGGTGTAGTCCATGAAGCTTGCCGTCAGAAGCTGGCCGCTCTCGTCGTAATGCACGCCTTCCAGCAGCGCCTGGCCGATACCCTGCGCGATGCCGCCATGCACCTGCCCCTCGACGATCATCGGATTGATGATGTTGCCGAAGTCGTCGGCCGCGACGAACTGCACGATCTCGGTCTTGCCGGTCTCCGGATCCACCTCCACCTCGCAGATGTAGCAGCCGGCCGGGAAGGTGAAGTTCGCCGGATCGTAGAAGGCGGTTTCCTTCAGGCCCGGCTCCATGCCGGCGGGCAGGTTATGCGCGGTGTAGGACGCCAGCGCCACCTGGAACCAGGGCAGCGATTTGTCGGTGCCCGCCACCTTCACTTCGCCGTTCTCGATGACGATATCGCTTTCGTCTGCCTCCATCAGATGCGCGGCGATCTTCTTCGCCTTCGCCTCCACCTTGTCGAGCGCCTTGACGACGGCGGACATGCCGACGGCGCCCGAGCGGGAGCCATAGGTGCCCATGCCCATCTGCACCTTGTCGGTATCGCCATGGACGATGGAGACGCTGTCGATCGGCACGCCGAGCCGGTCGGCGACGAGCTGCGCGAAGGTGGTCTCATGTCCCTGCCCGTGGCTGTGCGAGCCCGTGAGCACTTCGATGGTCCCGACCGCGTTCACCCGCACCTCGGCGGATTCCCAAAGGCCGACGCCGGCACCGAGCGCGCCGACGGCCTGCGACGGCGCAAGGCCGCAGGCCTCGATATAGCAGCTCATACCGATGCCGCGCTTCATGCCGCGGGCGGCTGCCTTCGCCTTGCGCGAAGGAAAACCATCCCAATCCGCTTGCTGCATGGCGGCATTGAGCGAGGCCTCGTAGTCGCCGGCATCGTAGTTCATGATGACGGGCGTCTGGTGAGGGAAGGTGCGGACAAAATTGATCCGCCGCAATTCCGCCGGCGAGACGCCGAGTTCGCGCGCCGCCGTTTCGACCGTACGCTCCAGAAGATAGGTCGCCTCCGGACGTCCCGCGCCGCGATAGGCATCGACCGGCACGGTGTTGGTATAGACCGTGCGGACATTGGCATGAATCGCCGGGATCGCATACTGGCCTGACAGCAGCGTCGCATAAAGATAAGTCGGCACGCACGAAGAGAACAGCGACATATAGGCGCCGAGATTGGCGATCGTGTCGACCTTCAGCGCCGTGATGCGGTTCTGCGCATCGAAGGCCATCTTGACCTTGGAGACATGATCCCGGCCATGGGCGTCGGTCAGGAAAGCTTCCGTGCGGTCGGCCGTCCATTTCACCGGCACGCCGGTCTTCTTCGATGCCCAGAGGCAGACGATTTCCTCCGGGTAGATGTAGATCTTCGAGCCGAAGCCGCCGCCGACGTCGGGCGCGATGACACGCAGCTTGTTTTCGGGGGCGACATTGTAGAAGGCGCTCATGACCAGCCGCGCCACATGCGGGTTCTGGCTCGTCGTGTAGCAGGTATAATGGTCTTCGGCCGCATCGTAGATGCCGAGCGTGGCGCGCGGCTCCATGGCATTCGGCGAAAGCCGGTTGTTGTGGATCTCGATCTCGGTGACATGGGTTGCCTCGGCAATCGCCTTGTCGGTCGCCGCCGCATCGCCCAGTTCCCAGTCGAAGATCAGGTTATCGGGCGCTTCCGGATGGATTTGCGGCGCGCCCGCTTTCAGCGCATCCACCGCCTCGACGACGGCGGGCAGCTCCTCGTAATCGACCGCCACGGCCTCCGCGGCATCGCGCGCCTCGCCGAGACTGTCGGCAACGACGATGGCAACCGCGTCGCCGACATAGCGCACCGTATCGGCCGCCAGGGGACGCCAGGCGCCCATCTTCATCGGCGACCCGTCCTTGGAATGGATCATCCAGCCACAGATCAGGTTGCCGATACCATCATCAAGCAATTGCTTGCCGTCGAACACGCCGATCACGCCAGGCATGGCCAAAGCCGCGGTCGTATCGATGCTTTTGATCTTTGCATGCGCATGCGGGCTGCGGACGAAATAGGCATATTTCATGCCCGGCGTCACCATGTCGTCGGTGTAGCGCCCCTTGCCCGTCAGAAATCGCTTGTCTTCCTTGCGCGCCACGCGCGCACCAATGCCTTCCACGCCCATCACATCCTCCCATCGGGGTTGCGGGCCTGGCATCACGCCAAGACGACGATCATCGGCGCTCTGCCAGACGGTCTCGGTGAAACTCTATTCAGCCGCCTGCTTGGCGGCATTCATCTCGGCATTGGCTGCAAGCACCGCCTTGACGATGTTGTGATAGCCGGTGCATCGACAGATATTGCCCTCGAGTTCGCTGCGAACGGTCTTTTCGTCCAGCTTGCCGCCGTGACGATTGATCATGTCGACCGATGCCATCACCATGCCCGGGGTGCAGAAGCCGCATTGCAGGCCATGATGCTCCTTGAAGGCGGCCTGGACCGGGTGCAGCTCGCCATTGGCGGCCAGACCCTCGATGGTTGTGATCTTGGAGCCGGAAGCCTGAACGGCCAGGATCGAACAGCTCTTCACCGACTTGCCATCCATGTGGATGACACAGGCGCCGCACTGACTGGTATCGCAGCCGACATGGGTTCCGGTCAGGCCGAGTTTTTCCCTGATGAAATGGACAAGCAGCGTACGATCCTCGCACTCGCCGCTGACCGAACGGCCGTTCACCGTCAAAGTCACCTTTGCCATATTTTCCTCCTCGCCTCTCCTCCAGAGGCAAGCGGCATCATTTGACTTTTTTGCAGTCCAATCAACCTCTACTTTAGAGCAGTCGCGGATTTTCTGCTTCGCGCCGTCGTTTTATTCTCCGGATACGAAGCGGCCTATGTTCGGCAACAAAAAAACTATTGGCAGCCAATGGACAATCATATTTTGCACGATATTTTTCATCATTGCAGGACTGAAAGACAGCCCATCGTGGTGGAGCTGAAGAATGGGACGACGTTGGCCGGGGTTCGGCTTAACTAACGTTGGAGAGAGTCAATGAAGAAAGTTCTTATGCTCGCATTGGTCGGCTTGTCTATCGCAAGCTGCACGCCGACCGAACAGGGCGCAGGCATCGGTGCAGCATCCGGCGCCATCATCGGCGGCGCAGTCACCGGCAACGTCCGCGGTGCGGCGGTCGGCGCGGCCATCGGCGGCGTCTCCGGCGCCGTTATCGGCAGCGTCCAGGAGCAACCCGGCCAGTGCTACTACCGCGACCGCTATGGTCGCCGCTACATCGACGATTGCCCGCGCGGCGGCTATCGCGGTGGCTACGGCGGCGGTTACGGCGGCTACTGATCGATCCCAGTACGGCGTTTTCGAAAGTCCCGGACCGCAAGTCCGGGACTTTTTGATTCCGGCCGATAAAAGGTTGTGACACCGACCCCAAACCCGCCTGCCACATGGCCGGGACACCCCTTGGAAACTATTTTTCAGACCGCTCGAATATATGGAAATCTGGCGGAAACATCAGCGTTTCACCCAAATAATGGGCATATTTTCCACGTTTTTACTTCAAAAAGGTACACCTGAGAGATTTTTGCCTCTATGGTGGCCGCGCGTTAACTCCCGGGAAACGTCAAACTGAGTAAGTTCTCATGTAACCGTAAAGCGGCGTATGCATAAAAGAACTGAACCGAGGAAGAGTATTGCGTATCGGCGGGCAGGAACCGTGGCAGCGGTTGCGGCAGTGCTTGCGCTCGGTCCAATATGTGCCGGAAATGCCTTTGCATTTAAACTCTTTGGGATAAAGCTCTGGGGAGAGGACGAAACGGCGGACCAGGTTTCCGATCCCGTTCGCTACACGGTCGATTTCAAGGCCGACAATCTCGACAAGGATCTGAAGGACGCGTTGAACGACAGTTCGATGCTGATTGCCGACGAGAAGAAGCCCGTATCCGGCGATCTCGGCGTCGTCGTAAAGGCGCGTGACGATCGCGACCGGCTGATCGCCGTCCTCTATGAAAAGGCTCGCTACGGCGGCGTGGTTACCATCACCATCAACGGCACCCCGCTCGATGCACTGCCACCGACGCCGACCTTCAGCCGCGCCAAGCCGGTCGCGGTGACCATCGCCATCGATCCGGGCCCGGTCTTCAAACTCGGCAGAGTAAGCCTTCAGGGCGACGCCGCCAGGCTGGACCCGGCGAATTACGGGCTCGTGCGCGGCGGCGATGCAGGCTCTCTGACGATCCTGAAGGCCGGCGACAAGATGGTCGCCGATTTCAAGAACGAGGGACATCCGCTCGCCAGACTCGACAAGCGCGACGTCATCGCCGACCATGCGACCGACACCGTCGACGTATCGCTGAAGGTCGAAAGCGGCCCCGTCGCTCCCTTCGGCAATGTCGGCGTTACTGGCCAGAAATCGGTCGACCCGGATTTCATCAAGCGCTACGCCCGCATCAATGAAGGCAAGCCTTACTCTCCCGACGAATTGAAGAAGGCGTCGGACCGTTTGAGAAAACTCGGCGTCTTTTCCAGCGTCACCATTCGCGAGGCAGACAAGCTCGCGCCGGATGGCAGCATCCCGACGACTATTGAAGTCTCGGAAGGCAAGCAGCGCTTCTTCGGCGTTGGCGCACAATATTCCACCATCGACGGTTTCGGCCTGCAGGGCTATTGGGGACACCGCAACCTGACCGGCCGCGCGGATTCGCTGCGCATCGAGGGCTCCATCTCCCGCATCGGCGAGACGACCGATGTGGGCCAGTTCGATTACACGGCCGGCATCACCTATGTCAGACCCGCCACCTTCTATCCTTCGGCGACCTTCACGGCCGGCCTCAAGCTGCAGAGCCTGCATCCGGACGCCTACGACGCCAATACGGCGACGGCAAGCGGCAGCCTTGCTTATGAAATCAACGATCAGGATACCGTCTCCGCCGGCGGCGAGATCTCCTATGAATCGGATACCACCGACGCCTTCGGAAAACACAACTATCTGACGGTCGCGATCCCGCTCGAATACGTACGCGACACGCGCGACAACAAGCTGGACCCGACGGAGGGTTATCGCGCGTCTGTCGGCGCCAAGCCGAGCTATGAAGCGATGGGCGGCACGATCTTCAGCTCGTTCGAGGGTTCCATCACCGGCTACAAGGGCATCGGCGCCAACGACAACGTCGTCTTTGCCGGCAAGCTTGCAGCCGGCTCGCTGCTGGGCGCGAACAATATCGAGGATATTCCGGCCACACGGCGCTTCTATGCCGGCGGCGGCGGCTCGGTGCGCGGCTACGGCTATCAGGAGATCTCACCCTATAATTCCAATGGTGACGAAACGGGCGGACGCTCCTATGTGACCGCCTCTTTCGAAGCCCGCGTGAAGATCACCGATACGATCGGCGTCGTACCCTTTGTCGACATGGGAAGCGTTACCGACACCAGCTTCCCGGACTTTTCCGATCTGCGCATTGGCGCTGGCGTCGGCCTGCGCTACGCTACGCCCTTCGGTCCGATCAGACTCGATGTCGCCGTTCCATTGAAGAAATATGACAATGGCACATCTTATGGCATCTATGCCGGCATCGGTCAGGCCTTCTGACAAGCCGTATAGTTGTCGCGGACGTTTCAGCACACGGTTACAAAATTGAGGTTACTGTCGCTTTCATGAGCATATTGATTCGAATCCTCGGGAGATTGGTACGCTGGATCGCTTACGCGGTCGTGGCGATCCTTTTGCTCGTGATCGCGGCTGTGCTCATCGTCGGCCTCGTCCCCTCCGCAACGACCTATGCCGTCGACCAGGTGGCAAAGCTCGCCTCGACACCCGACCGCACCATTACCATCGCAGCGCCTTCCGGGCTGCTCGACGGAAACCTGAGGGTTGGTGCCATTACGGTGGCAGACACGAAAGGCGTTTATGCCAAGGTCCAGAACCTTACCGTGGATTGGTCCCCGCTGTCCTTGCTGACAGGCACGTTCCACGTCGATCGTATCGCCGCCGATGTCGTCGATTTCCAGCGTCTGCCGGTTTCGACGGCAGCCCCCGCGCAGGAAACGCAAACGGCAGGCAGCAGCGGGTTTTCGCTGCCGATCGCCGTCAATATCGACGCAATCGCGCTGCCCGATCTTCGCGTTGGCCAGGCGGTCGCCGGACAGGATTTCGTTCTGGCCGCCGATGGCAGCGTCAAGGCAAACAGCAACAGCATGGGTCTCATGCTGAATGCCAGCCGCCATGATGTGCCCGACGCCAGGCTTTCCGCCGATATCGCCTTTGCGCCGGCGGAGAACCAGCTGAAGCTGAAGACGCAGATCTCCGAGCCGCGCGACGGCATGCTGGCGGGCCTCCTGCATCTGCCGGGCGGCCCGGCGATCAACATTGATCTTTCGGGCGATGGCCCCCTCTCCAACTGGGCCGGCAAGCTGCAGGCAGCGCTGGACGGCAAGCCGACGGTCGCCATCAACGGCCATCACAGCCTCTCGGCCGACGGCCTGCATCATATCGACGTCAAGGGTGGCGGCGACGTCGACTCGCTGCTCCCGCCGACCATGCGGCCGCTCTTTGCCGGACAGACCACCATCGATCTCTCGGCAACCTTCGACGGCAAGGGCAAGATCGATATCCAGACCGGCAATCTTGCTACCGGCAGCGTGGTGCTTGCCGCATCCGGCACGCTGGATCCCAACGGCAACAACAGCCTCAATGCCAATCTGCTCGGCACTTCCGGCCCCGTCGACTTCCGCTGGCCGATGGAAGACGGCGAAGTGCGCGCGCTGATTTCCCGCGTCGATATCGCGCTGACGGGCGCGGCGCAGTCGGTGAAGATCGATGCGAAGGCGGCTCTCGACAGCGCCAGCACGCCGCAGGGGCAGATCGGTCAGGTCAATCTCAGCGCCAGAAGCGACGCTTTCAATCTGGCCTCCATGTCCGGCCCGCTGCAGCTCCGCCTGGTCGTCGGCCAGACCGCCTTCCTCAGTGCCGATCTCAACCGTCTGATCCGGGCGCCGATCGCGCTGACCGCGCCTCTGCAGCTCTCGCCCGACACGATCGGCTTCAACAATACGACGTTGGAAAGCGCCAGCATCGGCGGCACCGTCAACGGCAAATATACGCTGTCTTCGAAGGCGCTGACGGGCAATTTCAAGCTCTTCGCCCTGCCCGGCGTGCTGCCCGACGGCGTCTCGGATAAGTTCGAGGGCACGATTTCGCTGGAGGGCCAGGTCGCCGGCACGGTGCCGACCAAGATGACGCTCTCCAACCTTGCGGTGAAATCCAATGTTGCCGAGATCAACGGCAATCTCGCGCTCAACGACCAGTCGCTGACCTCGGATCTGGCGGGCAAGCTGCTCGACCTTTCCAAGCTCGTTCCAAACGCCGAAGGACAGGCCGATTTCGGCCTCAAGGCCAGGGGAGCGCTGACCGCTCTCGGCATTGACGCGACCGTCAAGGCCGTCAACGTGAAACTGGCGGGACGGCTGCTCGATACGCTTGATATCGGCGTGACCGGCACCGCCGATCCCAAGGCCCCACAGGCAAACATCCAGGCAAATGGGGCTATCGACGGCAAGCCGATCCGTATCGCCGCCGACGCCGTTTCAAAGGACGGCCGCACCAGCATCCCGTCGCTATCGGCCGAGATCGGTACGAACAGGCTGCAAGGCAAGCTGGATCTGTCGCCGAGCTTCGAACCGTCCGGCGCGCTGACATTCGATCTGCCGGATCTGAGCCTCCTTGCAGCCCTCGCCGGACAGAAGGCCGAGGGTGATCTCAAGGGCTCGCTCGATATCGCCAGCGCCCATGGAAAGACCGGCCTGAAGATCAACGCCAGCGGCAATGGCATCCGCCGTGACGATCTCGTCATCGCCAAGCCGGCTGTCGTGCTCACCGTCGACGACCTCAAGGCCTTCTCCGCCAATGGCAGCATCCGGGCGGATACCATTGCCTCCGGCGCCAACCGCATCACCGGTCTCGGCCTGACCTTCACCCAGCAGGGCAGCCGCACGGACTTCGATCTGAAATCCACATACGATAACGCGCCGCTGACGACGCGTGGCAGCGTCGAGACGTCTGGCGACCAGACGACGGTGAACCTCGACTCCTTTGCCGGCGCCCCGCGCACCATACCGGTGAAGCTGGCATCGCCGACCAAGATCGTCATCAAGGATGGGATCGCATCGCTGAACGGTCTGGCCCTTCAGACGGGCGGCGGCTCGGTGACCGTCGACGGCACCGCCGGTCAGACACTGAACATCAATGCCAAGATCGCCAACCTGCCGGCGAGCCTTGCCAATGTCTTCGCGCCTACCCTTGCGGCAGAAGGTGTCATTTCCGGCACCGTGGCGGTCACCGGCAAGGCGACCTCGCCTGCCGTCGTGTTCCAGACAAACTGGTCGGGCGCGGCGACGAGCCAGACGAAATCCGCCGGCCTCGCCGCACTCGGCATCAAGGCGGACGGCAAATTCGCCGACAATGTCGTGACCATCAATACCAACCTGACCGGCCAGAGCGGCCTCGCACTCAACGGCGGCGGCACTGTCGCCATTGCCGGCAGCAAGGCGATGGCGCTGAAGTTTTCCGGCAATGTGCCTTTCGATGCACTTGCCGGCCAGCTCGCCGCCCAGGGCCTGGTCATGACGGGAACGGCGAAGATCGACATGCAGATCGGCGGCACGACGGCAGCACCGGCCGTCACCGGCACGATTACCGCCGACGGTGCCAAGCTGGTCGATGTCCGCCGGAACCTGACCCTCAACGGCCTTGCTGTCACAGTGAGCCTCGACGGCAAGCAGGCCGTTATCTCGCGGCTCAGCGGCAACCTGACGAGCGGCGGCAGCATTTCAGGCAGCGGCACGGTGGGGATTGCCCCGGATAGCGGTTTCCCGGCCGATATCCAGATGAAGTTCAACAACGCGACCTATGTCGACGGGACGCTGGTGGCCGCGACCATCAATGGCACGCTCGGCGTCAAGGGTCCGCTGCTGACCGCACCGATGCTGACGGGCAATCTGAGGATCAACAAGGCGTCGATCACGGTGCCTGAAAAGCTGCCGGCATCGCTCTCCGAGATCAACATCAAGCACAAGAATGCCCCGGCTGCGGTCAACGCTCAGTTCAAGGATCAGAAGCCGGAGGGACCGCGCAGCAAATCGACCACCCTCGGCATCGACCTGCAACTCGATGCACCCTCGCAGATCTTCGTGCGCGGCCGCGGCATCGACGCCGAACTCGGCGGCAGCATCACCGTGCGCGGCACGGCGGCGGAGCCTGTGGTATCCGGCGGCTTCACCATGCGGCGCGGTCGTCTGACCGTCCTCAGCCGCCGGCTGGACTTCACGGATACCAGCAAGATCACCTTCGGCGGCGACCTGACTCCCGCGCTCAACATGGAGGCGACCTCGACGGTAAGCTCAACCACCATCACCGTCGATGTCACCGGTCTCGCGACCGATCCGCAAATCAGCTTTTCCTCCTCGCCGGCGCTGCCGCAGGACGAGGTGCTGGCGCAGCTGATCTTCGGCCAGTCCATGTCGAAACTATCGGCCATGCAGATCGCCCAGCTTGCCGATGCCGCAAGCCAGCTCGCCGGCGGACGCTCCTCATCGCTGTTCGAGGGGTTGCGCAGCCATCTCGGCGTCGACGATCTCGATATCTCGACCGATGCGAACGGCCAGGCGCAGGTGGGCGCCGGCAAATATATCAACAAGCGCACCTATATCGAACTGCAGCAGGGCGCCTCCAACAACACCAAGGCCATCATCAATTTCAACGTCGGACGCGGCGTGAAGCTGCGCGGCGCGGCAGGATCGGACGGCGCCGGAGAAGCCGGTGTCGTCTACGAGCATGAATATTGAGGCGACCGCGCGGCATCTGTTGATGCCGTGAGGAGCCTGATCCGGCGTAGCATCTCATCGAAGGAGCCGAGATCGCATTCAGATCGTCCATATGCTGGTCATTCTGTGCAATCGGACTGATCAATCTGTCGAAACCCAGTTGATTTTGGACAATTTTCCATCTTTTTGCTGTCATCCAGACAATTGATAATGCACGCCACCATAATTCAGACCGGTTCGGCTCGTCAGGGACTCTCCGAGCTGGACTATCTCATTGTTTTCATGCCGTCCCGGGCAAAGCCGCTGCTGGCTTTTCCGGAAGCGCTCTAACCCTCGGAGCAATGCCGATGAATACGCAATCCACTCCCGTTACCTTGATCGGCGTTCCCCTGGAGGAAGGTTCCGGCCGCCGCGGCGCCGGTATGGGTCCTACGGCGCTCCGCATCGCCGGCATCGAAACCACGCTGATCGAGCTTGGCCATCGCGTCACCGACAGCGGCGACCTGCATCCTGTTCCGGCAGCGGACCTCCCGGAGCATCCACAGGCCCACAATCTGAAGATCGTCGGCGCTTTCACCCGAGCGTTGGAAGCAAAGGTCTATGATGTTGCATCATCGGGCGGCTTTCCGCTGATCCTGGGCGGCGATCACAGCCTGTCCATGGGCAGCGTCTCCGGCATGGCGCGTCATGCGGCGGAGGTCGGTCGCCCGCTCTTCGTGCTCTGGCTCGATGCTCACTCCGATTTCAATTCGCCGGCCACCTCGCCATCAGGCAATATTCACGGCATGCCCGTCGCATTTTTCTGCGGTGAAGCCGAGATAGAGGGCGTTCTGCCGGCCGGCCGGCCATTGGTCGACCCGAGCAAGGTCTTCCAGGTCGGCATCCGCTCCGTCGATCCGCACGAGCGCGAGGAAATCCGCGAACACGGCGTCAACGTCTTCGACATGCGTTCGCTCGACGAACAGGGTGTCGCCGCCATCATGCGCAAGGTGCTCGATACCGTCAGCGCCGCCAACGGCCTGCTGCATGTCAGCTTCGATGTCGATTTCCTCGATCCGGATATCGCACCAGGTGTGGGCACAACGGTGCCAGGCGGCGCCACCTATCGCGAGGCGCATCTCATCATGGAGATGCTCTCCGACAGCAATCTCGTCTCCTCGCTCGACCTCGTCGAACTCAACCCCTTCCTCGACGATCGCGGCAAGAGCGCCCGCGTCCTGGTGGAAATGGCCGCAAGCCTCTTCGGCCGCCGCATCTTCGACCGCCCGACACGAGCCGCCTGAGGCGCTGCCCGGCTGGCAGAGGAATCCGGAGGTGGATTGCTGGCGGGCGAGCATTCCTATCTGAGGCCACTCTCGTCCTTCGACGGGCTCAGGATGAGGGCGGAGTGAGCCCCTTCCTCGATATAGCTACGTTCTTTGCCAGCCTGTCCAGTCGAAACCGCTTGTATAGATTTAGGTTTGAGCAATCTTCTTGCTCTATCGTGCCAATAACGCGCCGCATTCGGCGTCAGAGTTCAACGGGAAGAACGTTCATGGCCACGATCAATTCCACTAGCTTCAGCGGCGAAACTCTGGAGATCATTGCCTTCCGGCTGCATGATCAGGAATTCTGCGTCAAGACCACCACAATCCGAGAAATTCGCGGTTGGGCACCGTCGACTCCGATCCCGCATGCGCCGGCCGATGTTATCGGCGTCATGAACCTGCGCGGTTCGGTAATCCCGATCATCGATCTCGCCTATAAGCTCGGCATGCAGAGCACGGTCGCTAATGAGCGTAGCGCCATTGTCGTCGCCGAAGTGCACAACATGGTCATCGGTATGCTGGTAGACCGCGTCTCCGACATCCTGACGATCGCCTCCAGCCAGGTACAGCCGGTGCCGGAGGTCACGGCATCTTTCGATCGCGCCTATTGCGAAGGCATCATCGCCACAGAGAACGGAATGATCTGCTTCCTGAACCTCGCCAAGATGTTCAAGGAAAACGAAACGGACGAACTCGCCGCCTAACTTCGCAGCTCGATTTTTTTGAAGCCGCTCCGGCCTTTCGGGGCGGCTTCGTCATTTTCCGAAGGGTCGCTTAGCCGAATAGCGCGTAAGTGCTCTTGATCGTCACCCATACGCCCCAGAGCAGCGGAATACCGACGAGCGCCCAGGCGATCAGTGCCTTGCCGTCGAAGCCACCGGTGCCGATGCCGAAGGAGCCAGTGGGGCCTGCATTGGCGGCAGCGGTCTTTGCTTGCAGCGCCGCCACCTCTGCGTCCGACATGAACCACTTGTCGGCAAGCGGTCTCACCAGCGAATTGGCGATCAGCCCCAGCGCCAGCATGCCGGCGAGGATATACATGGTGAAGGTATAGAGCTGGGCGCCTTCGACGCCGGCCGCCTTCTGTGCCTCGCGGATATAGTTGACCACGACAGGACCGATGATCCCCGCCGTCGCCCAGGCCGTCAGCAACCGGCCATGGATGGCGCCCACGAACTGAGTCCCGAAAATATCGGCGAGATAGGCGGGAACGGTAGCGAAACCGCCGCCATACATCGACAGGATGATGCAGAGCGCGCCCACGAACAGCACCTTGCTATGGATACCGGCGGCCCAGGGAGCCAGGACATAGAGCGCAATGCCGATGACGAAGAAGCAATAGTAGGTGTTCTTGCGACCGATCTTGTCGGAGAGCGATGCCCAAAAGAAGCGGCCGCCGATATTGAAGAGGGACAGCAGCCCGGCAAAGCCGGCGGCTATGGCAGCGACAGTGGCGATCTGATCCTTGCTGAGGTCGGCAAATTTCACATCCGGCAGGCCAATCAATGCGCCGCCGAAGATCTCCTGCAGCATCGGCGAGGCCATGCCGATGACGCCGATACCGGCCGAGACGTTGAGGCACAATACTGCCCAGATCAGCCAGAACTGCGGGGTTTTGTGAGCATCGCGAAGATGCACATGCTTCGTGGTGATCATCGAGCTCTTGGCGGCAGGGGCTTTCCAGCCCTCGGGACGCCATCCGGCCGGCGGCAAACGATAGCCAAAAGCACCGCCCAGCATGAAGACGAAATAGATCGCGGCCATGACGATGAAAGTCTGCCAGACGCCGACAGCGCCATCCGTTCGGAAGTGGTTCATCAGCAGGCTCGCAAGCGGCGCTCCGATCATCGCGCCGCCGCCGAAGCCCATGATCGCCATGCCGGTCGCCATGCCGCGCCGATCCGGAAACCATTTGATCAGCGTCGACACCGGCGAGATATAGCCGAGGCCGAGCCCGATACCGCCGATGACGCCAGCCCCAATCCACATGATCCAGAGCTGGTGGAAGATGACGCCGATCGCGGCAATCAGGATGCCGCCGCACCAGCAGCAGGCAGCAACGACGCCGGCCTTACGCGGCCCGGCCCGTTCCAGCCAGCCGCCCCAGATGGCGGCGGAGGAGCCGAGCAGCACGAAGAACAGCGTATAGATCCAGCCGAGGTCGCTGACGCGCCAATCGCAGCTCGTCGTAAACAGGGCGGTCAGGAGATTGAGATTTGCGCATTCGGCCGATGGCGGAGCCGAAGCACCGAGCGCCTTGGAGAGCGGCAGCCAGAAGACGCTGAAGCCATAGGCCATGCCGATGCAGAGATGGATTGCCAGTGCCGCCGGCGGTACGAGCCATCGGTTGAAGCCCGGCTTGGCGATGATTCGCTCACGGTCGAGCAGACCGGCCGTCACCGTGCGCTCGGAAATATTCGTATCAGCAGCCGTCATGAACAACTCCTCCTTGGCCCAAAGACAGCACCTCTTCCCGTGACGGGAATTACACGTGCGGGTGGATTCTCCCTCTCCATCCCTTCATCTTGTCACTTGGATACTAAGCCGACTTGATATCCTCAACGGGTGGCGGCCTGTGGATCAACGAAGCCGCCTCAAGCACCAGCGGGCTCAGCCCGCTGTCGCCATGGTCGATGATTGCGAACAGCTGTCTCCGCATGCGCGGCTCCCAGAACTTGTTGATGTGCGTCGCCACACCCTGCACCGCCTCGCCCGCCGGTTGTGTCTTGAAGAAGGTGGCGATCTGGTTCGCCATATAGATGAGCTTGGTTTCGGTCTTGCCGTGCGGCGTTTCCTCAGGCGACATCGGCGATGCTCCCTGTGATGATGCGATGCGGATGGGTGAAAATCTCGAAATCGTCGCCGCGCACCAGCGCCACCAGCGTCATGCCGGCTTCGTCGGCCGTGCGGATGGCAAGCGCCGTCGGGGCGGAGATGGCGACAAGCACGGAGCTGCCCAGGATTGCTGCCTTCTGCACCATCTCGACCGATAGCCGGCTGGTGACCGCGACCACACCATCCGCGCCCTTATGACCAGACCGGATGACCGCACCGCAAAGCTTGTCGAGCGCATTGTGCCGGCCGACATCCTCGCGCACGGCAAGCAGACCCTCGGACGGGATATAGAAGCCAGCGCCATGCACGGCGTGAGTCTCGCGATGCAGCGGCTGGGCGTCGTTCAGAAGCGCGACCGCGCGGACGATATCCTTCTGCGTCAGCTTCAAAGCGACCTTGGAAACGTCAGGCACCTTGCGCACCGCCTGCTCTATCGATTCGATGCCGCAGAGGCCGCAGCCGACGGGGCCTGCCATATGGCGACGGCGCAGCCGCAAGGCATCCGCGGCGTCATCGACGAGAATGATCTGCACGTCGATCCCCTGCTCGTCTTCGATCGGCTCGATCGCAGCAATCTCACTCACATCGGTGATGATGCCCTCTGTCAGGCTGAAGCCGACGGCAAAATCCTCGATATCGGCGGGTGTACCCATCATGACCGCATGCGACGTGCCGCCATAGGAAAAAGCGATCGGCACTTCCTCGGGAACGATACGGGAGCCGGACCGCACCAAGCCGTTGCGACGGGCGGTTTCGGGGACGGTGGTGGTGGGAGGGAATTTGGTCATTATCCGGTCTCCCCTTCTCCCCCTCGGGGAGAAGGTGGCGCGAAACGTCGGATGAGGGGGGCGAGGAGCGACGGCTCCGAGCGTCCTGAGCGCGAGCGAAGGCCCATTCTTCCCGTGCGGAAAGACCCCTTCATCCGCCCTGCGGGCACCTTCTCCCCAAGGGGAGAAGGAGAAAGCATCCTCAAACTCACTCCGCAGCCTCCATCTTCCCGACAATACGCCGCGACTGCCGAGCCTGTTCATCATACTCGACCTGCCACTGCGACGGACCGTTCGACGGCGAGACCTGCACCGCCGTCACCTTATATTCCGGACAGTTCGTCGCCCAGTCGGAATAGTCTGTCGTAATGACATTCGCCTGCGTATCCGGATGATGGAAGGTGGTGTAGACGACCCCGGGGGCCACGCGGTCGGTAATCAATGCCCTGAGCGTCGTGTCGCCGGAGCGGCTGCTGAGCCGGATCCAGTCGCCCTCACGGATGCCGCGCTGCTCGGCATCGTGCGGATGGATCTCCAGGCGATCCTCGGCGTGCCAGACGACGTTCTCGGTACGCCGCGTCTGGGCGCCGACATTGTACTGGCTGAGAATGCGCCCGGTCGTCAGCAACAGCGGGAAGCGAGGGCCGGTGCGCTCGTCGGTCGGGACATATTCGGTGCGGATGAACTTGCCCTTGCCGCGCACAAAGCCATCGACATGCATGATCGGCGAGCCGAGCGGGGTCTTCTCGTTGCAGGGCCACTGCACCGAGCCCATCTTGTCCAGATAGTCGTAGGAGACGAGCGCGAAGCTCGGCGTCGTCGCGGCGATTTCGTCCATGATCTCGGACGGATGCGTGTAGTTCCAGCCGAGACCCATGGCCTGCGCCATCTTCTGCGTCACTTCCCAATCGGCATAGCCGTTGCGCGGGGTCATGACCTTGCGCACGCGGTTGATGCGCCGCTCGGCATTGGTGAAGGTGCCGTCCTTTTCCAGGAAGGTCGAGCCGGGCAGGAAGACATGCGCGTAGTTGGCCGTCTCGTTCAGGAAGAGGTCGTGGACGACGACGCATTCCATCGCGGCAAGGCCGGCCGCCACATGCTTGGTATCCGGATCGGACTGGAGGATATCCTCACCCTGGATGTAGATCCCCTTGAACGTGCCTTCGACGGCGGCATCCAGCATGTTCGGAATACGCAGGCCCGGCTCGTTGTTGAGCTTCACGCCCCAGAGCTTTTCGAAGATATCGCGGGTCGCATCGTCCGAGATGTGGCGATAGCCCGGCAGCTCGTGCGGGAAGGAGCCCATGTCGCAGGAGCCCTGCACATTGTTCTGTCCGCGCAGCGGGTTCACGCCGACGCCCGGACGGCCGATATTGCCCGTCACCATGGCAAGGTTAGCAATCGCCATGACCGTGGTCGAGCCCTGGCTGTGTTCGGTAACGCCGAGGCCATAATAGATCGCGCCATTGCCGCCCTTGGCAAAGAGACGAGCGGCTCCGCGTACGAGTTCCGGAGAAACGCCGGTGTATTTTTCCGTTTCCTCCGGGCTGTGCTGCGGCTCGGAAACGAAGGCAGCCCAATCCTCGAATTCGGACCAGTCGCAGCGCTCGCGGATGAATTTCTCGTCGAACAGGCCTTCGGTGACGATCACATGCGCCAGCGCCGTCATAACGGCGACATTGGTGCCGGGCTTCAGCGGCAGGTGATAGCTGGCTTCGACATGCGGTGTGCGCACCAGATCGATCCGGCGCGGATCGATGACGATCAACTTGGCGCCCTGGCGCAGCCGCTTCTTCAGCCGCGAACCGAAGACGGGATGACCGTCCGTCGGGTTGGCACCGATGACGATGACGACATCGGAATGCTCGACGCTGTCGAAATTCTGCGTGCCGGCCGAGGTTCCGAACGCCTGGCCGAGGCCATAGCCGGTCGGCGAATGGCAGACGCGGGCGCAGGTATCGACATTGTTGTTGCCGAAGCCGGCGCGCACCAGCTTCTGTACGAGATAGGTTTCCTCGTTGGTGCAGCGCGAGGAGGTGATGCCGCCGATGGAATCACGGCCATATTGATATTGCAGCCGTTTGAACTCGGTGGCGATATGGGCAAAGGCCTCGTCCCAGGTCACTTCGCGCCAGGGATCGGTCACCTTCTCGCGGATCATCGGGTTGAGAATGCGGTCCTTATGGGTCGAATAGCCATAGGCGAAGCGGCCCTTGACGCAGGAATGGCCGCGATTGGCCTGGCCGTCCTTCCACGGCACCATGCGCACCAGCTCCTCGCCGCGCATCTCCGCCTTGAAGGAGCAGCCGACGCCGCAATAGGCGCAGGTGGTGACGACGGAATGTTCCGGCTGGCCGATCGAAATCACCGATTTCTCGGTCAGCGTCGCGGTCGGGCAGGCCTGCACGCAGGCGCCGCAGGAAACGCACTCGCTATCGATGAAACTCTCATGCATGCCGGGCGAGACGCGCGAACCGAAGCCGCGGCCCTCGATCGTCAGCGCAAACGTACCCTGCACTTCCTCACAGGCCCGCACGCAGCGCGAGCAGACGATGCACTTCGAGGGATCATAGGTGAAATAAGGGTTCGACTCGTCCTTCGGCATCCATTTCAGATTGATGTCGCCGTTGTTACGCGCCTTGACGTGGTTGTCGCCCTCGTAGCCGTAGCGCACATCGCGCAGGCCGACGGCGCCCGCCATATCCTGCAATTCGCAATCGCCATTGGCGGCGCAGGTCAAACAGTCGAGCGGGTGGTCGGAGATATAAAGCTCCATCACGCCACGCCGGATATCCTTCAGCCGGCCGGTCTGCGTGTGAACGACGAGGCCGGGTGCCACAGGCGTCGTGCACGAGGCCGGCGTGCCGTTGCGGCCTTCGATCTCGACGAGACAGAGGCGGCAGGAGCCGAAGGCATCGACCATGTCGGTGGCGCAGAGTTTCGGCACCTGAATGCCTGCTTCCATCGAAGCGCGCATGATCGACGTGCCCTCGGGCACCGTGATCTGGCGCCCATCAATGGTCAGCGTCACCATGGTTTCGGAGGTGGAGGCCGGCGTGCCGTAATCGATTTCTGGAACGAGTGACATGGGTCTTACTCCGCCGCTTCAATCAAGGGAGCCGGAGAAAAATCCTCCGGGAAATGGGTCATCGCGCTCATGACGGGATAGGGTGTGAAGCCGCCGAGTGCACAGAGCGAACCGAACTTCATCGTGTTGCAGAGATCGGCGAGCAGAACCCGGTTCTTCTCCGGCTCGATCCCTCGCGCGATCTTGTCGGCCGTCTCGACGCCGCGCGTCGAGCCGATGCGGCAGGGCGTGCACTTGCCGCAGCTTTCGACTGCGCAGAATTCCATCGCGAAACGCGCCTGCTTCAGCATGTCGGCGGTATCGTCGAAGACGACGATGCCGGCATGGCCAATAAGACCGTCCTTGGCCGCAAACGCTTCATAGTCGAATGGCGTGTCGAATAGGGCGCGCGGGAAATAGGCGCCAAGCGGCCCACCCACCTGCACGGCCTTCACCGGTCGGCCTGTCGCTGTGCCGCCGCCGATCCGGTCGACGATGTCGCCGAGCGAAAGACCGAAGGCCGTCTCGTAGAGACCGCCATATCTAACGTTGCCGGCGATCTGCAGCGGGATCGTGCCGCGCGACCTACCCATGCCGAAATCGCGATAGAAGGCAGCACCCTTGTCCAGGATGACGGGGACCGAGGCAAGCGAGATCACGTTGTTGATGACGGTAGGACAGTTGAACAGGCCCTTATGCGCCGGCAGCGGCGGCTTGGCACGCACGATGCCGCGCTTGCCCTCGAGGCTGTTCAAGAGCGCCGTTTCCTCGCCGCAGACGTAAGCGCCGGCGCCGGTGCGGATTTCCATGTCGAACGCTTTGCCGGAACCGAGCACCGAAGCACCGAGAATACCAGCCTTGCGCGCGATTTCGACCGCCTCCGTCATCGCGCCGATCGCATGCGGATATTCCGAGCGCGTATAGACGAAGCCCTTGGTCGCGCCCGTCGCGAGGCCTGCGATCGTCATGCCCTCGATCAGCACGAAGGGGTCGCCCTCCATGATCATCCGGTCGGCGAAAGTGCCGCTATCGCCCTCGTCGGCATTGCAGACGATGTATTTACGGTCACCCGGCGCATCGAGCACCGTCTTCCATTTGATTCCGGTCGGGAAGCCCGCACCGCCACGGCCGCGCAAGCCGGAATCGGTGACGTCCTTGACGATGTCGCCAGCCGCCATATCGATGGCGCGGCGCAGCCCCTTCAGGCCACCATGAGCTTCATAATCCTGCAACGAAAGCGGGTCGGTGATACCGCAGCGGGCAAAAGTCAGGCGGGTCTGTTCTTTGAGGAATGGGAGGTTTTCGACCTCCCCAAGACAGAGCGGATGCTCGCCGCCTTCGGCGAGCCCGGCATCGAACAATGCGGAGACATCCTTGGCCTTCACCGGTCCATAGCCGATGCGCTTGCCGTCGATCTCGACTTCGACCAGGGGCTCGAGCCAGAACATGCCGCGCGAGCCGTTGCGCACGATGCGCGCATCAAGCCCGCGTTTGGCGATTTCCTGCGTGACGGCTTGCGCCACTTTCTCCGCGCCGAGCGAAAGGGCGGCGACATCGCGGGGAATATAGATGGTGATCGTCATTGGCGCGCCTCCTTTACGAGGTCGTCGGCGCTTTCGCCGTCAAGTCGGCCATAGAGCTCGCCGTCGAGCATCGCAGCCGGAGCGCAGGCGCAGAGCCCAAGACAGTAGACCGGCTCCAGCGTCACGCTGCCATCGAGCGCGGTCTGATGGAAATCGATGCCCAGGAGCCGCTTGATACGCTCTGCCAGCGCATCGCCGCCCATCGACTGACAGGCCTCGGCGCGACAGAGCTTCAGGACATGACGGCCGGCGGGATGATCGCGATAATCATGATAGAAGGTCATAACGCCATGCACTTCGGCGCGCGAAAGGTTCAGTGCCTTGGCGATCAGCGGCAGCGCATCCTGCGGCACATAACCGAATTCTTCCTGAATCCCGTGCAGGATCGGCAAAAGCGGCCCCTCCATCGATTTCATGCTGTCGATGATGGTGCCGGCCCGGGTTGCGATATCGCCCGCGGCCTGATTCAAGTTCATAAGCAGCCTCCCGCGCATGGCTTCCGAAAATCGAAGGCGAATCTTCGGGAAACCTATGCGGCATTTCCTCCGGCGCGCGATCGACACGCCACAAGGATAAGCTCGCAGGGAGACGGCCAGGGATCAATAAGGCAGTCCCGTCACTCGATAGGAATTTTCTATCAATTCTTGTTCTCTTCCGCCAGCAATCTCGCCTCGTGCAACAAGGCGGAGACGAGGGGCGTAAAGGGTTCGCGATGGGTGGCGACCAAGCCGACCAGATGCTCGGCGTCAGGCTCCGTGATTGGAATCTTATGAATATCCGCCGGAAAACCGAAGGAATCAGCAATATTCTTCGGCATGATGCTCGCCCAGCGACCGGTCTGCACATGCGAAAACAGCACGATCATCGAATTGGATTCCAGCGTCGGCTTTGCCGTTGCGCCTGCCTCGGCAAGATGCCGATTGATGATGCGGCGATTCTGCATGTCGGCAGTCAATAGACAAAGCCGAAGATCGCCGACCTCCTTCCAGGTGACGGTCTTGCGCTCGGAAAACGGGCTGCCCGCCGCCGTGATGAGGTGATAGCGCTCGGCATAGAGCGGTACGCTGGTGACACGGCCGAGCGGCTCGTTTTCCAGATAGGTGATACCGGCATCGATCTCGAGATTTTCAAGCAGGCTCAAAACCTGCAGCGAATTGCGCGATAGAATGGAGAAGGTGACGTCCGGATGCCTTTCCTGGAAAGGCGTGGTGATTTTCTGCACCATCGCAAGCGCTGTCGGAATGGCGGCGATGCGGATATGGCCGGCAAGGCCCTTGCGTGCCGCTCGCATTTCCTCGCGCATGGTGCGGCTGTCGCCGACGATACGGCGCGCCCATTCCAAAACGCGCTGACCCTCAGGCGTCAGTCCCTGGAAGCGGGAACCGCGGCTGACGAGCATCACGCCCAGCTGGTCTTCCAGCTGCCTTATCGCCGCCGACAAGGTCGGCTGCGTCACGCCGCATTCCTCGGCCGCACGGCCGAAATGCTTCTGATTCGCCAGCGCGATGAAGAATTCCAGCTTGTCGATCATCCCGCTCTCCCGAAACGAAAGAGTTAGACCGGCAGCCCGGTGAACGCAACATGCGAGGCTGCTTCAAACCTCAACGTTCGCCCCGACAGAATGCCTTCTGCAACGAATCGACTACGGCGCAGATTTCCGAATGCGCAACGGCGTAGTGAATGAGTCGCCCTTCGCGGCGCGTATCGACGAGCTTGTCCAGACGAAGGCGTGCCAGATGCTGCGAAACGACGGCCTGTGGCAGATCGAGAAGGGCCTCGAGTTCCATCACTGTTTTCTCCCGCTTGGCAAGCATGAAAAGGATCGCCAGGCGGGTTTCGTGGGAGAGTGCTTTCAGCAGGACACTCGCCTTTCGAGCCCTGTCAGTCATTTCCTCGACATCATGCTCTGCGGCACCGCCTTGCGGTGGAGACGACAACATATCACGGCCTCTCGTGAGAACTCACACAGAGAAATGCTTATAATATTATCAAATCAAAAGCTGATTGAGAAAGATACGGAAAACCAAAAAAGGTCCGTTTTTTCAGCAGATAAGCTGGCCGCCATTGATCTCGATCACCTGTCCGGTGATGTAGCCGGACAACGTCGGCGCCGCCAGGAAAAGATAGGCGGGCGCACAATCCTCCGATGTGCCCAAGCGCTGCAGCGGGATCGATTTGCGCGTCTGCTCCAGTTTCTCTCTGGACGAATAACGCTCGTGAAAGTCGGTCGATATCGTGCCGGGCGAGACGCAGTTCACTCGAATGCCGTCCGGCGCCAATTCGCGCGCCAAGGCTTTCGAATAGGTCGAGACGAAGGCCTTGGAGGCGGAATAGATGGCGGAGCCGGGACTGCCGCCGGTGAGCGCGGAAATCGAAACCGTGTTGACGATCGCCGCCTGCCCGGCAGCCCGCAGCAGCGGCAGCAATCCCCGCGTGACCTCCACGACGGAGGTCTGATTGAGATGAACGATCCCTTCATACTGCTCATCCGTCAATTCACCGGCTGGAAAGCGCCCGACCATGGTGCCGGCATTGTTGACGAGGACGTCGACGCGGTCGAAACGCTCGCCGGCGGCGCTGACGAAATCCCGCGTGCCGTGGCCGGTGGCGAAATCGCCGGCAATGAGGAAGGCGCGGCGGTCGGCTTCCGCTTCCATCAGGAAATCAGGCAATTCGCGATCGGCATCACGGCCGATATGGACAAGCACGCGCGCGCCGCAATCGAGAAACTGCCTCGCGACTTCCAGCCCGATACCGCGGCCGGCGCCGGTGACGACGACGTTGCGATTTTCGAATAGCTTCGGATGAAACACGATAACCTCCTAAACCGCACTCAATTCGCGCGTCGGTAATTGCGGAATTTTCACTTTATCATATGATGACGAAAAAACGAAAGAAAGGGAGCGAAAACCATGTTCCTATCCGGACGTCAGACGGAGATCCTCGACATCGCCAAGGCGGAGGGCCGCGTGCTGGTGGAGGAGCTGGCGTTGCGCTTTTCGGTCACGCCGCAAACCATCCGCAAGGATCTCAATGATCTCTGCGATGGCCGCGTATTGTCGCGCGTGCATGGCGGCGCGATCTTTCCCGGCGGAACCGAGAATGTGAAATACGAGGCACGCCGCTCGATCGCCGCGCCCGAAAAGCAGGCGATCGGCCGCGCCGCTGCCAGCATGATCCCCAACAACAGCTCGCTTTTCATCAATATCGGCACGACGACGGAAGCGGTCGGCGAAGCCCTGCTTGGCCATCACGAGCTGATGGTCATCACCAACAACATCAATGTTGCCAATAAGTTGCGGATTTTCCCATCCATCGAAGTCGTCATTGCCGGCGGTGTCGTACGTGGCTCGGATGGCGGCATCGTCGGCGAGGCCGCCGTCGATTTCATCAGACAGTTCAAAGTCGACTATGCCGTCATCGGCGCCTCCGCGATTGATGCCGACGGCGCGCTTCTCGATTTCGATTTTCGCGAAGTGAAAGTGGCGCAGGCCATCATCGCCAATGCCCGCCACGTCATTCTCGTCGCCGACAGCACCAAGTTCGAACGAACCGCCCCGGTTCGCATCGGCCATTTGTCGCAAGTCCACACCTTCGTCACCGACGAATGCAGCATTGAATCCGTACGTTCCATCGCTGCAGAACATGACGTGCGCCTCATTGAGACCGACCGCCGGCCGGGCTAAGCGGCTCGCTTTCCGTCAAGAAACGTTCGTTTGACATTCGTATCTGTTTCGCTTTAGATGGATTAGTTTCGATTTTCCATCTTCACGGGATGGCTGACCTTTGCGGAGGGGCGGGTGAGCGAACAGGTCTACGATATTTTCGTTATCGGCGGCGGCATCAACGGCTGCGGTATCGCCCGCGACGCTGCTGGACGCGGCTACAAGGTCGCGCTCGCCGAGATGAACGACTTTGCCTCCGGCACATCATCCGGCGCCACCAAGCTCATCCACGGCGGCCTGCGTTATCTCGAGCATTATGAATTCCGTCTTGTGCGCGAATCGCTGATGGAGCGCGAAGTGCTCTGGGCGATGGCGCCGCACATCATCTGGCCGATGCGCTTCGTCCTGCCCTATCACAAGGGCGGCATCCGCCCGGCCTGGCTCATCCGGCTCGGCCTGTTCCTCTACGACCACCTCGGCGGCCGAAAACTGCTGCCGCCGACCGCGACGCTGGACATGAAGACGGATCCCGCCGGCAAGCCGCTGAAGGCGCTCTTCACCAAGGCTTTCGAATATTCCGACGGCTGGGTCGACGATGCCCGCATGGTGGTGCTGAACGCACGCGATGCGGCAGACCGCGGTGCGACAATCATGCCGCGAACGAAGGTGATTTCCGCCCGCCGCGACGGCACCACCTGGGCGATCGAAACGGAAGATACGATCAGCGGCCAGAAGCGCCGGTTTCGCGCGCGCATGCTGGTCAATGCCGCCGGTCCCTGGGTCGATCATGTCCTGTCCGATGCCTTCGGCAAGAACCAGGTGCACAATGTCCGCCTCGTTCAGGGCAGCCATATCGTCGTACGCAAGAAGTTCGACGACCCCCGCGCCTATTTCTTCCAGAACCCGGACAACCGCATCATCTTTGCCATTCCCTATGAACAGGATTTCACTCTGATCGGCACCACGGATCGCGACTACAAGGACGATCCTAAGGATGTGAAGATCACCGAGGAGGAAACCGCCTACCTGTGCAACGCGGCCAGCGAATACTTCAAGGAGCCGGTGCGACCCGAGGATATCATCTGGACCTACTCGGCCGTGCGCCCGCTTTATGATGACGGCGCATCCAAGGCACAGGAGGCGACACGCGACTACGTGCTGAAGGTGGAGGGCGAAGAAGGCCAGGCTCCGCTGCTCAATGTCTTCGGCGGCAAGCTCACCACCTATCGCCGGCTGAGCGAGCATGCGCTGGAAAAGATCGGCGAATCCATCGGGCTGAAAGGCACGCCCTGGACGGCCAGGAGCTCGCTGCCGGGCGGCGATTTCCCGGCTCGCGGCTATGACGCCGAAGTCTCGAAGCTGAAATCGCGCTATCCCTTCCTCGCCGACCAGCACGCGCGCCGCCTCATCCGGCGCTACGGCACCCGGGCCGCGATGATCCTTGGCGACGCCAAGGCGATCGCCGATCTCGGCCGCTGTTTCGGAAGCGATCTTTACGAGGCTGAGGTGCGTTACCTGATCGAACAGGAATGGGCCTATAGTGCCGCCGACATTCTCTGGCGCCGTTCCAAGAAAGGGCTCTACCTTTCGAAGGAAGAAGCCGCCGTTCTCGAAAGCTACATGGCCGAAAGCCGCGTCCACGCCTGAGCCTGCAATTTACTCTCCGGGATCGAGCAGCCGCGGTCCCGCCCCCTCCTCGGAAAGCCGGTCCCAGGGATTGCGCAAGGGACAGCTGTCGAGCGAGAGGCAGCCGCAGCCGATGCAGCCGTCCAACTGATCGCGCAGTCCCTGCAGGCGTTTGATCCTGGCGTCGAGATCGTCCTTCCACACTTCCGAGAGCGCCTTCCAGTCGGCCGCGGTCGGCGTGCGTCCCTGGGGTAAGGCTTCCAGCGCCGCCTGGATCTCGGCAAGCGGAATGCCGACACGTTGCGCCACCTTGATGACGGCGACCCGGCGCAGCACCTCGCGCGGATAACGCCGCTGGTTGCCGCGGCTGCGATGACTCTCGATCAGCCCTTTCGCCTCGTAGAAATGCAGCGCGGAGACCGCCACGCCGCTGCGCGCCGCCACCTCGCCGACGGTCAGCTGCCTGGAAAATTGACCAGGTTCGATTTTTCCCATTTTACGCTATTGACCTCAACTTTACTTGAGGTTTTATAACGCCAGCTCCGAACCGCGTAAAGCAGGAGCAAGACATGACAGAAAGAACCCGGCTGGCGATCATTTATGGCAGCACGCGTCGGGGACGGCTATGCGACCGGGTAGTCAACTGGGTCGCTCAGGAACTGGCACACTATCCCCTCATCGACATCGATCTGATCGACCCTCTCGAGTTCGACCTGCCCTTCCAGCATGATCGCGAGCATCCCGGCGTTGCCGCGCTTTCAGCGCGGCTTTCGGAGGCGGATGCCTTCATTGTCGTCACGCCCGAATACAATCACAGCTTCACGGCCTCGCTGAAATTCCTGCTCGATCTCGTCTATGAGCCGTGGCACGGCAAGCCCGTCGCCTTCGTTTCCTATGGCGGAATTTCCGGCGGGCTGCGCGCCGTCGAGCAATTGCGGCTCGTTTTTGCCGAGCTGCATGCCGTCACCGTGCGCGATACGGTGAGCTTCGCCAATCCCTGGGGCAGATTTGCCGAGGATGGCACGCTTGAAAACCCGCTGGACGCCCGGAAGTCGCTGGTGCTTCTAATCGCGCGGCTGAACTGGTGGAGCAACGCCTTGAAGCCCGCGCGCGCAACGCGCCCCTATCGCTCCGTCGCCGCCTGATCCTTTTTCCAACATCCGAATCCGGTCTCTCGTTTCTGGCAGGTACAGGAGACCGGTCGACGCCCGGACCTTGCACCACAGGTTCGGGCGTCGTGCTTTCATGCATCTGCCTTGCCGAAACCGCCGCGATGACCTAACCCAATGGAGACGGAGTTTCGGCGGATACGGGAATGGAGAACGGAAGACGTCTGGGAGGAGCGGATTTCATGCGCGCTGTCGCATGTCTGATGGTGCTTGTTCACCATCTCGTGCTTCGCATGAATTTCTACAAGATCCCACCGGATCTGGACATGACTTTCATAATCGCGCGCTTCGGCAATCACGGCGTCTCGGTCTTCTTCGTCCTCAGCGGCTTTCTGCTTGCCCGCCCCTTCTGGCTGGCGCTGGATAGAGCCGAATCCCTGCCTTCGCTGAAGATCTACGCCATGCGCCGCGCCGCACGCATCCTGCCGGGTTTCTGGTTTGCTCTGACGGTCGGCTTCCTGATCAGCTTCACGATCTACGGCTTTCCGCTCGATGGAGAGCTCGTCGGCCGCTACATCTCCGGTTTCTTCCTGATGAGTCAATGGCACTGGCGCACCTTCTTCCCGGTACAGGGCGATGGGCCGCTATGGTCGATCCCCTTCGAGACGACCTGCTATGTGCTCTTGCCGATCGGTTTCCTGCTGCTGTTTCATCCGAAATCGAGATCGCGTTCCATTCTTGTCAGCCGCCTGCTCTGGATCGGCATCATTGCGATATCATTGATCGGCCATTGGCTTGTCGTCACCTATCTTCCAACGGACACTGCCGGGCGCGGATGGCAATATGGCTTCCAGGGTGGTGCCAAGGAATGGATGCCGCGTTACAATCCCATCGGCTTTTTCGCGATATTCGCGATCGGCGCGCTGGCCGCCGGAATCCAAACCATCCTCCCGGCGCGGCGCTCGGCAATCTATGACATCATCGGCGCGCTCGCGATCGTCATGGGCGCATGGCAATTGCCGCAGTCGATCGGCGGCGCGGGAGAAGGCTATGCCTGGCTCGGCATTCCCTATCAATTCCCGCTGCTTCCCCTCGCGGTCGCGATCGCGCTTTGTGCGCTTCCGCAATCGCTGCTGCTGGCAAAGCTGCTCGACAATCCCGTGAGCCGTTATGTCGCCACCGTCTCCTTCGGCGTCTACATTTGGCAGGATATCGTGCTGACCTTGATGCCTCAGCTCTTTCCCTCATCCTTCGGCGCAGGTTCGGACGACGTTCTCGGCGGCTGGATAGTCTCAAGCCTGATCGCAACCGCCATCATTTTTGCCATCGGCACGCTGAGCTATGTGCTGCTCGAACGCCCCGTCATTCAGTGGGCACGCTCGCGGGAAAACACGCTGATACGGCCTGTCGCTGCGTGATATCGGGCCATCGCATGTGAGACACGTCGGCGGCGCGCTCCCCTTTTCCCCTCGGCGAGAAGGTGCCGTCAGGCGGATGAGGGGGAGCTCCCAAGAGCACGAAAATCCCCCGCATCCAAATCGCTCAACCCCCTCATCCGACCCTTCGGGCCACCTTCTCCCCAAGGGGAGAAGGAGCTGCGGTGTTCACGCACCTCACATGCCAGGCCTTGCTATCTAATTCAGCAGATGCCTTCAGATGCGCGTCGCCTTCAGACGCTCCTCATCGAGAACGATGCCGAGGCCTGGTGCGGCGCCGAGATCCAGCCAGCCGGCCTCGTGCTTGAGCGGCGAGGCCATCGGATAGTCGCGGCGGGCTTCACTCCATTCCGGATTGTCATAGGGGTATTCGAGCCAGGCCGCATCGCCCACTCCGGCGGTCAGATGGGCATTGGCGAGAACGCCGACGCCATTCGTCCACGAATGCGGCGTGAATTGCACACCCGCTTCGCGGGCCTGATAGACCAGCCGCCGGCAGCCCGTGATGCCGCCGACGAGCGCGACATCCGGCTGGATGACGTCGAAAGCGCGCTCCTCGATGATGTCGCGGAACTCGTAGAGCTCGCGCGTCATCTCGCCGCCGACGATTCTGACCGAGGTTGCCTGTTTCAACTCTTTCATGCCCTTGCGGTCGGAGCGGTGAAGCGGCTCTTCCATCCAGTAGACGGCGAGCCGCTCCAGCTCCCTGGCGACGGCAAGCGCATCCTTGAAAGTCCATGGCAGGGTCGTATCCCAGGGCATGCGCCAACCCTGATTGCAGTCGACCATCAGCTCCAGCCGATCACCGACGCGGGCGCGGATCGCTTCCAGTGCCTTGACGTCCTCGCGCCAGCCGCCGCGGCCGCCCGAAGACGAGGAGAAGCGCACCTTCATGGCAGGGAAGCCTTCGTCGATATAACGCTCGGCCTGATCCGCCATGGCAGAGGGCTCGCGCAACACGCCGGAGGAGGCATAGAGCCGCACCCGGCTGGCACGGCCGCCGAGCATCCGCCAGACCGGCTCGCCGGTAATCTTGCCGGAGAGGTCCCACAGCGCCAGATCCATCGGCCAGCAGCGGCCATAATGGAAGCTGATATGCGAGAGGACTTCATAGTGCCGTTCGACGTGCCGGGGATCCTGCCCGATGAACAGATCCTCATGGCCCTCGAAACCCTTCATCAGATCGCCGGAGCCGATGCCTTCGCGACCTTCATCGTCTCGGACGCGCACGATGGTCGCATCGAAATGCCGGCGTGGACGGCCATCCCAGCTCGCCTTGAACGCCGGATCGAGCTGCAGGCGATGATGGGTGATCTCGATGGAAACGATCTTGCTCATGGTCGTACCTCCCTACAAACCTCAGCCGAACTGCTGCCAGATCGTCTTGTAGTCGCAATATTTGTCGATCGCATGCACCGAGCGGTCGCGGCCGAAACCGGACTGCTTGAAGCCGCCGAACGGCGTCGCGAAATTCGACATGTCATAGGTGTTGATCCACACCGTACCCGCATGGATCTCTTCGGAAAAACGGTGGGCGCGATCCATGTCCCTGGTAAAGACCGCTCCGGCCAACCCGTAAATCGTGTCGTTGGCGATCTTCAGTGCCTCCTCCTCTGTATCGAAGGGAATGGCGGCGAGCACGGGGCCGAAGATTTCCTGCCGTGCCAGGCTCATGTCGTTGGTCATGTCGACGAAGACACCCGGCGAAACATAATAGCCGCCGGTCTCGCTCATGACGCGCTCGGCACCGAAGGCTCGGCGCGCGCCTTCCTTCTCGCCGGCCGCAATCATCGCCAGCACCTTGTTCATATGCTCTTCCTCGATCAGCGCGCCAATCTGCGCCGAGGGGTCGAGCGGATGCTTGAGGGCGATATCGGAGCGGGTGACAGCCTCGATCTTCGCGATCAGTCTGTCCTGCACCGAACGCTGCACGATGAGGCGGGTCGAGGCATGGCAAGTCTCGCCAGAATTGTAGAAGCAGCCCCAGGCAGCCGCGACGGCAGCCGCATCGAGATCGGCATCTTCAAAGACGACCAGCGGCGACTTGCCGCCAAGCTCGAGTGCCACCCGCTTGACGTTCGATTGCGCCGCATAACCCATGATCAGCTTGCCGACTTCAGTGGAGCCGGTGAAGGCGATCATGTCGACATCCATGTGCAGCGCCAGCGGCTTGCCGGTTTCCTCTCCGTAACCCGTCACCACGTTGAAGACGCCAGCCGGAAGGCCGGCTTCGACGGCAAGCTCGGCAAGCCGAATCGCGGAAAGCGAGGACTGTTCGGCCGGCTTCAGCACGACGGAATTGCCGGCGGCAATGGCCGGCCCGAGCTTCCAGGCATCGATGATCATCGGATAATTCCAGGGCGTGATCGCCCCGATGACGCCAAGCGGCACCTTGCGCACCAAGGCCCGCGCATTCGGGCCGGTCGGCGCAATCTCGTCATACATCTTGTCGATCATTTCGCCGTAGAACTGGATGCCGTCGGCGCAGAGCCGCACATCGACACCAAGCGACGCCATGACCGGCTTGCCGACATCGATCGTCTCGAGCATGGCCAGCTCGTCACCATGGGCGCGGATGAGATCAGCCCATTTCAACATGATCTTCTTCTTTTCGAGCGGCTCCTTCTTGCGCCAGATACCGCTCTCGAAGGCAGCGCGAGCCGAGGCAACGGCAGCGTCGACGTCAGCGGCATTGCCGCGCGCAAGCTCAGCGCCGGGCTTGCCGTCCATCGGCCGAATGCGGATAAAAGTCTCGCCGGATGCGGCGGCACGATGGGCGCCGTCAATGAAGTGCCGTCCTTCGGGCTTGAGGCCAGAGAGAACGCTTTCCCAATAGTCGCGCGTGTAATTCTTGGTCATTTCAGATTCCTTTCGGCAGCGCCATGACGGCGGCAGCAAAGCGGTCGATATCGGCATCCGTCACGTCACGGATCGTCGAACGCCGCATGGGCTGATTTTCGGTCGCGCGCATCTCGCGGGCGAGATCGGTTTCGTTGAACGGCTTGAATGCAGCCGGCAGCGCGCGCACGATGCCGCAGCGATCCATCCAGTCGGAGACGAAAGCGGGAAGTTCGGCGGCTTTATCGAGGCCGCAGGCCTTAGCCGCGGCATTCAGATCTGCGGTATCGGCCTCGACGAGCCAGGGCAGCGTCACCTCGAAGCCCAGCGCCGTCGCAAGCCCGTGATGGACAGGGCCGAGGCCGGCGAGCGCATGGCTGATATTGTGGGCAATCGCCGTGCCGCAATTGTCGATGGCAATGCCGGCAAAGCAGGAGCCAAGCAGCACGTCGCCCCGCGCCGCCATATCATTGGGCTGCTTGACGGCAGTCTCGAGAGCGCCGGTGATCAAACGCAGCGCCTGATGGGCATAGAACTGGGCGCCGTGATGCGTGTTGCGGTTCGTGGCTGCTTCGAAGGCATGGATGAAAGCATCGAGACCGCACCACGCAGTGAGATTAGCAGGCAAGGTCTTCGTCAGCGCCGGATCGAGGATGACGAGGTCAGCCTTCGTCTCCGGTCCCCAGATCCAGAGCTTCTTGCCCTCAGGCCCGGCAAAGATATTCGTCGCCGATGTCTCCGAACCCGTCCCGGCCGTGGTGGGGATCATGATTTTCTTCAGCGGGTTTTTCGGCAGGGGATTGGCGGCAAGCGCGTAATGCATCGGATCCTTGCCCGACGCGATGCAGCAGGCGACGATCTTGCCGATATCGAGCGCCGAGCCGCCGCCGATGCCGATCACCATATCCGCGCCCTGCCCCGCCACGATCGCCGCATGCAGATGCGCAAGCTTCGGCTCGCCGGCAAAATCGGAAAAGACCCGCGTCTTTACGCCTGCTTCCGCAAGCTCTGCGCTGACCCTGGCAGCAAGTCCAGACTGCGCCAGGAAGGCATCGATGACGAGCAGAACGGTGCGAACGCCATCGAAGGATTTGACCGCAGCGGGAAGGCCGGAGAGCGCACCGTCGCCGAAACGAATGTCAGGAATGGCGGAAATGGAAAAGGACACGTGGGATCCCCTTGGAAAAGCGGCCGAAAATGATGCCACAATCCTGCATCACAATTTCAGATCTTCAAATCCGGGCAATTATCGGGAATATTGATGATTTGAAGTCATGGAGAACAGATGCTGGAGAAAATACCGCTGGAGGCCTTCCGCGTCTTCGACGCGGCAGCGCGTGCCATGAACTTCTCTCGCGCCGGCCGCGAGCTCAACATCACCCAGGCCGCCGTCAGCCGCCGCGTCAAGGGACTGGAGGATCATCTCGGCGCGACGCTCTTCACCCGGCGTGGCCGCAATCTGGCACTGACACCGGACGGCGAGCGGCTGTTTCAGCGCGTCCGCGCCACGCTGGAATATCTGGAGGAAAGCCTGGAGCCCTTTCGCGCAGGCACCGGCGAAATCATCTCGATCGCGGCCAGCGGCTCCATCTCCCATCTCTGGCTCGGGCAACGGCTGCGGGATTTCGGCAAGGAGAGCTCCGGCATCTCCGTACGCCTGCTGACGACCGACGTTCATTCCGAACTCGCCTCGGAGAACAACGATCTCATCATCATCTATTCCACCGGAGAGCATCCGCGCTGGAGCCTGACGCCGCTTTTGAATGAAGTGCTGATCCCAGTTGCCTCTCCGGATTATCTGGCAGCCCGCGGTCTCGACCCGCAGGCACTGACGGCGGCCGACATTGCCGGGCTCGATCTCATCGATTACGAACGCGCTAACGCCCATTGGATCAGCTTCCGCCAATGGTTCGGCCGCGTTGGTGACCCCTTGAAGGGCAAGCTGCCGCGACCGCGCCTGTCCTTCTCGACCTACATCATGGCGGTGGAAGCAGCACTCAGGGGCGAAGGTATCGCGCTTGGTAGCCTCGGTCTCATCGAAGAATATCTGCAATCCGGCGCGCTGGTCACAGTGGGCCAGGATCGTGTCGAGAGCGGCTTCGGATATTATCTCGGTGCGCCGCGCTTTCGTGCGCTGTCTCCGGAGGCGGCACAGCTGTACCGCTTTCTGTTGGAGGGGCAACAGGTCTGATGCGGGCTCGGAAAAATTCCGGCTACCCTACAGGGCAACCGCATGTGAAATCGTTGCCTCCCCACCTTCTCCCCGCTGGGGAGAAGGGATTGCTGAGCTGACACGCCTCATATGCGACTACGCTAACTTCCTCGGTCATGACTTACCGAACAGCAGCACCAGCAAAGGCATGACATCACAACAAAAAAGCGGCCCAGAGGACCGCTTTCATCTCACTCATCGCTGTTCGGATCTCATCAATCCTGCGGGATCGAGCCGCGCAGATGCGAGAGTTCCATGATGAAATGCTCCAGGCGCGACTTGTGCTCATGATGCTCGGCATCTTCAAGCTCGGCCTTGGCGGCATTGATGCGGCGGTCCAGCTCGTCGCGGCTCATGTCTTCGACCGGAACGGCGGATTCGGCGAGCAGCGTGCAGCCGGTCGGCAGGATGTCGGCGAAACCGCCGAAAACGACGTAGTCCTGCTTCTTGCCCGAAGCCGAATGCACCTTGACGACGCCCGGCTTGATCGTGGTCATGGTCGGCGCATGGTTCGCCATGACGGTCATCTCGCCTTCGCTGGCGGGGATGACGACATCGATGACCTGTTCCGACAGCAGCAGGCGCTCCGGAGAAACCAGTTCGAAATTGAAATTGTCAGCCATGGCCCGTCACTTCTCGATTGTCTTATTCGCAAGGCAAGGGCGCGCGGACAAGGCCGCGCGCCGATGGATTGGCCTGATCAGGCAGCCAGCTTCTTGGCCTTTTCGATCGCTTCGTCGATCGAGCCGACCATGTAGAAGGCAGCTTCCGGCAGGTGGTCGTATTCGCCGTTGACGAGGCCCTTGAAGCCCTTGATCGTGTCTTCGAGAGCGACGAGCTTGCCCGGCGAACCGGTGAAGACTTCGGCGACGAAGAACGGCTGCGACAGGAAGCGCTCGATCTTGCGGGCGCGGGCAACGGCCAGCTTGTCGTCTTCGGACAGTTCGTCCATGCCCAGGATGGCGATGATGTCCTGCAGAGCCTTGTAGCGCTGCAGCGTCGACTGAACCTTACGGGCAACTTCATAATGCTCTTCGCCGACGACCATCGGGTCGAGCATGCGCGAGGTGGAGTCGAGCGGGTCGACGGCCGGATAGATGCCCTTTTCAGCGATCGAGCGCGACAGAACGGTCGTTGCGTCCAAGTGGGCGAACGAGGTTGCCGGTGCCGGGTCGGTCAAGTCGTCGGCCGGAACGTAAATGGCCTGAACCGAGGTGATCGAGCCCGTCGTCGTCGTGGTGATGCGTTCCTGCATCTGGCCCATGTCGGTTGCGAGCGTCGGCTGATAGCCCACGGCCGAAGGAATACGGCCGAGCAGAGCCGACACTTCCGAACCAGCCTGCGTGAAGCGGAAGATGTTGTCGACGAAGAACAGAACGTCCTGGCCTTCATCGCGGAAGTTTTCAGCGACGGTCAGACCGGTCAGAGCGACGCGAGCGCGGGCGCCCGGCGGTTCGTTCATCTGGCCATAAACGAGCGCGGCCTTGGAGCCTTCACCGCCGCCGTGCTTGTTGACGCCCGATTCGATCATTTCGTGGTAAAGGTCGTTGCCTTCGCGGGTACGCTCACCCACGCCTGCAAACACCGAGTAACCACCGTGCGCCTTGGCGACGTTGTTGATCAGTTCCATGATGAGAACGGTCTTGCCAACGCCGGCGCCGCCGAACAGGCCGATCTTGCCGCCCTTCGCATAAGGAGCGAGCAGGTCGACGACCTTGATGCCGGTGACCAGGATCTGCGCTTCCGTGGACTGCTCGACGTAGGACGGAGCTTCCTGGTGGATAGCGCGCTTCTTGGAGGTGTTCAGCGGACCTGCTTCGTCGACCGGCTCGCCGATGACGTTCATGATACGGCCCAGCGTCTCGTGTCCAACCGGAACCGAAATCGGTGCGCCCGTGTCCTTGACCGGCTGACCGCGAACCAGACCTTCGGTCGAGTCCATGGCAATGGTGCGGACGGAATTTTCGCCGAGGTGCTGTGCGACTTCGAGAACCAGACGATTGCCGTTATTGTCGGTTTCAAGCGCGTTCAGGATCGCCGGGAGCTCGCCGTCGAAAGCAACGTCCACAACGGCGCCGATAACCTGAGTAACCTTACCGACAGAACCTGCGGGGGTAGCTGCGTCAGCCATATTCTTACCCTCTTTTCCCTAACCTCAGAGCGCTTCCGCGCCCGAAATGATTTCAATCAATTCCTTGGTGATCTGTGCCTGGCGCTGACGGTTGTAGTTCAGCGTCAGCTTGTTGATCATCTCACCAGCGTTGCGCGTCGCATTGTCCATCGCGCTCATCTTGGCGCCCATCTCGCCGGCGACGTTTTCGAGCAACGCGCGGAAGATCTGGACCGAGATGTTGCGCGGGATCAGGTCCGCGAGGATCGAAGCCGCATCCGGCTCGTATTCGTAGACGGCGCCCTTGTGGGCCGCATCTTCTTCGACGACGGCGGGAGCCGAAGCCGGAATGAGCTGCTGTGCCGTCGGGATCTGGCTGATCACCGACTTGAATTCGGAATAGAACAGCGTGCAGACATCGAATTCGCCGGCTTCGAACATCTCGATGATGCGCTTGCCGATGGCGTCGGCATTGTCGAAACCGATGCGCTTGACGTCGCGCAATTCCTTGCGCTCGACGATCAGCGAGGCGTATTCGCGGCGAAGGACGTCATAGCCCTTCTTGCCGACGGTGAAGATCTTCACCGTCTTGCCTTCGGCCAGAAGCTTGCGGGCATGATCGCGGGCAAAGCGCGAAATCTGCGAATTGAAACCGCCGCACAGACCGCGCTCGGCCGTGCAGACGACGAGCAGATGCACATCGCTCTTGCCGGTTCCGGTCATCAGCAGCGGTGCACCGTCAGCATCGCTGACGGCAGCCGAAATATTGGCCAGAACAGCGGCCATGCGCTGCGAGTAAGGCCGGGCGGCCTCGGCCGCCTCCTGCGCACGCCGAAGCTTCGCCGCGGCGACCATTTTCATCGCCTTGGTGATCTTCTGCGTCGCCTTGACGGAGGCGATCCGGTTTTTCAGATCCTTGAGTGAAGGCATCCTTGATCCGTCCTAGAGCTTGGCCCGATTACGCGAAAGACTTGGCGAAGCTGTCGAGAGCAGCGGTGAGCTTGCCCTTCGTCGCGTCGCTGATGGCCTTTTCGGTACGGATGGTGTCGAGGATGTCCTTGCCTTCCGAGCGGAGGTACGACAGCAGGCCCTGCTCGAACTTGCCAACCTGAGCAACAGGCAGCTTGTCGAGGTAGCCGTTGACGCCGGCGAAGATCACCGCAACCTGCTCTTCCGTCTTCAGCGGCGAGAACTGCGGCTGCTTCAGGAGTTCGGTCAGGCGAGCACCACGGTTCAGCAGGCGCTGCGTTGCCGCATCGAGGTCGGAACCGAACTGGGCGAAGGCGGCCATTTCACGATACTGGGCGAGTTCACCCTTGATCGAGCCGGCAACCTGCTTCATCGCCTTGATCTGAGCGGACGAGCCGACGCGCGAAACCGAGAGACCGACGTTAACAGCCGGGCGGATACCCTGATAGAACAGGTCGGTTTCAAGGAAGATCTGGCCGTCGGTGATCGAGATCACGTTGGTCGGAATGAAGGCCGAAACGTCGTTGCCCTGCGTTTCGATGACCGGCAGAGCGGTGAGCGAACCAGCGCCCTTCTCGTCGTTCATCTTTGCAGCGCGCTCGAGGAGGCGCGAGTGCAGGTAGAAAACATCGCCGGGATAAGCTTCGCGGCCCGGCGGGCGGCGCAGCAGCAGCGACATCTGACGGTAGGCAACGGCCTGCTTGGAGAGGTCGTCATAACCGATCAGGGCGTGCTGGGCGTTGTCACGGAAGTATTCGCCCATGGCGCAGCCGGCGAACGGAGCCAGGAACTGCATCGGAGCCGGATCGGAAGCGGTCGCCGCGACGATGATCGAGTACTTCAGGGCGCCGCGCTCTTCGAGCACCTTGACGAACTGGGCGACGGTCGAACGCTTCTGGCCGACAGCGACGTAGACGCAGAACAGCTTTTCACTGTCCGGACCGTTATCCTGAATGGACTTCTGGTTCAGGATCGTGTCGAGGATGATGGCGGTCTTGCCGGTCTGACGGTCACCGATGACGAGCTCGCGCTGGCCGCGGCCAACGGGGATCAGGGCGTCGATGGCCTTGAGGCCGGTCGACATCGGCTCATGAACCGACTTGCGCGGAATGATGCCCGGAGCCTTGACGTCGACGCGCGAACGGCGGGTCGCATTGATCGGGCCCTTGCCGTCGATCGGGTTGCCGAGCGCGTCGACAACGCGGCCGAGAAGTTCCGGACCGACCGGAACGTCAACGATCGCGCCGGTGCGCTTGACGGTGTCGCCTTCCTTGATATCACGGTCGGAGCCGAAGATAACCACGCCGACATTGTCGGCTTCGAGGTTCAGCGCCATGCCGCGGATACCGCCGGGGAATTCGACCATTTCGCCGGCCTGAACATTGTCCAGACCGTAGACGCGGGCGATACCGTCACCGACAGAGAGAACCTGGCCGACTTCGGAGACTTCAGCTTCCTTGCCGAAGTTTTTGATCTGATCTTTCAGAATTGCGGAAATTTCCGCGGCGCGGATATCCATCAGCCGACCTCTTTCAATGCAAGCTTAAGGGTGGAGAGTTTGGTGCGAAGGGACGTATCGATCTGACGCGAACCGACCTTGACGATCAGGCCGCCAAGGATCGACGGATCGACGGTGACGGCAATCGTCACGTCCTTGCCGGTGACGCCCTTCAGCGCCGCCTTCAATTCATCTTCCTGCGCCGGGGTCAGCGCATGGGCCGAGGTGACCTCGGCGGAAATCTCGCCGCGATGCTGGGCGGCGATGATGCGGAAAGCCTTGATCATGCCCGGCAGCGCAAAAAGGCGCCGGTTGCTGGCCACAAGCTTCAGAAAATTGGTGACATAGGCACCGAAGCCGACCTTCTTTGCCAGCGCCTCGATCGCGCCGACCTGCTCTTCAGCCGAAAAGACCGGGCTGAGGACGAAGCGCTTCAGATCGTCGCTTTCGTCGAGCATGGCTTGGAACCGATCGAGATCGGCGGTCACCGCCGGTACGGCAGCCTCTTCAAGGGCCAATTCGAACAGCGACGAGGCATATCGTTCTGCAACGCCAGAAACATGCTGGGATGTGTCTGCCACGGGCACAAAATTCCCTGATTTCAACCCAAGAACCAAACTTCCGGGTGACGGAAGCCATATGTCCTTGAATTCGTTTTGATTTCCCCCAGAAATCAGCAGGAGTGCGCTCCCACCTCATCCGAAATTCGGGGTTCGTCTAACATAGGATATTGAGACTCGCAACACGCGTAATCGACGAATACGCCATTCGGGCGAATTTATGATGGCAAAATTCTAAAAGCATGGGGATAGCGCGGCCGAAAAAGCCCGCATCGGCGCCATTTTCAGCTCAAATATAGCCGAGACCGTAGAGAAAAGGTAGCGCAGCAAGAATCGCCTGCACAACCAGAAGGAGAAGACTCAAAAATACACTGCCCCGATCGGACATCAGCGACAGGATGCGACCGAACACCGCGACGCCGAAGGAAGCACCGAGCGCGAGATAGATCATCGGCTGCGCAAGCAGGATCGCCACCAGCCCGAAGCCAACCATGAAGCCGCCGGCCGAGCGCGCCTCGGCATAAGCTTCGGATCGCCCTTCCTTCACCTGCAGCTTGAGGAAGCGGTAGGTGTAACCCGGCGCAAACATCAGGAAGAGGCCGATCAGCGCCGTGGCGGCAGCCGAACAATAGGCAAGCCGCTCGCCGAATTCTGTCGGAAAATAAAGCTCCATCGGTCGCCCTCAAATCAGCCCAAATCAAATCAATCACAGGAGGAGATCGACATATGGCATGAAGCGCAGGAAGAGGGAATACGGAATGAAAGCACTTCGTCGCAGGATATATGTAACTGCGTTAATGTTTTGAAAATACGTAGATTATCCCTTTTTTTATGTTATTCTTGAGGAAAGGGGATAATTTGCCGCTGACGCCGCCTCTTTGCGGAGGAGAATTTATCCCCTTTTAGCAAGATATTTTTCCAAAAGGGATAAATTGTTTTATTTCAGCGAATTAAAGAGCGATCAAATAAGGCAGACCATCGATACGGAGCAGCTGTTCGAGGCGTGGCTTGCCGTAAATGCCGAGTTGTCCCATCGATTTGCAGGCGCCATGGCGTGGAAAACAGTTTCCGGACGCGACTACCTTTATCGCAAGGCAAAGACCGCATGGAAATCACTTGGCCCACGCTCTTCCGACACTGAGCAAACTTACCACCAATTTCATGAGGGAAGAAACGAACGTCGGCAGCACTTGGCCACATTATCAACCAAGCTCGACGAAATGGCGGCTATCAATCGAGCTATGCGACTTGGCAGAATGCCATTAACAACCGCGCGTATTCTGCGGGCGCTCAATAGGGCCGATCTTATCGGTAGCGCTCTGGATATTGTCGGCACGAATGCGCTTTTTCTCTATGAGAGACTTGGCGGCATCAGGATCGAGAGCGGTCTCCTCGCAACCGGCGACATCGATCTGCTTTTCGACGCGCGAACAAACCTCAATCTTTTGCGAAGGAATATCGGCGCGGAAGGGTTGATGGGTATCCTACGCACTGCCGACAAATCCTTTCATTCACTTGGTAAGCGGAGTTTCCGCGCGGCAAACAAGGATGGATATCTTGTCGATTTGATCGGCCCCATGCCATCGCATCCCATCAGCAATTCAAGGCCCGCCAGTATTGGGCAGAATGAGGATGATCTGGCTGCCGTCGAAATAGAGGGCCTGCAATGGCTGGTTAATAGCCCTAAAGTGGCGGCCATTGTCCTTGATGAACGCGGCTACCCCGTACAATATACGTGCCCCGATCCCAGAAGTTTTGCCTTGCACAAGCTTTGGCTTTCACGCCGGGAAGATCGTGACCCACTGAAGAAACTCCGCGATGAAGCGCAGGCTCATGCGGTCGCAAACATGATAGGCCGTTATCTGCCGCATCTTCGATTTGACGACCCCGTACTCGGCGCTATTCCGAAGGGCCTGCGAAAGCTGTCTCATGAGTTGGAACAAACAGTCTCGAAGTCGCCAGACGATAAAATCGAGCCGAATTGGTAGCCTCACAGAAAGCTTTGCGGATCGATATCGAGCTGCACCTGCACGGAGCCGCGCTCCTTCGGGGATTGCGCCAGCATCGCGCGCAGAAAACCCTGCATGTCGGAATTGCGCCGGCCATGCACGAGCAGGCGGAAGCGATGGCGGCCGCGCACCAGCGCGATCGGCGCTTCTGCCGGACCGAGCACCGAAATACCCGAAACCTGCGGCGCCGCATTGCGCATGCCGCGGGCGTGGGTTTCGGCATCCTGCCTCGTGTCGGCCGAGACGATGATCGAGGCGAGCCGGCCGAAGGGCGGCAAGATGGCCCTCTCCCGCTCCGAAATCTCCCGCTCGTAAAAGGCGCTGGCATCGCCCGAGACGATCGCCTGCATCACCGGGTGTTGCGGCTGGTAGGTCTGCAGCAGACCATGGCTCTTGAGGCCGGTTCGCCCGGCGCGTCCTGTCACCTGCGACAGGAGCTGGAACGTCCGCTCGGCGGCGCGCGGATCGCCATTCGCCAGGCCAAGATCCGCATCGACGATGCCGACCAGCGTCATCAGCGGGAAATTGTGTCCCTTGGCGACGAGCTGCGTACCGATGACGATATCAGCCTCGCCCTTGGCAATGGCGTCGAGCTCCAGTCTCAGCCGCTTGACGCCGCCCATGATGTCGGAGGAGAGCACGATCGTCCGCGCCTCGGGGAAATGCCGCTCCACCTCTTCCGCGATACGCTCGACGCCCGGACCGCAGGCAACGAGATGGTCGAGCGTGCCGCATTCGGGGCAGGCCTCCGGCGTGCGCTCGGCATAGCCGCATTGATGGCACTGGATCTGGTTGCGGAAGCGGTGCTCCACCAGCCAGCTCGAACATTGCGGGCACTGGAAGCGATGACCGCAGACGCGGCAGAGCGTCAGCGGCGCATAGCCGCGCCTGTTGAGGAACAGCAGCGCCTGCTCGCCCTTGGCAACCGTCTTACCGATCGCGCGGATCATCACGGGCGAAAGGAAGCCCCCGCGCTCTGGCGCATGCCGGCGCATATCGATCAGATGCAGGTCGGGAAGAGCCGCATCGCCAAAGCGCGTCGGCAGGTGGATTGTCGTGTAGCGCCCGCTCTGGCCGTTGACCTGACTTTCCACTGATGGGGTCGCCGACACCAGCACCACGGGAAAATCGCCGATGCGGCCGCGCACCACGGCCATATCTCGCGCATTATAATAGACGCGATCCTCCTGCTTGTAGGCAGGGTCATGCTCTTCATCGACGATGATGAGGCCGAGATCCTCGAAAGGCAGGAAGAGCGCCGAACGCGCCCCGGCCACGACCCGCACCTCGCCGGTGACCGCCTGGCGCCAGACTTTCTCGCGCATGCGCGGCGCAAGATCGGAATGCCATTCGGCCGGCTTGGCGCCGAAGCGATCCTGAAAACGCTCCAGAAAGCTTGCCGTCAGCGCGATTTCCGGCAGCAGGATCAGCACCTGCTTGCCACGCCTCAGCGTTTCGGCGATGGCCTCGAAATAGACCTCCGTCTTGCCGGAGCCGGTAACGCCGTCGATCAGGGAAACCGCGAACTCGCCCTTGCGGACATCGGCCAGGATCTCATCGGCAGCATCCTTCTGCGGCCCCTGCAGCCGCGACGCGGTGAATTCGGGATCCGGTTTGGCGACGACGGGCGGCGGCGGCAGGAAGATGGTCTCGAAAATGCCCTGCGCGATCAGCCCGTCGACGACGCTGGTGGACACACCCGCCGCATGCGCAAGCCCAGTGCGTGTCCACGACAATCCATCGGCGGCAATCTCCATCACCTTGGCGCGAGCCGGCGTCAGCCGCTCCGGCTGCCCGCCGATGAAGTGCAAGCCTTCGATCATCGGTTCGGGGTCGAAGGCGGCCGGCGCTCGAAGCGCCATGCGTGCCACCAGCCCCGGCGGCGACAGCGTATAGGCGGCAACCCAATCGATGAAATCGCGCATATGCTTGCCGAGCGGCGGACAATCGAACACATGGCTGATCGGCCGAAGCTTCTTCGGATCGACACCGCCATCATCCTCGCCATCCCAGACGACGCCGATCACCTGCCGCGGCCCGAGCGGCACCTGCACGACCGAACCCGGCTCCACCGCCAATCCCTCGGGCACGGCATAGGAATAGGCCCGCGGCGCCGGCATCGGCACGAGAACGGGAACCGTACGGCTCATCATAGACTTCGCGGGCGCCGCCTCGAAAAGCGCACCGAACAGATCGGAAGAATCTTTGCTCATTGCGCCAGACCATGCCCCGGACAGACAAAAAAGAAAACCCGGATTGCCGCTACTCGTCGTCATCATCGATCTCGCCAGTCGACCTCATGCCGTCGATCCAGGTGGAGCCGTCCTCACGGATCACCCGGCGCGGCTTCGCGCCGCAGCGTTCGCGCACGGCCTCGGCCAGACGTTCGGAATGGGTAACGATCCAGATCTGGCTCGTCTTTGCGGCCTCAGCGATCATGTCGGCAAGCGGCACCAGCATGTCGGGATGCAGGCTCGCCTCCGGCTCGTTGAGCGCGATCAGCGGCGGCAGGCGGTAGGACATCAAGGCGGCGGCGAGACCAAGGAAGCGGATCTGGCCATCGGAGAGCTCGCGCGGCTGGAAGACGCGATTGGGAAACTCGGGCAGCATCAGGCCGAAATCCGCCGTTTCCTGTGGCTCCGGCACCACGAGCCGCGCCCCTCCGAGCGCTGCGGCAAGAACCCGGTCCAGCTCGACAGTATCCTCGCGCGTATGGACGAGGGTTGCGAAAACGGCGGCGATATTGGCGCCATCCTCATCCAGCATGGGAGACGTCACGGCAAGGCAAGGCGCACGCAGCGGCGAGCCGCGATCTGTGCGGAAGCCGTGGTAGAATCGCCAGGCGTCAACGGCGCGCCGGAACGTGCCGACCTCGGGAAAATGACCGGCATCACCCAGCAACGCGACCGCCGTTTCGGAAGTCAGGGCGTTCTCGGGATGCGGCTGCATGCGGCCGCTCACGCCGCGCACGGAAATGCCTGGCCCGTCGCGCTTCATCATCGTCACCGGCCGCCGCCCGGTCTCGACCGAAAGCTCCTCGGCCTTGACCTGCGGCTCCAGCGGAAAGCCGGCGGAGGCGCAGGGCGGCCGCATGCCCGCTTCGATCCAGTAACGGAACGTCGCCGCCCGTTCCATGTCGAGCAGCTCGATATCGAAGCGGATACGAGGGGACTCATGCGAACGCCGCTTGCCCGACCACATGGCCGAGAACATCCCGCCTTCGCTGGAGATTTCATGCGCCAGCCGGCCACGAACCGCCGCCTGCACGAGCTGCAGCGAACGATAGAGATTGGACTTGCCCACCCCGTTCTCGCCGATGAACAGATTGACATCGGAAAGATCCATGCGGATCGAGCGCAGGGAACGATAATTCCGGGCAAACATGGAGCGTAGCTGCATGCCACGCGGTTTAGCCGATTCCCCTGTCAAAGAGAATGCGAAACCAGGGGTTCATCCTGCTTTGGGGGCACAAGCGGCGAGAAGGTTGCGTTTCCATCCGCTGCAAGATCGAAGACCGTATGCTTCTCCAGCGCCTTCGTCACCTCGTTGACGTCGCCGTCCAGATGCTCGACGGGGATGAGATTGCCGACAAGGAAATCGAACCGGTCGCCGCGCTTGTTGAGCAGCTCGTGGAAGACGGTCATGTCGCGCAGCTCTGTCGACCATTTGGCGAACCAGTAGAACAGGCCGGAATTGCGCGCCGTCAGATGCACGGGCAGGATCGGCAGATTGTATTTGCGCGCCAGACCCACGGCCGAGGTCTTCCACGGCCGCTCATTCAGCTTGCCGTTCGCCCAATAGGCGATACGGCCGGATGGGAAGAGCACGGTGACCTTGCCCTCCGCCACGGCACGGTTGGTCAGCTGCAGCGTCTCGCGCGTCTTTGGCTTGCTCTTATATTCCTCGCGCCACTCCACAGGGATGATCATCTCGGCAAAGCGCGGGTTGACGCGTACCGCATCGCGATTGGCAAAGATCATCATATCGGGCCGGCGCGATTTCAGAAGATCGAAGACAGCGACGCCATCGGCAATGCCTGTGGGGTGATTGCTGACGAGGATGAAACCGCCCGAAGCGGGAATGCGGTCGGCATGGGTCACGCCGATATCGAGCCGCAACAAGTCGCTCATATATTCGAAGCACTGGAAGCCCGAAAGCTTGGCGACATCATCGGCGAATTCGATCGCCTTGTTGTAGCGCAGCAGCGTGTAGAGAAACGGGCGCATGAACGGCCAAAGCGGATTGCGCACGATTTTTTGCCCGCGCTCTGCGATCAGAGTATCGACAATATGCCCGGGCTGACCCTGGGACACCAAAGCGATTGCTTCTGCAATCTGTCCCAGTGCAGTTATCGACCCGCGGCGTGCCATGAAGTGTCCTGAATGGTTGGGAAATATTCTATCGCAATCGAATATGATCGAAGCATGACAAGCGCCTCGCATATGGAAGGCGAACCATCCGAGATTCGGAATCGACCATATGCAGTTTCATTGAAGTCGAGCTGCATCCCCGTAGCACGAAGGAAAACGCGCCGGAAGCAGCGGGAAAGTTAGCGATTCCATAACCTTCCTTCCTTCAAAGTGGCAGAAGGAATCCGAATTTCAAGGGGTTTTCCACTGAACGAGTTGTTGATCATCGCCGACCCAGGGTTGATGGCGGAGCGCGGCCGCTGGCTCGACGCACTCGGCCGGGAACGACGGCTCGCGGCTCACACGTTGAATGCCTATGAGCGCGATACGCGGCAGTTTTTGACGTTTCTCACCGGCCATCTCGGCGGTCCGGCGACGATCGCCGATATTCGCGACCTGCGCCCCGCCGACTTCCGCGCCTTTCTTGCCGCGCGCCGCAAGGATGGAGCCGGCGCGCGCTCGCTCGGGCGCAATCTTGCCGGGCTTCGTTCGTTGTTGCGCTACCTCGAAAAGAAGGGTTTGGTCAACGCCGCCGGTGCCGCCGCCGTGCGTTCGCCGAAGCAGCCGAAATCGCTTCCCAAGCCGCTCTCCGACAAGCAGGCGATCACTGTCGTCAGCGATGAGGCGCAGCTGCACGAGGAACCATGGATCGCCGCGCGCGATGCGGCGGTGCTGACCCTGCTTTATGGCTGCGGCCTGCGCATTTCCGAAGCACTGGATCTGAAGCCGCAGGATTTTCCGCCGGGCGCAACCTCGCTGCGCATCACCGGCAAGGGCAACAAGACCCGGCTGGTGCCGTTGCTGCCGATCGTTGTCGAAGCGGTCGGCCACTACCGGGCGATTTGCCCGTATCATCTCGATGCGGACGGTCCGCTCTTTCGCGGTGCGCGCGGCGGCAAGCTGCAGCCGGGCATCATCCAGCACGGCATGCAGAAAATGCGCAGCGCCTTCGGCCTGCCGGATACGGCGACGCCGCATGCCCTGCGCCATTCCTTCGCCACCCATCTGCTCGCCGGCGGCGGCGACCTGCGCACGATCCAGGAACTGCTCGGCCATGCGAGCCTCTCGACGACGCAGGTCTATACAGGCGTCGATTCCTCACGCCTGCTCGAGGTCTACGACCGCGCTCATCCCCGCGCGTAAGGCCTGTTCGCACGTGTAAGAAAAGATTAACTCCTTGCGTTAAGGAAATCTCCGTCTCGTGCGCATAAAGCAGAACCATGTCTCGGCATGCCTCCCGAAAGCCGCTTTCGAGCGTTAGGGATCACGCCTCTGCGAACGGAAGATTTTGATGATTTCTGCCCTCGGATCCAGGACGATGCGGTCGACGAAACCGGCACTCGGCGATATCCTGCTTTGGCTTGCCACGGCTATTCCGTTGATGCTGGCGATCCTGCTGATCGCGACGATGCTGACGCTGCAGCAGGCGCATGCGGAAGGCGCAATCTCCGATAGCTGCGGCGGCAAGGATCTCATGGCCGAACTTCAAAAGACCGATCCAGCCAAATATGCCTCCATCATCGCCGCCGGCGACAAGGTGGAGAATGGCAAGGGCATCTTCTGGAAGATCGAAAAGCCCGGCCTGAAGCCGTCATGGCTGCTCGGCACCATGCATGTCTCGGATTCCCGCGTGCTCACCATGCCGAAAGGTGCAGCCGACGCTGCTGCGGGAGCCGATACGATCATCGTCGAATCCGACGAGATCCTGGATGACAAGAAGGCGGCCCTTGCGCTTTTTTCCAATCCTTCCCTGACGATGCTGACCGACGGATCGACGATCAGCGAGCATCTGTCGCCTGAAGACAATACCCGGCTCGAAGCCGGTCTGAAGGAGCGCGGCCTGACGCTCGCCGCCGTCTCGCGCATGCAGCCCTGGCTGATCTCGAGCTCCTTCGAAATGACCGGCTGCGAGGTCCGCCGCAAGGCAGCTGGTGCAAAGTTTCTCGACCAGAAGCTCGCCGGCGATGCCGCCGCCGAGGGTAAGAAGGTCGTGGGCCTCGAAACGCTGGCCGAGCAGGCCAAGGCCATGAGCGATCTGCCGATCGCGCTGCATCTGAAGTCGCTGATGCAGACGCTCGAAATGGGCAACAAGATCAACGACGTCAACGAAACCATGACCGGCCTTTATCTCGCCGGCAATATCGGCGCGATGATCCCGATGCTGAAGGTGATCGAACCGGACCAGAAGATCACGGACGACGATACCGCCGCCTTCGAGCAGCGCATCATCCTCGATCGCAACAAGGTGATGGCCGAACGCGCCGCGCCGGTTCTCGACAAGGGTAATGCCTTCATGGCCGTCGGCGCACTGCACCTCGTCGGCGACCAAGGGCTCGTTGCGCTGCTGCGCAAGCAGGGCTTTACAGTGACGGCTGCGAACTGACCGCTTGCATCCGCTTACCCAAATTGGCAAGCGTCGTCGCGACGATCAGCCGGTGGAATGGCGTGATGATGGCGAGATAGATCCGGCCAAGCAATATGTTCCGCCGGACGAGCGTCGTGGCATCGATCAGCCGGCATCCCTGATCGTCATCACGCACGTCGATGACGACGCGAAAATCGAGATGCCGATCGTCGAACCCGAGCACGACCTGATTGTCTGATTTGCTGACGACGGGAAAGAAGCCGATCTTTTCCAACTCCTCTGCTCGAAGATCGCTGGTGGATCTCAAGCCGAACAACCCCGTTACCACATCGCGCACTCGTATCAGCAACCGCACCCAATATGGAAAGCGGCTGAGCATCGTTCGGGCGGCAGCAATGGCCGTCAGGTCCGAGTTCGGGATCTTCAGTTCGTAGCAGTCAGCCCAATCGGCATCCGGCAATGCGGGATGCGGCATAAGGGGCTTCACCATCAGAGGCCTTGCGGACATGGTTTCATCCGTCTTTATTCGACGTCTGAAGGCTACCACACATTGCGATGCGACCCGATCGGCAAATGCCGACTGCGGCAATTTGGCCGGCAGATAATGGACTAACGCACCGCCGATCCACCGGCCGGCAATATCTTCATCCGCCAGGAGGTTGCCGGCTTCAGATAGGTGGTCGCGATGGCGCGAACGTCCTGTGCTGTTACAGCCTGGTAACCGCCGATGCCGCTGCGAATCCGTTCGAGGCGACGCGGATCCGTCTGGGCGTTCTGCAGGCTTTGAAGCCAGTAGCTGTTGGTCTGTTGCGACCGTTTGACCTCCTCGATGATCGGAGCCTTCGCGCGCGTCAGCTCATCCGGCGAGACATCTCCGCTGCGCAGATCGCCGGCGATCTTGTCCACTAGATCGAAGAAGTGATCCAGCTTGGCCGGCGTCGTCTCGACATAGGCGTAGGCGAAGCCATAGCCCGGAATCGACCTCGACAGATCGACCTCGCTTTGCGGACTATAGGTTGCTCCCTCGGCGAGGCGGAACTGGTCGATCAGGCGATTCTGCAGGATCGCCCCGGTCACATTGGCGGCCGCGGCTCTCGGCAGATCCGAGAGAAAATCGCCGATCGGCATGGCGACGGCTGCGCCGGCATTGTCGCTTCGACCGTCGTGAAGCCGGATGACCGGCTCCCTGGTCGGTGCGGGAAAATGCACATCGGCGCCATCCACCTGGCCTTGTGCGTCGCTGCGCGGCGGCAGCGCGCCGAAGGTCTCGGCCGTCATGCGAATGGCATCGTCGACCTCGACGTCGCCGGCGATGATGACCTCGATCGGTCCCTTGGAAAGGAGCGGCTGCAGAAGCGTCTCGAAATCTTCCGGCTTGGCATCGAGCAGTTGCGACCGGTTCGGGAATACCCAGCGCGGATCGCCGGAATGCAGGAGACCGGGCAATTCGCGGCCGACCACGCTGCCCGGCGTCGCCTGAAGCTGATCAAGACTGTTCAGATAGGCCTGCTGCACCCGCTTGAAGACGTCCGGACGATAGGCCGGATCCGAAGCATAGGCCGTCAGAAGCTGCAATTGCGCCGCCAGATCGCGCGGCCGCGTGGCACCCTCGAATTTGAAGGTGGCATCCTGGATAGCAAAGTCATTGCCGACGACCTTTTCGGCAAAAGCCTTCTGCATATCGTCATAGCTGATGGCCTTCAGGCCGGACAGCGGCAGCGCCGGCGCCGCCCAGATCGGCAACGGACGGTCCCGCGGCAGATCCAGCCGGCCGTGGCCGATATTGGCCCGCACCAGAACTTCGTCGAGACGGTACTTGGTCGGCTTTACGGTCAGGCGGACGCCATTGGCAAAGCGAACCATGATAATGCCGAGATCGTCGACCGACCGCCGTTCGACGACGGTCCCAGGCTGCCCGAAATTAGTATAGGGCCATGCGACCGCGGCCGCCTGTTCCGGCGCGGTGACCGCAACGGCGCGCGACTCGGCATAGGCCTTCTCGACGGCGGTATTGCCACCCTCGGGCATTTGCGGGATTTGCAGCACGAGCTGCGGACCGTTGCCGGAGAAAACGCGCTGAAGAGTTTGATTGACTTCGCTGGCGCTCAGCCCCTTCATCGCGGCATCGAACAGCGTGAGATCGTCGGCAGGTGAGGTGAAAACCAGGTTCTCGCCGACGCTCCAGGCAAGCGATCCGGCGATATCCGGGCTGGTGCGCGTCGCAGCTCCGCTCGCTGCAGCCTGCAGCGTGGAGCGATATTCGGCAATTTCCCGATCGATCTCGCTTTGGTCGGCACCGAACTGCGCAAGACGGCGCTGCTCCTGATCGATAGCTGCCAGGGCAAGCTGCCACTTGGTGGGATCGCTATCGGCGGCAATCATCGCGACATGGGCCGATTTGAAGAAGTCCTGCGCACCGGCCTGCGCGCTAACGAAGGGCGGATTGGGCTGCTGCGCCAGAAGGGATAGACGCTGGTTGAGAACGGCAAGGCCGATATCCTCCACCAGCTGCGCGCGGCGCTTGACGACCATATCCGGCGAGGCATCATAGGGCCGCGTCCAGGCAAGTTGCACGCGGGTCGCACCGCCAGGCACGACGACTGTGCCGACCCGCTTTCCATAGCTTTGGAGAGTACCGAGGTCAGGGTCGGCGGGCGCCGCGCTGGCGGCGGCCCAATTGCCGAACCGGTTGCGGATATCAGCTTCGATGGCGGCGGCATCGATATCGCCGACGACGATCAGCGTGGCGCGATCCGGGCGATAATAGCTGCGGTAAAAGTCTCGGACGAGATCGACCGGAGCATTGCGGATGATATCGGTCTTGCCGATGGGCGGGCGCTGCGGCACACGCTGCCCCGGCAGCAGCTGAGCAAGCAAACCGGTGCCGCCACGATATTGCGGCGTGTCGCGCAGTTTCTCTTCCGAGAGAATCACTCCCCGCTCGCGGTCGAAGGCGCCGGCATCGAGCGTCAACTTGCTGGCCGTCTCCCGCATCAGCATCAATCCGGTCGAGACCGTCTCCGGATTGGCTTCGGGAAGATCCAGCGCATAAACGGTTTCGCCGTAGCTTGTGGAAGCGTTCGTATCCGCGCCGAAAGCCAAACCCAGGCGCTGGAGGGTGCGCACCATCTCGCCTTCAGGAACATGGGTCGAGCCCTTGAAGGCCATATGCTCGAGGAAATGCGCCAGACCCTGCTGATCGTCGCGCTCCTGCAGCGAACCGGCGCCGATACGGAAGCGGATCGCCACCTGGCCGGCCGGTGTCGCATTGTGCATGACGGCAAAGCGCATGCCGTTCGGCAAAGTCCCGAAGCGGATTCCTTGCTCCACCGGCAGATCGCTGACCGCCTGAGGCCAGCCCGCGGCCAGCGATTCGGCATGCACAGGTGCCGCAACGACAACGAGGAATGCAAGCGCCGTCGCAACGAAAAGTTTCAGGGATGGGTAAGCGGCTGGGTTTTGACGTGACATGCTTGCTTTGTCGGTGAGAACGATTGGATGATGCGATGCACGGGAGCTCTGTACATCGCATCATCAGGCAAGCATTGCAATCCCGGCGCTTGTCGCGTCGGGATCGTCCGATCTTACATATGGATCGGTTTGAAGAAGGTCGCGAGCGCGGCTTCCTTGACGGCTTCCGACATGGTGGGATGCGCGTGGCAGGTGCGCCCGAGGTCCTCCGACGAACCGCCGAATTCCATCAGCACGGCGATCTCGTGGATCATTTCACCGGCGCCGAAGCCGACGATATGGCCGCCGAGAACGCGATCCGTTTCCTTGTCGGCGAGGATCTTGACGAAACCGTCCGTCGCCAGCATGGCGCGGGCGCGACCGTTTGCCGAGAACGGGAACTTGCCGACCTTGTAGGCGATGCCCGCAGCCTTCAGCTCTTCCTCGGTCTTACCGACGGAGGCGACTTCCGGCTGCGTGTAGACGACGCTCGGAATGACATCGTAGTTCACATGGCCGGCCTGGCCGGCGAGGATCTCGGCAAGCGCAACGCCCTCGTCTTCCGCCTTATGTGCCAGCATCGGCCCCTTCACGACGTCGCCGATGGCATAGATGCCGGCGAGGTTGGTCTTGAAGTGGCCATCGATCTCGACGCGGCCGCGATTGTCGAGCGCCACACCGGCTTCCTCGAGGCCGAGGCCTGCCGTGTACGGCTTGCGGCCGGCGGCGACGAGAACGACATCGGCATCGAGCACGACCTTGTCGCCGCCCTTGACCGGTTCAAAGGTGACCTTCGCGCCGTTGCCGGTTTTTTCGACTCCGACGACCTTGGCGCCGAGATGGAATTCGATACCCTGCTTGGCGAGCATGCGCTGGAACTGCTTGGAGACTTCGCCGTCCATGCCGCCGAGGATGGTGTCGAGATATTCGACGACGGTGACCTTGGCGCCGAGACGGGACCAGACCGAACCGAGCTCAAGGCCGATGACGCCGCCGCCGACCACGATCATCTTGCCCGGAACCTTGTCGAGCGCGATGCCGCCGGTCGACGAGATGATGACCTTCTCGTCGATCTCGAGCGGCACGCCCGGGATGCCGGCGACGTCGGAGCCGGTGGCGATGACGATATTCTTGCCTTCGATCTCGGTGACCTTGCCGTCGTCAGCCGTGACGGAAACCTTGCCGGCCGAAACGATCTTGCCGGTGCCCTGGAAGGCATCGATCTTGTTCTTCTTGAACAGGAAGGCGACGCCGTCGACGTTCGACTTCACGGTCGCATCCTTGTGCGCCAGCATCTTTTCAAGATTGAGCTTCGGTGCGTCGACTTCGACGCCGAGGGCATCCATGCCATGGCCGGCATGATGGAACACTTCGGAAGCGTGCAGCAGCGCCTTGGACGGAATGCAACCGACATTGAGGCAGGTGCCGCCATAGGTCGCGCGCTTTTCGACGACCGCGACCTTCAGGCCGAGCTGCGCTGCCTTGACTGCGCAGACATAGCCGCCGGGGCCGGTTCCGATAATGATCACATCGTAGGACATTTTTTAATTTCCTTGTTTTGTATCTGTTTTAGAGCATGATGCCGAAAAGTGTGAGCGGTTTTCGGACGACATCATGCTCTACTTCTTTGATTCTAGAGCGGATTCAGATTTTAGGTCGATTCGACCTAAAATCATCCGGCTCTAATCGGTCGCCCGTGCCAAGGCGAGGCGGATGCCGAAGCCGACGAGCGCCGCTCCGGTGATGCGGTTGAACCATTTGCCCGATGCGATGAAGCGATCGCGGACCGGCTTGACGGTGAAGAAGGTGGAAACGCCGGCAAACCAGGCGACAAGCGCCGTTGCCATGCCGATGCCGTAGCTGAACTGGATGAGCGCCGGCGTATCGTGATGGACGAGCGTCGAAAACAGCGACAGGAAGAACAGCACCGGCTTCGGGTTCAGCGCATTGGTGATGAAGCCCGTCGCCAGGCAGCGCCAGACGGAAACCGGCTTGCGATCTTCCTCGGTGATCTCGACATCCTTCACCTGAAAGCCGGATTGGCGGAAGGATTTGAAGCCGAGATAGACGAGATAGAGAACGCCAGCCCATTTGATCAGGCTGAACAGGACAAGCGACTGCGACACGATCAAGCCAAGGCCGAGAATGGTGTAGCTGATGTGGAAGAGCAGGGAGAAGCCCATGCCGAGCCCCGTCATCATGGCGGCGCGGCGGCCATGCAAGATGCTCTGCCGCAGGATCACGGCGAAATCGGCGCCCGGAACGACGATGAAGATCGAGAACACCGCCATCAGGCCGAGAAATTCGAGAATATACTGCATGTCATCCATCCGTTCTGATCAGCGGCCACCGCTCACATCGAGCACGGCACCCGTTATATAGGATGCGTGCGGGCTCAAGAGATAGAGGATGGCGTCGGCAACCTCATCGGCCGTTCCCGCCCGTTTCATCGGCAGTTGCGGTGCGATATCGCGCGCCCGATCCGGCAGGCCGGCAGCTGCATGGATATCGGTATCGATGATGCCCGGCCGCACCGCATTGACGCGGATGCCTTCCGCCGCCGCCTCGCGCGCGAGCCCCACAGTGAACGTATCGATTGCGCCCTTGGAGGCGGCATAGTCGACATATTGCCCGCCGCCGCCAAGCGTTGCCGCCATGGAGGAGAGATTGACGATCACTCCGCCCTTGCCGCCATGCCGGGTCGACATGCGGCGCACGGCTTCGGCGGCCGCCAGCATCGAGCCAGTGATGTTGATGCGGAACATGCGGTCGAGCCGCTCCGGCGTCATCTCGTCCAGGCGCTGGATGGTATCGACGATGCCGGCATTGTTGACGAGTCCGTCGATGCGGCCGAAATGCGTGTCGACTTTGGCAAACATGGCTTTGATATCCTCGGGCTTGCCGACATCGGCGGCGATTGCAATCGCCTCACCGCCGGCCTCGCGGATCGTTGCCACCACAGCCTCGGCCGCATCCTTGTTGGACGCATAATTGACCGCCACGGCCCAGCCATGCTGAGCGGCAGCCAGACAAACCGCAGCGCCGATGCCGCGGCTGCCGCCGGTCACGAGAAGCACAGGTGTATCGTCGGTCATTGATTGCATCCTTTCAGACTAAGGACATCCCAGGGCGCGACAGTTGCCTTGCCCTTGCCCCAGAGGGACGACTTCTGGATCGAAGGACCAAGTGCCGGCAGGAACAGCCGGTCTGCAGCGCTCTCGCCTTCCGCCGGCAATGCCCGGATATGGCCCTTCAGATCGGAGGCGTAGACCATGCCCTGCCAGACGGTACAGGCCCGGAGATCCGCGCCGGTGACATCGCCCTCGGGGCATTCGAACATGATCCGGCCATCGGCGCGCAGCCGATCGTCACTGCGCATCACGATGCCTTCGGCCACGATGGTGGTATTGCGCACGGCGAGCTTGAACCTATTGCTGACCGATGATTCCGAGCCCATCGGCTCGAACCGCAACTCATAGGCATTGTCCATATCGACGTAGACGGCCTTTTCCTGCACGCATTCTTCCGCATGGACAGAGACGGGAGCGACCACACAGGCGAATGTTATCAAGAGCATCGAGGCCAGCCGTGCCATCATGTTCTGAGCCGGCATGGTCATTCCCCTTCCGGCTCATGCCGGCCATCGGCATTTTCAGTCACGCCGAAATCGGTAAACAGAACGAGCGGCCGGCCGCGGGCATCGAGCCCCCAGAAGACCGGATAGAAGCCGTCGCCCCAGCCGCTCCAGAAAATAGCGACGTTGCCGCGCTTGCCCGCTATCGGCCGATGCATGACATAGCTGTCGCTGTTGGCGCTCAGTTCGGACGCGAGAACATCATCATAGTAATTGATGTCGGACGACGCCTTCTCCAGCTGGACCTGCTTTTCGCGTTCCTGGATCAGCGCATAGGTGTCGGCATCCATGTAGCAGCCGAGACCGGCATCGACCGGATAGCCGAAGAATTCGTCATTCTTCAGCGAATTGATGTCCTGGCCGGGGATTACCGCCAGTTCCCAGCGCACCGACCTGCCCTCGGCAAAGCGCATGCTGGCTGCGGCGATGCGGCCGAAAGCCTGATAGAGAGTGACGGGATAATCACCGGGGGAAACGGTGCGAGTGAGCGCCGGGCGATCAGGCCCGACGAGCGGATCGCTGGCGACGATGCGCCCGGAAGTCAGCTCGACCTTGCCGATGCGCAGCACGCTGATCGAGCGGGCCGCAAGATCGGCGTCGCCAAGCGACGCCAGATCGAGATTGCTGCTGAACTTGGAAATGTCGATCTCGGCCGTCGCTGCGGACGATGGCACCCATGCGGCGACGGCGCACATCAATCCGCGCAGCATCCGCATGGGCCATGTCGACATGATCCAACGCTCCCATTAGAGATCGAGAACGAGACGTTCCGGATCTTCCAGGCTTTCCTTGACGCGCACGAGGAAGGTAACCGCTTCCTTGCCGTCCACCATACGATGGTCGTAGGAGAGCGCCAGGTACATCATCGGGCGGATGACGACCTGACCGCCGATGGCGACCGGGCGCTCCTGGATCTTGTGCATGCCGAGAATGCCCGACTGCGGCGCATTCAGGATCGGCGAGGACATCAGCGAACCGTAGACGCCACCATTGGTGATGGTGAAGGTGCCGCCCTGCATGTCGGCCATCGACAGCGAGCCGTCGCGGGCAGCCTTCGCCAGACGGCCAAGTTCCTTCTCGACTTCGGCGATCGACATCTGGTCGGCATCGCGGATAACAGGAACGACGAGGCCCTTGTCGGTACCGACAGCCATACCGATGTGGCAGTAGTTCTTGTAGATGATGTCGGTGCCGTCGATCTCGGCGTTGACAGCAGGCAATTCCTTCAGCGCGTGCGTAACGGCCTTGGTGAAGAAGCCCATGAAGCCGAGCTTCACGCCATGCTTCTTCTCGAAGACGTCCTTGTACTTGTTGCGCAGGTCCATGACAGCCTTCATGTCCACCTCATTATAGGTGGTGAGCATGGCGGCGGTGTTCTGTGCATCCTTGAGGCGGCGCGCAATCGTCTGGCGCAGGCGCGTCATCTTCACGCGCTCTTCGCGATTGACATCCTCGACGGCGGTCGGGGCACGGGCGGCAACGGGCGCGGCCGGTGCGGCGGCCGGCGCCGAAGCAGCCTTGGCGACGGCGGCGATGGCATCACCCTTCAGGACCTGGCCGCGCTTGCCGCTGCCTTCGACCTGATCGGCGGAGAGATTGTTTTCGGCGAGCAGCTTGGCTGCAGCCGGTGCCGGCGGCATGGAAGACGCCGGAGCGGAAACGGCAGGCGCTGCAACCGGTGCAGCCGCGGCCGGTGCCGGAGCAGCCGGAGCCGCGGGTGCGGCAGCCTGTGCCGGAGCGGCGGCAGCGCCGTTGCCGGCGGAGATCTGGCCGAGCAGCGCGCCGAGGCCTACGGTTTCGCCGGCCTGGGCAACGATTTCGGAAAGCGTACCGGCGGAAGGTGCCGGAACTTCGATCGTGACCTTGTCGGTTTCAAGTTCGAGAAGCGGCTCATCAGCCTTGATGGCATCGCCGACCTTCTTGAACCAGGTACCGACGGTCGCTTCGCTGACGGATTCGCCGAGGGTAGGAACGCGGATTTCAGTGGCCATTGTTCAAATCCTGATTTTCGTCATTTTGAGTTAGATGGAATTCCGGCGACAGAGGACCGGCGGACGGGTGACACACCGCGACGCTGGCGCCCGGACAACATCAGCGGCCGACCGGGCTTTTGCTTGATCGTGGCGATAGGCTGCATGTTGCTGCATGACGGCCATCTTCTCCCCCGTCGCATCAAGCGGAAGGCTGGAGCGCGACGACGCAATTTTCAAACGAAAACGCGTCATCGCGCAACCCCTCACCCGCCGAGCGCGTCCTCGAGGAACGCCGCAAGCTGCGACAGATGCTTGGACATCAGGCCCGTCGCCGGAGAGGCGGCGGCCGGACGGCCGGTGTAGCGAACGCGCTGGTACTTGGCATCGATATGGGCAAGCACCCATTCCAGATAGGGATCGATGAAGGACCATGCGCCCATGTTCTTCGGCTCTTCCTGGCACCAGACCATTTCCGCATTGCGGAAGCGGCTGAGCTCATTGATGAGCGCCTTGGCCGGGAACGGATAGAGCTGTTCGATGCGCAGCAGGTAGATATCGTCGATGCCGCGCTTCTCGCGCTCTTCCAGGAGATCATAGTAGACCTTGCCCGAGCAGATGACGACGCGACGGATCTTGTTGTCCTTCTGCAGCTTGATCGGGCCATCCTTGATCACTTCCGCATCGTCCCACAGCAGGCGATGGAAGGAGCTCTCGCCCGCCATCTCCGTAAGCGTCGACACGGCGCGCTTGTGGCGCAGCAGCGACTTCGGCGTCATCAGGATCAGCGGCTTGCGGAAGTCGCGCTTCAGCTGACGGCGCAGGATGTGGAAGTAGTTCGCCGGCGTCGTGACGTTGGCGACCTGCATGTTGTCTTCGGCACAGAGCTGCAGGTAGCGTTCCAGACGGGCCGAAGAATGTTCCGGACCCTGGCCTTCATAGCCATGCGGCAGCAGGCAGACGAGACCGGACATGCGCAGCCACTTGCGTTCGCCCGACGAGATGAACTGGTCGAAAACGACCTGTGCACCATTGGCGAAGTCGCCGAACTGGGCTTCCCAGAGGGTCAGCGCATTCGGACGGGCGAGCGAATAGCCGTATTCGAAGCCGAGAACCGCTTCTTCCGAGAGCATCGAGTTGATGACTTCGTAGCGGGCCTGGGTGGGCGAAAGATTGGCGAGCGGAATGTAGCGCTCTTCGGTCTCCTGATCGTAGAGAACCGAATGACGCTGCGAGAAGGTGCCGCGTTCGCAATCCTGACCGGACAGGCGGATCTTGTGGCCTTCGACCACGAGCGAACCGAATGCCAGGGCTTCCGCCATTGCCCAGTCGATGCCTTCGCCCGTCTGCACCATGTTGGCGCGGTTTTCCATGAAGCGCTGGATGGTGCGGTGGGCGTGGAAGCCGGCCGGGATTTCCGACAGCTTACGGCCGATTTCCTTCAGCGACTTCATCGGCACGGCGGTCTTGCCGCGGCGCTGCTCGTCGGCATTGTCGGCCGTATGCAGGCCGGACCACTCGCCGTCAAGCCAGTCGGCCTTGTTCGGCTTGTAGGACTGGCCGGCCTCGAACTCCTGCTCGAGGTGGGCGCGCCAATCGGCCTTCATCTTCTCGACTTCGCCTTCGGTCAGCACGCCTTCGCTGATCAGACGCTGCGAATAGATCTGCAGCACCGTCTTGTGGGCGCGGATGACCTTGTACATGTTCGGCTGCGTGAAGGACGGCTCATCGCCTTCATTATGGCCGTACCGGCGGTAGCAGAAGAGGTCCACCACAACGGGCTTGTGGAACTTCATGCGGAATTCGGTCGCGATCTTCGCGGCATAAACAACCGCTTCCGGATCGTCGCCGTTGACGTGGAAGATCGGCGCTTCGATCATCTTGGCGACGTCGGACGGATAGGGCGACGAGCGCGAGAAGGCCGGATTGGTGGTGAAACCGATCTGGTTGTTGATGATGACATGCATCGTGCCGGCAACGCGGTGACCGCGCAGGCCGGAGAGGCCGAGGATTTCGGCAACAACGCCCTGGCCGGCGAAAGCCGCGTCACCATGGATCAGCAGCGGCACGACCTTGGCGCGTTCGGAGAGCGGGATGATATCGCCGTCCCACTGGGTGGCGCCCATGTCCTGCTTGGCGCGGGCCTTGCCCATGACCACCGGATTGACGATTTCCAGATGCGACGGGTTTGCCGTCAACGAGACGTGCACCTTGGCGCCGTCGAAATCGCGGTCCGAGGAGGCGCCGAGATGGTACTTCACGTCGCCCGAACCTTCGACTTCGTCAGGCGCGTAGGAGCCGCCCTTGAACTCGTGGAAGATGGCGCGGTGCGGCTTGCCCATAACCTGGGACAGCACGTTCAGGCGGCCGCGATGGGCCATGCCGAACACGGCTTCCCTGAGACCGAGCTGGCTGCCGCTCTTCAGGATCTGTTCGAGCGCCGGGATCAGCGATTCGCCGCCGTCGAGGCCGAAGCGCTTGGTGCCCTTGAACTTGACGTCGAGGAACTGCTCGTAGCCTTCGGCTTCGATGATCTTCTGGAGGATGGCCTTCTTGCGCTCGGGATTGAAAGCGATGCCCTTGTCCGGCCCTTCGATGCGCTCCTGAATCCAGGCCTTTTCCTCCGGGTTGGAGATGTGCATGAATTCGACGCCGAGGGTGGAGCAATAGGTGCGCTCAAGGATCTCGATCATCTCGCGAAGGGTCGCGAATTCGAGGCCGAGCACGTTGTCGATGAAGATCTTTCGGTCGAGGTCGGCCTCGGTGAAGCCGTAGGCTTCCGGCGACAGCTCCTTGTAGTCTTCAACGGGAGCGGCGATGCCGAGCGGGTCGAGCTTGGCGTGCAGATGGCCGCGCATGCGATAAGCGCGGATCATCATGATGGCGCGCACGGAATCGCGCGTCGCCTGCAGGACATCGGTTGCGCTCGCCGGCGCGCTGGCGGTTTCGGCCTTCGCCTTCAGCTTGGTTTCGATAACCTTCTCGACAACGCCCCAATCGCCGTCGAGCGCGGAAACGAGATCGCCCTTTGCCGGGATCGGCCAGTTCTTACGCTGCCAGGAGGCGCCCTTGGCCGCCCTCTTCACGTCGTCGGGGCTATCCTCGAGCGCCTTGAAGAAAGACCGCCATTCGTCGGTCACCGACGAAGGATCGTCCTCGTAGCGCGCATAAAGCTGCTCGATATAGGCAGCGTTGGCGCCATCCAGGAACGAGGTGATCTGAAATTGCTCGTTGGCTTCTTGCCTTGCCATGGTGAATCTGCGGGCGCTCTCGCCCGTCTCCCAACTTGTTTGCATTGCCGGTTTTCGGGTTCCCGGCGACCGTATTTCATCTGAGGCCATCAAGGCCGTCGGTATGCACTTGCGAATGTCTAAACCGGACGGGACAAGGCGTCTGCCGCCCCGTCCGGCCTTGCTATAGGTAGGCTCAGCCCTTCAGGACTTCCACCAGCGTCTTGCCGAGACGCGCCGGCGACGGCGACACGCGGATGCCTGCCGATTCCATCGCCGCGATCTTGTCTTCCGCGCCGCCCTTGCCGCCGGAGATGACAGCGCCGGCATGGCCCATCGTGCGGCCGGGAGGTGCCGTGCGGCCGGCGATGAAGCCGACCATCGGCTTCTTGCGGCCCTTCTTGGCTTCGTCCTTGAGGAACTGTGCGGCGTCTTCTTCCGCCGAGCCGCCGATTTCGCCGATCATGATGATCGACTTGGTTTCGTCGTCGGCAAGGAACATTTCCAGGACGTCGATGAATTCGGTGCCCTTGACGGGGTCGCCGCCGATGCCGACAGCCGTTGTCTGGCCAAGGCCTTCATTGGTGGTCTGGAACACGGCTTCATAGGTCAGCGTGCCGGAACGCGAGAGAACGCCGACGGAGCCCTTCTTGAAGATGGAGCCCGGCATGATGCCGATCTTGCACTCGTTCGGGGTCAGGACGCCCGGGCAGTTCGGTCCGATCAGGCGCGACTTCGACTTGATCAGGCGATCCTTGACCTTGACCATGTCGGCGACCGGAATGCCTTCCGTGATGCAGACGATGAGCGGGATCTCGGCGTCGATCGCTTCGAGGATCGCAGCTGCGGCGCCCGCCGGCGGAACGTAGATGACCGAGGCGTTGGCGCCGGTAGCGTCCTTGCCTTCGGCGACGGACATGAAGATCGGCAGCTTTTCGCCGTCCTTGCCGGTCCAGGTTTCACCGCCCTTGGAAGGATGGATACCGCCGACCATCTTCGTGCCGTGATAGGCAAGCGCCTGTTCGGTGTGGAAGGTACCGGTCTTGCCGGTCAGGCCCTGAACCAGAACCTTGGTGTCTTTGTTGATGAGAATAGACATGCGAGGCCTTTGTTACGAGAGGTTGGAAGACGCGGAGGCAACGCGACGGTACAAGCCGCTGACGACCTCCTGCCATGTATCGCTGCCGGCGGGCGAGAACGTGACGCCCATGCGGTAGCAGTCTTCATTTTCGAACTGAAAGAGAGTGCGTTGTTGACCGCGCGGCGAGACCTTGGTCAGCACAAGCTTGTCGTCGATCCATTCGCCGGAAGCCGGCGCGGCAGGCGTAAAGCCCACCGTATCGAACTGATAGAGCTTGTAGGCCTGATCCGCAGCGTCGAAGCCGAGAATGTTCCGGGCTTCGAACGATGTGGCGCCGTCCCGCTTCTGGACATAGCGCTGTTCGACGAAAAATCCGCCGAACAGACACTCGGCCGTGAGCTGCGCGGTTGCCGTGCCTTCCTTCGTCCAGGCCGAAGCCGCGACACGCTCCTCCCCTTCCCAGGTGCCGGCAAAGGCACCGAGGCGAAGATGAGCAGCCGTTGGAGCGAAGGAAGCAGCCATCCCGATCAGCCCTTGACTGCCTTCACGATCTTCTGGGCGGCATCGTCCAGGTCATCTGCGGAGATGACGTTGAGACCGGATTCGTTGATGATCTTCTTGCCGAGCTCGACATTGGTGCCCTCGAGGCGCACGACGAGCGGAACCTTCAGACCGACTTCCTTGACGGCTGCGAGCACGCCTTCGGCAATGACGTCGCACTTCATGATGCCGCCGAAGATGTTGACCAGAATGCCCTGGACAGCCGGATCGGCGGTGATGATCTTGAAGGCGGCCGTGACCTTTTCCTTGGTAGCGCCGCCGCCGACATCGAGGAAGTTCGCCGGCTCAGCGCCGTAGAGCTTGATGATGTCCATGGTTGCCATGGCGAGACCGGCGCCATTGACCATGCAGCCGATGTTGCCGTCGAGGGCGACATAGGCGAGATCATATTCGTGGGCCTGGATTTCCTTCTCGTCTTCTTCCGTCGTGTCGCGCAGCGCGCGGATATCTTCATGGCGGAAGAGCGCATTGCCGTCGAAGGAAACCTTGGCGTCGAGAACGCGAAGGCGGCCATTGGTCATCACGATCAGCGGGTTGACCTCGAGGAGCGCCATGTCCTTTTCGACGAAGGCCTTGTAGAGGATCGGAAAGAGCTTGGCGGCATCTTCGCGGGCAGCACCCTCGAGCTTCAGCGCGTCGGAAAGGGCAGCCGTGTTGGCAGCCGTCACACCCGTCGACGGTTCGATGGCCACGGTGATGATCTTTTCCGGCGTGTCGTGCGCGACGGTCTCGATGTCCATGCCGCCTTCGGTCGAAACGACGAAAGCAACCTGACCGACGGAGCGGTCGACGAGGATCGAGAGGTAGAGTTCGCGATCAATGTCGGCGCCGTCTTCGATATAGAGGCGGTTGACCTGCTTGCCGGCCGGCCCGGTCTGCTTGGTCACCAGCGTGTGGCCGAGCATTTCCTTGGCGTTGGCGACAACATCGTCAACGGACTTGGCGAGGCGAACGCCGCCCTTGGCGTCCGGGCCGAGTTCCTTGAACTTGCCCTTGCCACGGCCACCAGCGTGAATCTGGCTCTTGACGACGTAGAGCGGGCCGGGGAGCTGCTTGGCAGCGGCGGCGGCTTCATCGGCGGAGAAGATGGCAACGCCGTCCGCGACGGGGGCGCCATAGCTCTTCAACAGCGCCTTGGCCTGGTATTCATGAATGTTCATGGGTCTATCCCTGTTGGAAGGCGGAAATTACTTCAGCGACGGCGCGATCGTGGCGCAGGCTTCGCAAAGACCCGCAACGGCTGCGACCGACTTGTCGAAGGCTTCCTTTTCGGCCTTGTTCAGGTCGATCTCGATAACGCGCTCGATGCCGCCGGCACCGATGACGGTGGGAACGCCGACATACATGTCCTTGACGCCATACTGGCCATCGAGGTGCGCGGCGCAAGGCAGGACGCGCTTCTTGTCCTTGAGGTAGGATTCAGCCATGGCGATGGCGGAAGCGGCCGGAGCGTAATAGGCAGAACCGGTCTTGAGCAGGCCGACGATTTCGGCGCCGCCGTCACGGGTGCGCTGGATGATTTCTTCGAGGCGCTCGGCGGTCAGCCAGCCCATGGTGACGAGGTCGGTCAGCGGAATGCCGGCAACGGTGGAGTAGCGGGCGAGCGGAACCATCGAGTCGCCGTGGCCGCCGAGAACGAAGGCCGTGACGTCTTCGACCGATACGTTGAATTCTTTGGCGAGGAAGAGGCGGAAGCGCGACGAGTCGAGCACGCCGGCCATGCCGACGACCTTGTTGGTCGGCAGGCCCGAGAACTTCTGCAGCGCCCAGACCATGGCGTCGAGCGGATTGGTGATGCAGATCACGAAAGCGTTCGGAGCATACTTCTTGATGCCGGCGCCGACCTGCTCCATGACCTTGAGGTTGATGCCGAGAAGATCGTCGCGGCTCATGCCCGGCTTGCGGGGAACGCCGGCGGTGACGATGCAGACGTCAGCGCCTTCGATCGCGGAATAGTCGCTGGCGCCGGTGAGGTTGGCGTCGAAGCCTTCGACCGGGGAGGACTGGGCGATGTCGAGGCCCTTGCCCTGAGGAATGCCGTCCGCGATGTCGAACAGGACGATGTCGCCCAGTTCCTTCAGGCCGGCGAGATGCGCCAGCGTGCCACCAATCATGCCAGAACCAATAAGTGCGATCTTGTTGCGCGCCATTTCGGTGTATCCTTTGCGATCAAAATCCGTGGCGGGATACCGTGAAAGGCATCCACAATAGCCGCCAATCGCATAGACCCAAAGGGCGAAATTGGCAATTGATTATTTTGAGATCAGGAATTTCAATCGGTTAGATCGAAAATGTCTTACGTAAACGTAAGACATTTCGTCACCGAATTGTTACTCGGCGGCACGTCTGGCCGGAGTCTGAGCCAGATATTCGGCGCTGCGCATCTCGAAAAGCCTCGACGCTGTGCGGTCGAATTCGAAGCCTTCCGTCCCCCGCCGCTCCTCAAGCAAATCTTCCGGCATGGCAGCCGCGGAGACGTAAAGGCGGATATTATGATCGTAGAGCGTATCGATCAAAATGATAAAACGCTTCGTTTGGTTCCGCTTATCCGGACCGAGCTTCGGCACGTGATCGAGGAAGATCGTGTCGAAACGCTCGGCGATGGTGAGGAAATCGGCAGGCCCGAGTGGCGCATCGCAGAGATCGGCGAAGGAGAAGCGCGCCATGCGATCGACGGAAAGCGGCACATGGATGGAGCGCCCCTTCATGGGGATTTCCATCGGCTGCGCCTTGCGCCCGTGCAATGCCTGCATCCAGGAGGCGTCCATCGCCATGTCGGCGCGTTGGTCGAGCGGAGTGAGATAGACAGGCTGGCTGTTCAGCTTCTCCATGCGGTAATCGGTCGGCGAATCCAGCGTCACCACATCGACATGCTTCTTGAGCAGATCGATGAAGGGCAGGAAGAGGCCACGATTGAGCCCGTCGCGATAGAGATTGTCCGGCTCGACATTCGACGTCGCGATCAGCACGCAGCCGAGCGAGAACAGCTCGGAAAACAGCCGTGAGAGGATCATCGCATCGGCAATGTCGGTGACGGTGAATTCATCGAAGCACAGCAGTTCGGCTTCGGCGTAGAGATCGGCTGCAACAGGCGGTATGGGATCGGACTGCTTGGTCTCGCCATTCTTGAATTTCAGCCGCTGCGCCGCAATGCGATTGTGCACATCGGCCATGAACTCGAAGAAATGCGCCCGACGCTTCTTCTGGCAGGGCGCCATCGAGAAGAACATGTCCATCAACATGGTCTTGCCGCGTCCGACGCTGCCGTGAATATAAAGGCCTTTGATCGTCTCGGCGGACTTCTTGCGCGCGGCAAACATCCAGCCGAGCGCGCTGGATTTGGCAGCCGGCCGCTTCCGCTTGAGATCGGCAAGCACTCGGTCCAACATTTTCGCCACATCCATCTGCGCCGAATCCACCTGAAGGGATCCGGACGCCGTCAGCGCCTTTAGCTGTTCGCAGACGCTGAGCGCGTAATCTGGCATGGGCTGCATGGGGAAATATCCGCCTGTGCAAATGGGGCGCATCCAAGGGATGCCGCCCCTTCAAATAAGCTTATCGGCTGAGGCTGAGCGGCTGGCCGGAGGCGGTCGAGCCGTCAAAGCGGGAATCTGCTGTCTTGTAGACCGTGCCGATCGTCGAGCCGTCACGATTTTTCAGGAGAACCTGCTTGCCGGAAACTTCCCACGAACCCATCGAGGTCAGTTCGCCGGCGCAACCGCGCGTACCGCCGCGCGAGCCGCCGCCGAGGTTCGTCAGCGTCAGGAACATGTCGCAGCTCGATCCGCCATTGCTGACCTTCCAGCTGCCGACCATCGATTCCTTCGTAACATCCATGGCGGAAGCCGCCATCGCCTGCTGCTGCGCGGGATTGGCCCCATTCGGCGCGCTCGCCGGAGCAGCCGGGAATTGCGAACCGTTACCGGCGCCTGGGGGCGGAAGCTGGCTGGACTGGACGGAAGGAACAGGCTGAGCCTGCAGTGGTGCCGGAGACGAATAACTGTCGTTATTGTATGCCGTGCGCTGGCAACCGGCAAGCGACAGGCCAATCGCCGCAGCCGTCACTGCATATCTAAACTGCATCATCACACTCCTAGTTGATTGTCCACCGCTGACATCTGCGAAGTCATGTTTAATGATGTCCGAATTATCGTATTTCACTTTGGTTAATCAAGTCGATACCGCTACAAATTGCCGTAGGCGATAGCTGGACAAGAATCGGGTGGTTTCAAGGCTAATCTCTGCCAGCCTCGCCCAAAATGGATGCAGGTGGCAAATTTCGCCGTCCTGACCGATCTCATCCGAGACGGATGATATCTCATCTCGTCTGGCGACCACTCGGGCGCTTCGGCAAATCTGCCGAAGCATTATCTCCTTGTTCGCGGTCAAATGGCCGGAAACGGCGGGCTTAAACCCGCCGCTCGACCATCATCTTCTTGATTTCGGCGATCGCCTTGGCCGGGTTCAGACCCTTCGGGCAGGTCTGGGCGCAGTTCATGATCGTGTGGCAGCGATAGAGGCGGAAGGGATCCTCGAGGTTGTCGAGGCGTTCGCCCTTGGCTTCGTCTCTGGAATCGATCAGCCAGCGATAGGCCTGCAGCAGGACGGCCGGGCCGAGATAGCGGTCGCCGTTCCACCAGTAGCTCGGACAGGAGGTCGAGCAGCAGGCGCAGAGAATGCATTCGTAAAGACCGTCGAGCTTCAGGCGGTCTTCATGGCTTTGCTTCCATTCCTTGGCCGGCGGCGGCGAGACCGTCTTCAGCCAGGGTTCGATCGAGCGGTGCTGCGCGTAGAAGTTCGTCAGATCGGGGACGAGATCCTTGACGACGGGCATATGCGGCAGCGGATAGATCTTCACGGTGCCCTTAATCTCGTCCAGACCCTTTGTGCAGGCGAGCGTGTTGGTACCGTCGATGTTCATCGCGCAGGAGCCGCAAATGCCTTCGCGACAGGAGCGGCGCAGCGTCAGCGTCGGGTCGATCTTGTTCTTGATGTAGAGCAGACCGTCGAGCACCATCGGACCGCAGTCGTCGACATCGATATAATAAGTATCGATGCTCGGGTTCTGGCCATCATCCGGGCTCCAGCGATAGACGCGGAATTCGCGCGTATTCTTGGCGCCGACCGGCTTCGGCCAGACCTTGCCTTCGCGCATCTGAGAGTTCTTGGGGAGAGCGAGTTCAACCATGGTCAGTTCCTCTCAGATCAGTACACGCGTGCCTTCGGCTCGATCTTGTGCGGATCGATGCCTTCGGCGATCAGGTCGGTGTGAACCGGACGATAGTCGAGCTTCACGTCGCCTGCCTCATTGACCCAGGCAAGCGTATGCTTGCGCCAGTTTTCGTCGTCGCGGCCGGCGAACTTGCCCTCCGTATAGTCCTCGCGGGCATGCGAGCCGCGGCTTTCCTTGCGGGCCTCGGCGCCGTAGATCGTCGTGATGGCATTGGCCATCAGATTGTGCAGCTCCAGGGTCTCGACAAGGTCGGAATTCCAGATCAGCGAGCGGTCGGTGACCTTGATGTCAGGCAGCTCCTTCCAGATCTCCGACAGGCGGCGGCAGCCGGATTCCAGCGATTCCTGCGTACGGAACACGGCGGCGTCTTCCTGCATGGCGCGCTGCATCTTCTCGCGCAGTGCTGCCGTCGGCGTCGAGCCGCTGGCATGGCGCAGGCGATCGAAGCGCTCCATGATCTTGTCGCAGGCGGCAACGTTGACCGGCGGAACCGGGCTGTTGCGGTCGATGACCTGACCGGCGCGGATGGCGGCGGCACGGCCGAAGACCACGAGGTCGATCAGCGAGTTGGAGCCGAGGCGGTTGGCGCCGTGCACCGATGCGCAGCCGGCTTCGCCGACGGCCATCAGGCCCGGCAGCACGCGCTCGGGATTGCTGCTGTCGGCATTCAGCACTTCGCCCCAATAGTTCGTGGGAATACCGCCCATATTGTAGTGAACGGTCGGCAGGACAGGAATCGGATCGCGGGTCACGTCGACGCCGGCGAAGATACGCGCGCTCTCGGAAATGCCGGGCAGGCGCTCGTGCAGCACGGCCGGATCGAGATGGTCGAGATGCAGGAAGATATGGTCCTTGTTCTTGCCGACGCCGCGTCCTTCGCGAATTTCCAGCGTCATGCAGCGCGAAACGACGTCGCGCGAGGCAAGGTCCTTCGCCGAGGGAGCATAGCGCTCCATGAAACGCTCGCCCTCGGAATTGACGAGATAACCGCCTTCGCCGCGCGCGCCTTCGGTGATCAGGCAGCCCGACCCGTAGATGCCGGTCGGGTGGAACTGCACGAACTCCATGTCCTGCAACGGCAGGCCGGCGCGAGCCACCATGCCGCCGCCGTCGCCGGTGCAGGTATGGGCAGACGTCGCCGAGAAATAGGCGCGGCCGTAGCCGCCGGTCGCCAGCACCACCATCTTGGCGGCGAAGCGATGGATCGTGCCGTCATCGAGGCACCATGCAACGACGCCGGTGCAGCGGCTGCCATCGTCGGACATGATGAGGTCGAGCGCGAAATACTCAATGAAGAATTCCGCATTGTTGCGCAGCGACTGGCCGTAGAGCGTGTGCAGGATGGCGTGGCCGGTACGGTCGGCGGCAGCACAGGTGCGCTGTACCGGCGGTCCCTCGCCGAAGTTCTGCATGTGGCCGCCGAACGGGCGTTGATAGATCTTGCCTTCTTCGTTACGCGAGAAGGGCACGCCGTAGTGCTCGAGCTCGTAGACGGCCTTCGGCGCTTCCATGACCATGTACTGCATGGCGTCGACATCGCCCAGCCAGTCGGAGCCCTTGACGGTGTCGTAGAGGTGCCACTGCCAGCTGTCCGGCGTCATGTTCTGCAGCGAGGCGGCAATGCCGCCCTGGGCTGCGACGGTGTGCGAACGGGTGGGGAAGACCTTGGTGATGCAGGCGGTGCGGAAGCCCTGTTCGGCCATGCCGAGCGTGGCGCGCAGACCCGCGCCGCCGGCGCCGACGACGATCACGTCATAGGAGTGGTCGATATACTTGTAGGCTTTCCCGTTCTGAGCGGGCCCATTCTGAGCAGAAGAGTTCGGTGCCATGATGCAATTATCCTACGAACGCGATCTTCAGAATGGCGAAAAGACAGAGCCCCGCCACGACGACCGCGAAGAACGTGTTGAGCATGAGAAGGACGATCTTGCCGAATTCGCCGTGGACATAGTCCTCGATGATAACCTGCATGCCGATCTTCATATGAATGATGGCGGAGATCACCATCAGGCCGAAGATGACGGCGACGATCGGGTTCGAGATCGCATGCACGACTTCAGCGTAGGGCGCGCCGGCATAGATTAGCAGGAAGATGACGAAGAAGAGAAAGAGCGGAACGTTGGCAACGGCGGTCAGGCGCTGGCGCCAGAAATGATCGGTACCTTCCTTGGCGGAACCGAGACCGCGGACTTTGCCCAGGGGAGTGCGCATATCCATGAGAAATATCCTTTAAAGCATGATCCCGAAAGGCATCCGAGCGCTTCCGGGAGCGGTCATGCCAATCAACCCAGCCGGATGACGATGCCGATGATCCAGACCAAAGCGGTCAGACAGATCGAGCCGACGAGCGTGGCCTTGGCCATCCTGGTCGAAACGGCGGGATCGAAACCATGCCCGAGATCCCACACGAAATGGCGCAGACCGCCAAGCATGTGGTGCAGCAGCGCCCAGGTGTAGCCAAGCAGGATGATGCGGCCGATGATCGTGCCCATGATCCAGTTGACCAGCTCGAAATAGCCCTGGCCCGTCGCCGCGGCGATCAGCCACCAGGCGACCAACAACGTGCCGAAGTAGAGCGCGCCGCCGGTAATGCGGTGAACGATCGACATGACCATGGTAGGGATGGGTTTGTAAATTTGCAGGTGCGGCGACAGAGGCCGGTTTTGTGTGACGTTCGCCATCAGAACCTCGCGGCGTTACGATACGCTTAGAACCCGGTTATCCGGGGCAACGCCCTTACAAAGACATGTAGTGTGCGTTGCATCATTGCGACCATTAATCACCCGGACGCCTATCGACAAGCACAATTGATGCCTGCCTTGAATTTAATCGATTCGGATCGCTCTGCACTTTAGCGAGTATGCAGAGAAGAGCTTTCCAATCCGGGCCGTTTACCATTTCATCAACCCTGGCGTGGACTTCGTTGCGGTCTTGGGGCAATCTGTCGTTAAGATTTCATTAACCGGCCGAAGCGGAGCGAATCATGAAGCCGCATCTTTTCAAGGCAGCAGCGCTCGTTTTGGCGGCAGCAGCCACTCTTTCCTTCGCCCCGGCCTCGGCGGGCGACTACCGCCACTGGCATCATCACGATCGCTCCGGCTTGGTGCACCTGAGCCAAATATCCCAGCCCCAGAGGCGCGAGCAGCAACCTGCCCGGATCGTCATCATGGAACGGCATGACGCGGCAAACGCCGGCAGCTATGCCGGCTCGGCCGATGTCTATCGGGCTGATGGCGGCACCTATGTTATCGGCTATGGCGGCTACAATCCCTATGCCCGCCCCGCCGCGATTCAGCCGAGGCCAAAGGCGAAAGTCATCGATGTCCGCTATGCCGCCAACCCCTGCTCATACGAAGCGGGCGTCTGCGTCATCCGGCACTGACGATCTTTACCCGGCAAGAAATCGCCAAACCGTCGTTTTCTTGACTTCGCTATCCTCAAGTGCCCGCGTGACCGGCACTTGATAGGTGGCCTGTGCCTCCAGACGATCCTTCGGAAGATAGGCCCTGCCGGGATCGCCGACCAGAACGGTCTTCCCGTCGCCCGCCAAACGTCTTAGCCAGGGAACGAGGCTCGCGGCAAAATCGCGATCATAGAAGACATCGCCGGCAAGAATGACGCCCTCATCCACGGCCTGCCCGATCATATCGTCGCCGGAAAAATCCAGGGCCACACCATTTTCAGCAGCATTGAGCCGGATCGCCGTGCCGGCCCATGGATCGATATCGACGGCCAACACATGTCGCGCACCCGCACGTTTGGCAGCAATCGCGACAAGCCCGGAGCCGCTCGCAAAATCCAGCACTGTTCTGCCGGCAACGATCTCCGGATGATCGAGTATATAGCGCGCCAGACCCTGGCCGCCGGCCCAGGCAAAAGCCCAGAAGGGCGGCGGCAGGCCGATCGCTTCCAACTCCTCCTCCGTCTTCAGCCACAGCTCATGCGCCTCGCTTGCCAGCTGCAGCCGGATTTCCGGCACATGCGGCGGCGCCATGAGGCTGGTATTGGCACGGATGAAGCTCTCGGGATCGGTTTTCACTCAACCTCCAGTCGGATCAGACCGGCGGATTGTCCAGACCGCCCATGCGGCAGACTTCCAGCCATTCCTCATCCTTCACGGGCTGCACCGAAAGCCGCATGGAGGTGACGAGCGACATTTGCGAGAGCTTCGGATTGGCCTTGATATCCTTGAGCGACACCGGGTTCGGCATATCACGGACGGCGCGGATGTCGACACATTCCCAGCGCGGATCGTCCTTGGCGGTCGAATCCGGATGCGCGAGTGCGCAGACCTCGACGATACCAACGATTTCGAGCCCGTCATTGGAATGATAGAAGAAGCCCTTGTCGCCGATCTGCATGGCCCGCATGTTGTTCCGGGCGAGATAGTTGCGCACGCCGGTCCATTCGGTGCCTTTTGCGCCGGCATCCTTCTGCTGCTGCCAGGACCAGGAGGACGGCTCGGATTTATAAAGCCAGTGCGCCATCTCTCATGCCTCCGGATTGTTGAAGACCCAGTTGAACGGCTTGATTTCGACGCTCTCGAACAGGCCGGCCTTCGTATAGGGATCGGCATCGGCAAGCGCCTTGGCCGCCTCGATGTTCTCGGCATCGACGACCACGAGGCTGCCGTTCGGCTTGCCCTCCGCGTCCAGGAAGGGACCGGCCATCTTCAGCGTCCCTTCGGCATTGAGCTTGTTCAGATGCTCCAGATGCGCCGGACGCGTCTCCATGCGAACATTCAGATGACCGGGCTTGTCCTTGCAGACAAAGGCAAACAGCATGGTTTAATTCTCCCAAGAAAATCGAAACTATTGATGGCGATGGATAAGGCCTTACTTGCGGCACGTCATCCTGTTTCTGCGCGAAGGGGGTTGATGATATCGAGGCCCCAAAAGTCTTTTTCGTTGTCCGTGGCCAAAACACAATCGTTCACGACAGCTATAGAGGCGATAATCATATCAAAGGCATTTCTTGGGCGCCCAATCGACCGCCCTTCGGCCATGAGTTGCGCCCAGATCAATCCAGCGCGCTCGTCAAAAGGAAGGATTCGCCCGGCAAATACTGTCTGCGGTCCTGCAAAGCTTGAAAACCATGCTTCCAGCAAACTGCGCCTGCGACCCACCGGCATGATTAAAATACCGCGCCGAATCTCGGCCACCACGAGAGATGGAACAAATAAATCGTCATCCGCTTGCTCCGCATACCATGCCAAAAGCGCCTGCGAAGGCTCCGGTTTGATCGCATTGCTAACAATGTTGGTATCCAGCAGGTAGCGCGTCACAGATCGATCTCACGCGGCTCGGTCCGCAGCCGTTCGAGATCCAGTTCAGCGTCTTCGAGAGGAAAACTTCGGAGCGCGGCAATGACACCGCCCTTTTTTGAAGGCTCTTTCGAGATCGTCTTGGTGACGACATCGCGAATGCGGGCCGCTTCGGCACCATCCTCGGCTAAATGCCGTGCCAGCGAGCGAAGGAGCGCCTTATCCTCATCGAGCCCCAGCACCTCGAAGCGTGCCAGACCGCGCTCGCCAAGACGGGAGCGGTAATTCTGCACTGCGCGTTTCTGCGAGCTGGTCATCAGGGTCTCCTATATATCCAGTAATATATCCAGAGACGCCCTGTTATTCAATCTATTCCGTGGTGATCGGCCGCGTCATCAATTGCCCGATGGCTGTGGCTATGTCGAGCTTGCCGTCGATAATGGCGGACACCGCGTCGGTGATCGGCATGTCGATGCCGAGTTCGTGGGCGAGCCGCGAAGCGATGGAAGCGGCATAGGCGCCTTCGACCAGCGCGCCATGCGTCGGATCGCCGGCCTTGCCTTCACCCAGCGCGATACCGAATCGCAGGTTGCGTGATTGATGGCTGGTAGCCGTCAGCACGAGATCGCCAAGACCGGAAAGCCCGCGCACGGTCTCGGCTTTGCCGCCCTTGGCCGCAACGAAGCGAGACATCTCGGCAAGACCGCGGCTGATCAGCGCCGCACGGGCGGAATCGCCGATCCCGCGGCCCTCGACGATGCCGCAGGCAATCGCGAGCACATTCTTCAAGGCACCGCCGAGCTGCACGCCAATGCGGTCATCCGAGGCGTAGAGGCGGAAGGTCGGGCCGGAAATCGCCTGGGCAAGCCGTTCCGCCACCGCCATGTCTGCGGCAGCGATCGCCATGGCAGTCGGCAGGCCCTTGGCGATGTCGGCGGCAAAGCCCGGCCCGGAAAGAACGGCGATGGCATGCTCCGGCAGCTCCCGCTCCAGCATGTCGGTCAGCAGATCGCCGGAAACCTTGTCGATACCCTTGGCGCAGGTGACGACGACGGCATCCTTGGTGAGATAAGGACCATAATGGCGGGCAGCATCGGCCTGCGCCTGCGAGGGCATGGCGAAGAGAATGATGCCGGCATTGGAAACGGCATCCGCCTCGGCCGAAAACCCCAGCGAATCCGGCAGCTCGACCCCGGGCAACACGGCATCATGCATGCGATCGGCGGCGAGATCCGCCATCAAACCGGCCTTGCGGCCGACGAGGGTGACGTCGCTGCGGCCGGTCAACGCGATGACGGCGGCAAGCGCCGTGCCGAAAGCGCCGGCGCCGATGACTGCGATCCGCTCGTTGCCGCTCATGCCTTTGCTCCTCGTTTGCCGTGTCCGAGCAGGGTTTCCGCCTTCTGATCCAGCGGCCAGCGCGAGCGCGGCTGCACATCGAGATCGTCAGGCACCGCTCCCGTTGCCATGCGCTCCAGTCCCGCCCAGGCGATCATGACGGCATTGTCCGTACACAATCTCAATGGCGGCGCGATGAAGCGGAAGCCATTGGCATCGCAAAGCTCCTGCAGCGTGCGGCGCAGTTCGAGATTGGCGGCGACACCGCCGGCCACGACAAGCGACGGCTTTTCCTCGGTCTTCGGGAACTCCGTCTTGAAGCGTTGCAGGCCTCGGCCGATGCGATCCTTCAGCGTGCGCGAGATTGCCTTCTGGAAGGAGGCGCAGATATCGGCAATATCCTGCTCGGTGACAGGAGCAATCGCAGTGGCCGCCTGCCGCACCGCCGTTTTCAGCCCGGAAAAGGAAAAATCGAGACGCGTCTCGCCGACCAGCGGCCGCGGAAGATCGAAACGGTCCGGATTGCCGTTTTTCGCGGCTGCTTCCACGGCCGGGCCGCCGGGATAGGGCAGTCCCAGAAGTTTGGCCGTTTTGTCGAAAGCTTCGCCGAGCGCATCGTCAATGGTCGTACCCCAGCGCTCGTATTGGCCGACACCGCGCACCAGGATCAGCTGCGTGTGGCCGCCGGACACGAGCAGCATCAGATAGGGAAACGCAAGTCCGTCCGTCAGCCGCGCCGTCAGGGCATGGCCTTCGAGATGGTTGATGGCGTATAATGGCTTGCCTATCGCCCGCGAGATCGCCTTGCCGGTCATCAGCCCGACGAGCAGGCCGCCGATGAGGCCGGGACCGGATGTGGCGGCAATGGCATCGACGTCCGAGAGCGACACATTGGCGCGTTTCAATGCTTCGTCGATCAGCGTATCGAGCGCCTCGACATGCGCCCGCGCGGCGATTTCCGGCACGACGCCGCCATAGGCGCTATGCTCGTCCAATTGGCTGAGGACGACATCGGAACAGACCATGGGCGTGCCGTCATCCCGGCGCTCGACAATGGCCGCGGCGGTTTCGTCGCAGCTTGTTTCGATGCCGAGAATACGAAGAACGGATGCCATGGAGAAAGTTCGTTGCCTACAGGTCGATTGCGGTAAAGCGGAAATATGGTTACGGGAACTGTCGGTAACAACGGATCAAAGCGGATGCAAACAAAACCTTTCCGGATCGGCACGCGCGGCAGCCCGCTGGCGCTCGCCCAGGCGCGAGAAGCGCGCGACCGCCTGATGGCGGCCCACGGCCTTCCGGAGGAGATGTTCGAAATCGTCGTTCTCACCACCAAGGGCGACCGCATCACCGACCGCTCGCTCGCGGCAATCGGCGGCAAGGGCCTGTTCACCGAGGAGCTGGAAGAAAAACTGACGTCGGGCGAGCTCGACTTCGCCGTGCATTCGGCCAAGGATATGGCGACGAAGCTGCCCCAAGGCCTCGGGCTTACCGCTTATCTGCCGCGTGAAGATATCCGCGATTCCGTCATCGGCCGCACCGCGCCGAAACTGATCGAGCTGCCGTACGGCGCCACCGTCGGCTCGGCATCGCTGCGCCGCCAGGCGCTGATCCGCCGTCTGCGCCCGGATATCAATGTCATCACCTTCCGCGGCTCCGTCCAGACGCGTCTGCGCAAGCTGGAAGAGGGACAGGCCGACGCCACCTTGCTGGCGCTTGCCGGGCTGAAGCGGCTTGGCATGGTCGAGGTCATCACCGATATTCTCGACCCCGATGATTTTCCGCCGGCACCCGCGCAAGGCGCAATCGCCATCGAAAGCCGGATCGACGATCAGCGGATGAATAACCTGCTCGCCGCCATCAATGACGGGCCGACCTTCGACGCCGTATCCTGCGAACGTGCCTTCCTGGCGGCACTTGACGGTTCATGTCGCACGCCAATAGCCGGCTACGCAATTTGCGAAGGCGATCATCTGCGCTTCTTCGGCATGATCCTCACTCCGGATGGCAGGCAGGTACACACAACAACTATCGAGGGCCACCGGCGCGATGCCGAGGCACTCGGCGTCAATGCCGGCCAGGCGATTCGGGCCGAGGCCGGCAGCACCTTCTTCGAAGACTGGACCTGATGAAAGATGCGCGTCGTCGTCACCCGCCCCCAGCATTCGGGTGAACGCACCGTGCGGCGACTGGCGCAGATGGGGCACGAAGCCCTCCTGCTGCCGCTCGCGGAGCCCGTGCATCATGTCGCAGAAGCAGGGCGGGCGCTCCTGAGCACGCGCGGCGCCATCGCCGTCACCAGTGCCGAAGCAATCCGCACGCTTGCATCATTAGGCGCGGATCTGGCGCCGCATTTAGGTCGCCGTCTTTTTGCTGTCGGAAAGGCCACAGCAAAGGAAGCCGCCGATCTCGGATTCAGCAATGTCGCCGTGTCCGAAGGTGGCGGCGCCGAGCTTGCCACCTTGATATCAGGCCATCCGGCCAGCCCAGGTGGGAACCCCCTGCTCTATCTCGCCGGCTCTCCGCGCGCGCCCGGTTTCGAAGCCGGATTGACGGAGCTGCAGCTGCCTTTCGTCACTGTAGAATGCTACCGGATGCATGACATCACTCCCGAAAATGCCGTTCTTCGCCGGCTTTTTACAGACGCCCGCGCCGATGCCGTGCTGCTTTACTCCCGTCAAACGGCACAGCGCTTTTTCGGCCTACCCTTCGTCCGGCAAAATCCGGAAGCCTTCACCGAAACGCGATTCCTCTGCCTGAGCGAAGCGATCGCCGAAGCCGTTCCGGCGCGGATGCATTCCCAAACCGACATCGCCGACATGCCGAACGAAGACCGTCTTCTGTCGTTCCTGATCCAGGCGTAACGCCGCAATTTTGATCTAAGGCCTTTCCATAATCGTCTTGTCTGTCTAACTTCGTTGCAGCGCATGATAAAGAGGACCTCATGGTATCGCGAAAACCGCCTAACCATTCGAAGCCCAACGACGAACCGGTCACGATCGACCTGGAAGCCGAAAAAACAGCGCAGGACGCAGCTTCGGAAGACGTGACGGAGCGCAGTCATGATGAACCTGGCTCCTCCTCCGCCAATGAAGTGGAAATGCCGCTCGAAACGGACAAGGAGCCGCTTCCCGAGGAATCCAAGGAGTCCATCTTCGCCGCCACTCCGCAAGAACGGCAAACGACGACACAGCAGGCAGAGCCTGAGCCTCCTCACGCCGACCGGCCGCGGCAGCCGCCGCGCGAAGGCTCGACCTCGGGCCTTATTGCGGCCGGCATTGTCGGCGGCTTGATTGCCCTCATCTGTGCCGGCGCCTTGCAATATGCCGGTTTCCTGCCCGGCAGCCGCGCCGCCAAGGACAATTCCGCCGACATAGCCGCATTGAATGCCGAGATCGACGGGCTGAAGCAGAGCATCGCCAATCTCGCTGCCGCGCCGGCGGCCAAGCCCGACGAGACCCTAACAGCCCGCGTCGCAGCGCTGGAGACAAGCGTAGCCAACGGCACGTCTGCGGGCGGATCGGGTGGGGCTGCAGGCGCAGCATCCGACCAGAAGATCGCGTCGCTGACCGGCGAAGTCGAGCAGCTAAAGGCGGACCTCAGCAAGGCGACCCAGAGCCAGGCAACCTCGGATGCCGAAGTCAACAAACGTCTCGACGACGCCGAAAAGAAGCTGAGCGGACCGAGCCAGGAAAGCGCTGTGGCCCGCGCCATCGCCGCAGCTGCGTTGAAGGCGGCGATTGACCGCGGCGGTCCCTTCCAGCCCGAGCTTGATACCTTCGCCAATGTCGCGCCGGACGATCCTGCCGTTGCCGATCTCAAGAATTTCGCCCAAACCGGCGTGCCCTCCCGCGCCGACCTGATCCGCCAGGTCTCCGATGTTGCAACCGCAATCGTCGCAACGGCACAGACGGACGATCCGAACCAGAGCTGGAGCAGCCGCCTGATGGCGGGCGCCAAGTCGTTGGTGCAGGTCCGCCCCGTTGGTAATGTCCCCGGCGACAGCATCGATGCCATCGCCGCCCGCTTCGAGGATAAGGTCAGGAATGGCGATCTGCCGGGCGCGGTTACCGAATGGAACGGCCTGCCCGATGCGGCCAAATCGGCCTCGGCCGCCTTCAAGCAATCGCTGGAGGCCCGCATCCGCGTCGAGGATCTGGTAAGCGACGCCCTGTCGAAGGCGATCGCCAATACCGGGAAACAGAATTAAGGACGGAGTATAGCAATGATCAGACTGCTTATCTTCGCCATTCTTGTCCTGGCCCTCGGCTATGGTTTCTCCTGGCTCGCGGATCGTCCCGGCGATCTCTCGCTGGTCTGGGAAGGCCAGCTTTATCAGACGAAGCTGATCGTCGCCGCCGCGATCCTGATTGCGATCGTGGCGACTGTCATGATCGTCTGGTGGTTCGTGCGGCTGATCTGGACCTCGCCGCATTCCATCACCCGCTATTTCCGCGCCCGCAAGCGCGATCGCGGCTATCAGGCGCTGTCGACGGGCCTGATTGCAGCCGGCGCCGGCAATTCGCTGCTCGCCCGCAAGATGGCGGCCCGCACGCGCGGCCTTATCCGCGCCGATCAGGAGCCGCTCATCAACCTGCTTGAGGCCCAGGCCGCCTTGATTGAAGGTAAGCATGACGAGGCCCGTCAGAAGTTCGAGCAGATGGCCAATGATCCCGAAACGCGCGAACTCGGCCTGCGCGGCCTCTATCTCGAAGCCAAGCGCCTCGGCGCACACGAAGCAGCGCGGCAATATGCCGAGAAGGCGGCCGACCAGGCGCCCTACCTGCCCTGGGCGGCTCAGGCGACGCTGGAATATCGCAGCCAGGCCGGCCGTTGGGATGATGCCATCAAGCTGCTCGATCAGCAGAAGGTTGCCCATGTCGTCGACAAGGCAACCGCCAATCGTCAACGCGCCGTGCTGCTGACGGCCCGCGCCGACGAGAAATTGGAAAGCGATCCCGCCGGCGCGCGCGACGATGCGCTTGCGGCATTGAAGCTCGTGGACGATTTTGTGCCCGCAGCGTTGATCGCCGCCAAGGCGCTCTTCCGCGAAGACAAGGTGCGCAAGGCCGCCTCCATCCTTGAGCAGGTCTGGAAGGCGCATCCGCACCCCGAGATCGGCAGGGCCTATGTACGAGCCCGTAGCGGCGATTCCGTGACCGATCGCCTGAAGCGCGCCGAACGGCTGGAAGCGATCCGCCCCAACAATGTCGAGGCGCTGCTGCTGACCGCCAAGGCGGCGATGGACGCCGGCGATTTCGCAAAGGCCCGCGCCAAGGCCGAAGCCGCCGCGCGGATCGATGCGCGCGAAGGCGCCTTCTTGCTTCTTGCCGACATCGAAGAGGCCGAAACCGGCGATCAGGGCCGCGTCCGCCACTGGATGGCACAGGCATTGCGCGCGCCGCGCGATCCGGCCTGGGTCGCCGACGGTTTCGTCTCGGACAAGTGGCTGCCGCTGTCTCCGGTCACCGGCCGTCTCGATGCGTTCGAGTGGAAGGCACCCTTCGGCCAGATCGAAGGTCCCGTGGAAGAGGGTTCGGCCGTTTCGGTCGATGCGGCACTGAAGTCGCTGCCGCCGGTGCGCGAGGCCGCCTCCACAACCTCGCCGGCGAGGCCAAGTTCACCGAAAGTTGCATCGCCGGCGCGCGATACTTATGTCATGGAATTGGAGCCCGCCGTGGCGAAGGCCGCGCCGAGCGCACCCGGGGCAGCGCCGAAACCGGCGCAGCAGGACGAGGAACCTCGGCCTTTCTTCGGCGGTGCGCCGGACGATCCGGGTGTCAAGGATCACAAGCCTGAACCGGAACCCAAGACACGGCTCAAGCTGTTTTAAGGCAATTCCGGCAAAACCGCGCAGCGGTTTTGTGTCCGGAATTGCGTAAATGCAAAAAGATGGGGCATGGTGACCCAAGCACCCTGCTCGGCCTGCTTTGAGAATGGAAACGCATGTTCGAACGCTTTCAGGAATTTCTTCATAACCTGACCCAAGACCATCCCAGATCCGGCTTTGCACCCGACGACCCACGTGTCGCGGTGGCGGCGCTCTGTATCCAGGTGATGGAGGCGGACGGCAAGATCGAGAACAGCGAGAAGAAAAGGCTGCGCAAGCTCCTGAAGGAACAATATGGTCTCGATGGCCGCCAGCTTGATGCGCTGATCGCCGCCGGTGAGGAAGCCGAAAGCGAGGCGGTTGATTACTATCGTTTCACCTCGGATCTGAAGCGTCATCTCGATAGCACGCAACGCCTCGAACTGCTCGGCATTCTCTGGGATATCGTCTATGCCGATGGAGAACGCAGCGAGATGGAAGACCATGCGATCTGGCGCATCGCCGACCTCATGGGCATTTCCGACCGCGAGCGCATCATGAAGCGCCAGGAAGCAGCCGCACGCGCACCCGGTTCCAGGGTGGAGACAGGCAATGATGATTGAAGCGCCGAGGAACACCGGCCGCCCGATATTGATCGTCCTGCATCAGGAGCGCTCCAGCCCCGGCCGCGTGGGCCAGATGCTGCTGCAAAAAGGCTTCGATCTCGATATCCGCCGTCCGGCCCTCGGCGATCCGCTGCCTCCGACACTTGAGGCCCATGCCGGCGCCGTGGTCTTCGGCGGCCCGATGAGCGCCAACGACCCGGACGAGTTCATCAGGACCGAGACCGACTGGCTGAAGGTTCCCCTTAAGGAAAACCGGCCCTATCTCGGCATCTGCCTTGGCGCGCAGCTGCTCGCCCGCCATCTCGGCGCCAAGGTCAAGGCCCGCGACGACGGCAAGACCGAGATCGGCTGGTATGCCCTGCAGCCGACGGAAAAGGGCCGGCTGCTGATGCACTGGCCGCAGATGGTCTATCATTTCCACCGCGAAGGCTTCGAGCTGCCGCACGGCGCCGACCTGCTGGCGACGGGCGAGACCTATCCCAACCAGGCCTATCGCTATGGCGCCAATGCCTGGGGCCTGCAATTCCATGCGGAGCTCACCCGCGCCATGATGCAGCGCTGGGTCGTGCACGGCGAACATCGCTTCTGCATGCCGAACGCCCAGCAGGGCCGCGAGCATCTCGAAGGCCGCATGATCTTCGACGCAGCCCTCAAGACCTGGCTGTCGGAATTCCTCGATCTCGTCTTCGAGGGCAAGCAGGCAATGGCCGCCTAAGGGCCTTCGCCTGACGAAAATGCTCGCTCGACATCATCGAAAATTTCGATGAGCCGATTGCAGCAGCTCAAACCGGCTGCGGCTCGCTCTCGCGGTCGGGCGCATTGAGGCTATCGATCCGGCGGAGCTGCGGGAAACCCGTGGCCCAGAGGATGGCGACCGTCAGTGTACCCAGCCCGCCAATCACCACGGCGGGGATCGCGCCGAAATAATGCGCCATGGTGCCGGCGCGGAATTCGCCAAGCTCGTTCGACGCACCCACGAACACCATGTTGACGGCATTGACGCGGCCACGGACATGATCCGGCGTCCAGAGCGTAATCAGCGTTTCGCGCACATAGACGGAGATCAGGTCGGATGCACCCATGATGGCCAGAGCTGTTATCGACAGCCATGGCGTATGCGAGATGCCGAAGATCAGCGTGCCCACGCCGAACATGGCGACGCCGGCAAACATGCAGATACCGGCGCGATTGCGGATCGGATAGGTTGCCAGGAAAAGGCCCATGGCGATCGCGCCGAAGCTTGGCGCCGCGCGCAGCATGCCGAGACCCCACGGCCCGAGCGTCAGGATATCGCGCGCGTAGATGGGCATCAGCGCGACGGCGCCGCCGAGCAGCACGGCGAAAAGATCAAGCGAGATCGCACCGAGCACCACTTTCTCCGACCAGATGAAGCGGAAGCCGGCGAGCATCTCATTCAGGCTGCGCCGCTCATGCGCGGTGCGCTGCTGCGGCTTCGGGATCAGGAAGGTCAGCACCGAACCGGCTGCAAAGAAAAGCACGGCTACGGTATAGGCGACATTGGCCCCGATGCCATAAAGCAGGCCGCCGGCAACAGGACCGAGGATGGCGGCCGCATCCCATGACATCGAGTTCCAGGTGATGGCATTCGTCAGGTCTTCGGGCGGGATCAGATTGGGCGCCAGCGACTGCATGGCCGGCGTCATGAAGGCGCGTTCTATGCCGAAGACCGTGAGGATCAGAAAGACCGGCAGCGGCGCGAAGGTGCCCGATACGGTCAGGAACAGCAGGGCAGCCGCACAGAGGGTGCCGACGAAAATGCAGATCGCGGAAATCCGCCGCCTGTTGTAGCGGTCCGCAGCCGTGCCCGTCACCAGGATCAGCAGCAGCGACGGCAGGAACTGAACGAGGCCGATGAGACCGAGATAGATCGGTTGGCCGGTGTGCTCATACATCTGCCAGCCAACGGAGACACTGACGACCTGCGTGGCGAAGGCCGTCAGAAACCGCGCAAAGAAGAAATAAGTATAGGCAATGTGCCTGAAGGCGGCAAACCGGTCGCCGCTGGCGGCAAATGACATGGGACGAGACTTTCCGACGCGAAGACCAGCGTAAACGCCTTCATCCGCCTTTTAAACATGATTCAACATGCTTCGGAGCATGGGACTTGCCCGTTTAGTCGCCAATGTCTACATGTCTGTCAACCGCGAATTTGGAGACGGACATGCTCGCCTTATTTCAAACCATTGATCTGGCTTTGAATCTTTATACCTGGGTGCTGATCGCCAGCGCTATCTTTTCCTGGCTCTATGCGTTCAACGTCATCAATTCGAGCAACCAGTTCGTCAATTCCGTCGGCAACTTCCTCTATGCAGTCACCGAGCCAGCCCTGCGCCCGATCCGCCGCATCCTGCCGGATCTCGGCGGCATCGACATCTCGCCGGTCATCCTGCTGCTGATCATCTTCTTCATCCGCTCGCTGATGTGGAATTCGATCGTCCCGTTGTTCCTGCGGTGAACAAGCCTTGGCAGGCCTTTCCGGATCATGTCAGGCTTTCCGTGCGGCTCACGCCCAATGGCGGGCGTGATGCGATCGATGGGCTGGAAGCCGGCAGCGACGGCGAATGCTATTTGAAGGCGCGCGTCTCGGCAGCACCTGAAAAGGGCAAGGCCAACAAGGCGCTGATCGTGCTGCTTGCCAAGAGCCTCAGCATTCCCAAATCTTCGCTTAGCCTGGTCAGCGGCGACACGGCGCGCAAAAAAATCCTCCGGATCGAGGGCGAACCGGAGGATTTGATGAAGAAGCTTGGAGCTTTGGTAGAGGCCTGATCAGGCCTTTGCCTTCTTGGCGCGGGCGATGGCTTCGACGATGAGCTCACCGGCTTCCTTGGAGCCGCCCCAGCCAAAAATCTTGACCCACTTGCCGGGCTCGAGATCCTTGTAGTGCTCGAAGAAATGCTCGATCTGCTTCACCGTGATCTCCGGCAGATCGGTATATTCCTTGACCTTCTCGTAACGCAGCGTCAGCTTCGGCGAGGGAACGGCGATGATCTTCTCGTCCTTGCCGGAATTGTCTTCCATCTTCAGCACGCCGATCGGGCGGACATTGATGACGCAGCCAGGAACCAGCGGACGCGTGCTGGCGATCAGCACGTCGATCGGGTCGCCGTCTTCGGAGAGCGTGTGCGGAACGAAGCCGTAATTGCCCGGATAGGTCATCGGCGTGTAGAGGAAACGGTCAACGACCAGCGTGCCGGCCTCCTTGTCCATTTCATACTTGATCGGATGGCCGCCGACCGGCACTTCAACGATGACGTTGACGTCTTCGGGCGGGTTCTTGCCAATGGAAATCGCGTCGATACGCATACTTGTCCCCTAGATAAGGATGGTTGCCGCCAGCCAAATAATAGGATTCATGCCGCAACGCAACAACACATCGGGAAAGAGGCGGATTTACTGCATGATTCCTTAAATCGGAATCGATGCGCTACAGCGCCGCTCAAGGCCAGACGAAACCGATCTTGCGAAGCTGCCTGTGATCGAAGGTTTCGATGCCTTCGCAGAAATCCGCGCCGCCCTGCCCGCGATAGAAGCGGTAGGCATTCTCGTTTTCCTCAAGGCACCAGACGACAAGCCCCTTGCAGCCGAGCGACTTCAACAGCCGGCGCGCTTCGCCGAACAACATGCGCCCGAGGCCAAGTCCCTGATATTGCGGGCGAAGATAGAGTTCGTAAACTTCGCCTTCCTGCGGCAGCGCGCGGGCACGGTTGAGGCCGAGCGTGGCATAGCCCGCGATCTCGCCGGCGACATCCAGAACCAGCAGCGTCGCCGGACCGCTGGTCGCCTTGCGCCACCAGTTTTCGCCGCGACGCTCGATCATTTGCCCGAGGGCGCGATGCGGAATGATGCCGGCATAGGTGTACTGCCACGATTGGCGGTGCACCTCCGAAATGGCTCGGGCATCATGGGGTTCTGCCCGCCGAACATCGATCGACAACGTCTTCATAACGTCTACTCTGGTCTTACCTACGCGAATTAACCATCCTCATTCATAAAGATGGCGAACTTGCCCACAGGCTTTATCCGTGGATCATCGACAAAAATTAACGACTTTTTAACCTTTAGGACAAGGGCTCAAAAACCGAACACGCAAATAAAAACCCCGGCACAATGGCCGGGGTCGAATGGCTCGAAGCGAAACAGCCTATCAGGCGAGGCGTGCCTTCTCGTAACGCTTGCGCTCGTTCGGATCGAGATACATCTTGCGGAGGCGGATCGACTTCGGCGTCACTTCCACCAGCTCGTCGTCCTGGATCCAGGATAGAGCGCGGTCCAGCGTCATGCGGATCGGCGGCGTCAGCTTCACGGCTTCGTCCTTGCCGGCGGCGCGGATGTTGGTGAGCTTCTTGCCCTTCAGCACGTTGACTTCGAGATCGTTGTCGCGCGAGTGGATGCCGATGATCATGCCGGCATAGACCTTCTCGCCGGCGTCGATGATCATCGGGCCGCGGTCTTCCAAATTGAACAGGGCATAGGCCACGGCTTCGCCGGCTTCGTTGGCGAGCAGCACGCCGTTCACACGGCCGCCGATTTCGCCCTTGTACGGCTGGTAGTCATGGAACAGACGGTTCATGACGGCCGTGCCGCGCGTGTCGGTCAGAAGTTCCGACTGATAGCCGATGAGGCCGCGCGTCGGCGCCAAGAACACCAGACGGACGCGATTGCCGCCTGAAGGACGCAGCTCGGACATTTCAGCCTTACGCTCAGACATCTTCTGCACGACGATTCCGGAATGCTCTTCATCGACGTCGATGACGACTTCTTCGATCGGCTCGAGCAGCTGGCCGTTTTCATCCTTGTGCATGACGACGCGCGGACGCGAGACGGCAAGCTCGAAGCCTTCGCGGCGCATGGTTTCGATGAGAACTGCGAGCTGCAATTCGCCACGGCCGGAGACATAGAACGAATCCTTGCCTTCGGCTTCCTCGATCTTCAGCGCGACGTTGCCTTCGGCTTCCTTGAAGAGGCGGTCGCGGATGACGCGCGAGGTGACCTTGTCGCCTTCGGTGCCCGCATAGGGGCTGTCGTTGACGATGAAGGACATGGTGACGGTCGGCGGGTCGATCGGCTGTGCGACCAGCGGCTCACTGACCTGCGGGTCGCAGAAGGTGTCGGCAACCGTGCCCTTGGAAAGGCCGGCAATGGCGACGATGTCGCCTGCCTGCGCTTCTTCGATCGGCTGACGCTCGATGCCGCGGAAGGCGAGGATCTTGGAGATACGGCCGGTTTCGATGAGGTTGCCGTCGGCACCCAGAACCTTGACAGCCTGGTTCGGCTTGATCGAGCCGGAGTGGATGCGGCCGGTGATGATGCGGCCGAGGAAGGGGTTGGCTTCCAGGATCGTGCCGATCATGCGGAACGGGCCTTCGCCGACGGTCGGCTCGGGAACGTGCTTGACAACGAGATCGAGAAGCGGACCGAGGCCCTCTTCCTTCGGGCCGTCAGGCGAATAGTTCATCCAGCCGTTACGGCCGGAACCGTAGAGGATCGGGAAATCGAGCTGTTCGTCGGTCGCGTCGAGATTGGCGAAGAGATCGAAGACTTCGTTGATGACTTCGTCTGCGCGGGCGTCCGGACGGTCGATCTTGTTGATCGCAACGATCGGGCGCAGGCCGACCTTGAGCGCCTTGCCGACGACGAACTTGGTCTGCGGCATCGGGCCTTCGGCGGCGTCGACGAGAACGATCGCGCCGTCCACCATCGAGAGAATGCGCTCGACTTCACCGCCAAAGTCGGCGTGGCCGGGGGTGTCGACGATATTGATGCGGGTGTCCTTCCAGACGACCGAGGTCGCCTTGGCAAGAATGGTGATCCCGCGCTCCTTTTCCAGATCGTTGGAGTCCATGACGCGCTCGGCAACGCGCTGGTTCTCGCGGAACGAGCCGGACTGCTTCAAGAGCTCGTCGACGAGGGTGGTTTTCCCATGGTCAACGTGCGCGATGATCGCGATGTTGCGAAGTGCCATATGTCTTAATCTCTGAGGCTGGGGCGCAGTGTTTCAGTAACACGCCAATTGCATTTGGCGCGCTCATACCCTTTTTTTCGCGAATGCGAAAGGGGGGAGGCAAGAAAGGGGCTGAAAGCTTGCCCTTGCGCCCCCACGAATACATCAATCTCGCGTTGGCCGGCGGCAAAGCCTCTGCTGACCCATGCCGCCAACATAAACGGCATGCGGTGCCTTAGCCGGTATTTTTGTGCCCTCCTCAGGCAGCCAGCTTCAGCAACCACGCGTCATGATTCACCAGGAAAGCCTTGAGGCGCTCGGGGTAGTCCTGCGTCACCGCATCTCGCACGCTTTGCCGCGATGCCAGCTCTGTGCGCCATGTCTTGACACGCGGTAGGCCGTCGAAAACGCCGGTCGATGTGATGGTGTCGAACACATCGAAGTAACGAAAGATCGGCGCAAAAACCGCATCGACCAGGCTGAACGCTTCTCCGGCAAAAAAAGGCCCGTTTCTCAATTCCGCCTCGACACGAGCAAATTTATCGATCAGCGCTCTGCGCTTGGCCTCATAGGTCCCCTCGTCCTTCGCGGTCTCGAACCCCCACAAGTCCGAAAGGATGGAAGAGCCGAATTCCATCCAGCCGCGATGGCGGGCACGCGCGAGCAGATCGGCGGGGTGGAGCCGAGCGCCGGATTGGGTTTCCTCGAGATATTCGCAGATTACCGCGCTTTCGAACAATACCGTTTCTGATCCGTCACCCTGCCGCACGATCAGGAGGGGCACCTTGCCGAGCGGAGAAATGGCAAGAAACCAGTCGGGCTTTGCAGACAGGTCGACATAGCGGATCTCGAATGGCGCGGCCTTTTCAGCGAGCGTGATGGCTGCCCGCTGGACGTAGGGGCAGAGATAGTGGCTGACGAGGATCAGCCTTCCGTCGGACATGATCAAATCTCCCAGAGGCTCCGTTTCAGATAGATGTAATTGCATCTATATTCAGACTTGTCGCAGTCGTCAATATAGATGTAATTGCATCCATGTCCGATGATTCAGATGCCGCCCCTTCAAAACCCTCCGCCGCGGTGACGCGAGCATGGGTGCGCCTCGTGCGCACCCAGCAAATCGTCCTTGCGGCGATCGAACAGGATTTGAAGGCAGCCGGCCTGCCGCCACTCGGTTGGTACGACGTACTATGGGAACTGACGCAGGCCACGGACGGGAAATTGCGGCCCTATGAGATCGAGGAGCGCACGCTGCTCGCCCAGCATAATCTCTCCCGCCTTCTCGACCGGATGGAAAAGGCCGGTCTTGTTCATCGTGAAATATTTTCCGAGGACGGACGAGGCCGCTGGGTGGTTATCACCGAGGCAGGGAGTGCCATGCGCAGCCGCATATGGACCGTCTATGCTGCGGCGCTCCAGCGCTACGTGGGCGATAAGCTCGACGACGCCCAAGCCGATCAGCTCACCGAGTTGTTAGATCTGCTTTCGCGCAAGCCTTGATTGACCGGGAAAGATCAACTCAGTCGCGAAAGTGGACCTTCCGCGACCGATCTTGTGACACACCGAAGGTGGGGAATCAGGCCGCCAGCCCCTTCTTCTTCAGCATCGCATCTGCACTCGGCAGCTTGCCGCGGAAGGCCTTGTAGGCGTCTTCCGGATCGATCGAGCCGCCGACGGAGTAGATGTTGGCCTTCAATTTTCCGGCCATGTCGGAATTGAAGGCATCGCCGGTTTCCTCGAAGGCGGCGAAGGCATCGGCATCGAGCACCTCCGACCACATGTAGGAATAATAGCCGGCCGAATAGCCGTCGCCGGAAAACACATGCTGGAAGTGCGGCGTCGCATGGCGCATGACGATGGATTTCGGCATGCCGATCTCCGCAAGCACCTGTGCTTGTACCGCCATAGGATCCTCGACGGCGCCGCGCGTATGGAAGGCCATGTCGACCAGAGCCGAGGAGGTGAACTCGACCGTGTTGAAACCGGCATTGAAGGTGCGGGCCGCCAGAACCTTGTCGAGCAGCGCCTGCGGGATCGGCGCGCCAGTCTCGTAGTGGACGGCATATTCCTTAAGGATGGCGGGTACCGTCAGCCAATGCTCGTAGAGCTGCGACGGCAGTTCGACGAAATCGCGCGAGACGCCGGTGCCCGATACCGAGGGATAGGTGACGTTGGAAAGCATTCCGTGCAGCGCATGGCCGAATTCGTGAAACAGCGTCCGCGCATCGTCGAGCGACAAGAGCGCCGGCTTCCCTTCCGCCGGCTTGGCGAAGTTGCAGACATTGTAGATGATCGGCAGTTCACCGACCTTACCGTTCTTCAGCGGCAACTTGTGCTGCGACTGGAACGAGCTCATCCAGGCGCCGGAGCGCTTCGAGCTGCGCGCGAAATAGTCGCCGAGGAACAGGGCGACGAGCTTGTCGGAACGGTCACGGATCTCGAAGACGCGGACGTCGGGATGATAGGCGGGAATGCCCTTCTGCTCGACTGCCTTGATGCCGAAGAGGCGGCCGGCAACGTCGAAGCAGGCGGCAATGATCTTTTCGAGCTGCAGATAGGGCTTCAATTCAGTTTCGGAGAAATCGAACTTCCGCGTCCGGATCTTCTCGGCATAGTGCCGCCAGTCCCAGGGCATGACCTCGTGATTGCGGCCTTCCTCGGCAATCAGCGCCGCAATATCCCTTTCCTCTTCCGCTGCACGCGCGGCCGCCTTGGCCCAAACGGTCATCAGAAGATCGTTCACCGCATTCGGCGTCTTCGCCATGGTATTGTCGAGCTTGAGTTCGGCGAAATTGGCATAGCCGAGCAGCTTTGCCTTCTCTGCCCGGAGCGCCAGCGTCTTGCGGACGATCTCGCGGTTGTCGGTCTCGCCGCCATTGGCGCCGCGCGCCACCCAGGCGTTGAAGGCTTGTTCGCGCAGATCGCGGCGCTCGGATGAGGCGAGAAACGGTTCGATGATCGAGCGCGACAGCGTGACGGCGTATTTGCCTTCGTCGCCGCGTTCGCGGGCCGCCGCCGCCATGGCATCGCGCAGATAGTCTGGAAGACCTGCAAGATCGGCCTCCTCAGACAGCAGCAGCGCCCAGTTCTTCTCATCCGCCAGCACGTTTTGGCCGAACTGCGCGCCGAGGCCCGCAAGCGTCTCGTTGATTGCAGAAAGCCGCTCCTGCTCCACCTTCGGCAGCTTTGCGCCCGACTTGACGAAGCCTTTCCAGTGCCGCTCCAGAACGCGGGTCTCTTCGAGCGTCAGCCCGAGCGCTTCGCGGCCCTCCCACAGAGCGTCGAGACGGGCAAAGAGCGCCGCATTCGTGCCGATCTTCGAGTAATGCCGCGCCATCTTCGGCGCGATCTCGCGCTCGAGTGCCTGGATGATCTCGTTCGTGTGCGCACCCGCCTTGTTCCAGAAGAGCGCGGAAATGCGCGAGAGTTCATCGCCGGCGATTTCGAGCGCGATCACGGTATTGGCGAAGGTCGGCGCCTCGCTATTGCCGGCAATCGCATCGATCTCGGCCTCATGCGATGCGAGCGCCGCATCGAAGGCAGCGGCAAAATCCGTATCCTTCACCGCATCGAAACGCGGCAGCCCCTGATGTCCGGTCCATTCGGTGAGCGCAGGATTGACGGCGGCAAGAGAAGACATGCAAGGCATCCTTTCGACAGCATCTGATCGAAGCACGATATAAGGCTGCTCTCGCCGAATTGGTATGGCGGGGGAGCGAACAAATTGAACGAGGATGGTCAGGCCTTGCGCCAGCCAAGCAGGCCGGGCGTGGCGTGCCAGAGCGCCTGCGCCGCAAAGCCCATAAAGAGCACGCCCGAGCAGCGCACGATCAGCCGCTCATGTGCGCGATAGAAACGCCGGACAGCGCTGGCGCCGATGATGCTGATCAGGATAAGATCGGCAGTGATAAAACCCGCAAGGGAAACGGCTAGCAGCAGCGGCAACGCGCTGAAGGTCAATGCGCCGGCGGAACCCGCGACAAGAGCCGTGAAAGTCGCCAGGGCCACGGGATATCCCTTGGGATTGGTGACGCCGAAGATCAGGCCGCGACGGAACGGGCGGTTAACATTGACGAGTGCCTTACCGTCACCCTTCGGCTTGGCGGTCACGGCGCTCCAGCCGATCCAGGCAAGATAGAAGCCGCACAGCAAACCGAGCAGATCGAAGACGAAGGTGCCGATAGTCTTGGCACCGACGATGGCGACCAATGCGAGCGTCGACCAGACGAGATCACCAAGCAGATGGCCGCTGACGAAGAATGCACCCGCCTTGCGGCCCTGGCCGGCGCCAATGCCGAGCAGCGCCAGGAATGCGGGACCGGGAATAAGGACGTAGAAAAGCGCGGCCAGAAAGGCACCGACAACAAGCGATTGCGTCATGATGAGTGTTCCCGCTGTTAATCGCGCGAGAGTAGCAATCTGCTGAACCCGGTCAAGCAGCAGCGCGTTTTCGGACAGAAGTCGTTGTGTTCATAGAACGAAATCAATAAGAACGTTGTGGGGCCTAAAAATTAAAGAGCGTAGGTAGGGAAGCGCTTATGAGCAGCAGGATTAATACGGATTCACTTGCCTTTCTTGTGACCGACTGCGCCCGACTGATCAGGGCGGCCTTCGAGCGACGTATTCTTGTCGCGGGGCTCGGACTGACGGCGGGCGAAGCGCGGACGCTGATGCAGGTGGCCGCCATCAACGGCAGCCGCCAGCTCGACATCGCCTCCCGGATGGGGCTGGAGCCGATGACGGTCAGCGCCTTTCTGGACAAGCTGCAGGCGCGCGGCTTGATCGAACGCCAACCCGACCCGCTCGATCGCCGCGCCAAGCGGATCGTGCTTTCGGAATCCGCCGACGCCAAATTGAAGCAGATCGACAGGGAAATCTGCGAAGTTGAACGCAACGCGACGCAAGGCTTCGACAAAGACCTTCAAGTTCAGCTGCATGACGCACTCTGCGCCTTCCGCAGCAATCTGCAGAAAGCCGAAGCACCTGCCGAAGTCGAACGTGAATTGAGACCGGTCGATTAACTCCGGCCGCCACTTTCCACATAAGAAAGCCCGCCTCCGGCGACCGGAAGCGGGCCCTTCAGCATCTGGAAATGTCGATTATTTCGACATATTGCGCTTGGCGAGCGTGCGCAGGCGCAGCGCGTTCAGCTTGATGAAGCCAGCGGCATCCTTCTGGTCGTAGGCGCCCTGGTCGTCCTCGAAGGTGACCAGCTTGTCGGAATAGAGCGACTTCGGGCTTTCGCGGCCGATGACCATGACATTGCCCTTGTAGAGCTTCAGCGTCACTTCGCCTTCGACGTGCTCCTGGCTCTTGTCGATCAGTGCCTGCAACATTTCGCGCTCCGGCGAAAACCAGAAGCCGTAGTAGATCAGCTCGGCATAGCGCGGCATCAGCTCGTCCTTGAGGTGTGCGGCGCCGCGATCGAGCGTGATGGACTCGATGGCGCGATGGGCTGCAAGCAGGATCGTACCGCCGGGCGTTTCGTAGACGCCGCGCGACTTCATGCCGACGAAGCGGTTCTCGACGAGGTCGAGACGGCCGATGCCGTTGTCGCGGCCATACTCGTTCAACTTCGCAAGCAGCGTTGCCGGGCTCAGACGCTCGCCATTGACCGAAACGGCATCACCCTTTTCGAAGCCGACCTTGATGACCGTGGCCTTATCGGGAGCAGCTTCCGGCGAGATCGTGCGCATATGCACATACTCAGGCGCCTCCTGCGACGGATCTTCCAGAACCTTGCCTTCGGAAGAGGAGTGCAACAGGTTGGCATCGACGGAGAACGGCGCTTCGCCCTTCTTGTCCTTGGCAACCGGAATCTGGTGCTTCTCGGCGAATTCGAGGAGGTCGGTACGGCTCTTGAACGACCAGTCGCGCCAGGGGGCGATGATCTTGATATCCGGGTTCAACGCATAGGCCGAAAGCTCGAAACGAACCTGGTCGTTGCCCTTGCCGGTCGCGCCATGCGCGATGGCGTCGGCACCGGTTTTCCTGGCGATATCGATGAGGTGCTTGGAGATCAGCGGACGGGCGATCGAGGTGCCGAGCAGGTAGACGCCTTCGTAAACGGCATTGGCGCGGAACATCGGGAAGACGAAATCGCGCACGAATTCCTCGCGCACGTCCTCGATATAGATTTCCTTGATGCCGAGCATTTCAGCCTTCTTGCGCGCCGGCTCCAGCTCTTCGCCCTGGCCGAGATCGGCGGTAAAGGTGACGACTTCGGCGCCGAGCTCCGTCTGCAGCCACTTCAGGATAATCGAGGTGTCGAGACCGCCGGAATAGGCGAGAACGACTTTCTTCACGTCTTTATGTGATGCCATGATGAGTTCCGTTTCAAGGCGGACCAGAGAAAAGGCCCGCAAAGCTGTATCGCGGAACTTTTAGCGAGATTATCGTGCGGCGCAAGGGGAAGCGCGGCGGGACCTCTCAGGACGGCATCAGAGATGAGCGCCGATGTTCATCCGCCGATGCAGGATGCGGATGATCGTGACCGTTTGGGCGCTATCCTTATAGCCGGAGGCGAGAGCAAGATAATCTCGTTTGATGCCGCTGACCTTGCGACCACGTGCGGTCCCAGCTGCCAGTTCCGGAAAACAACCAATCAGCTCTTTATAATAAGTATTTGCCTGCTGAAGAGACCAAGCCTCAAATGTATATCGCCAAATAGCTTCCAAATCCTGTCGTGCTTTCGGCAAGAGCTTATAGGATCGGCCTTTAACGGACATGTTTGCGGTGCAGCTCGGTCAGAAACGCTTCACCGTCAAACTCCTCCGGCTCGCTCGAGGCTTCGCCTTCGGCGATCGCCGCCGCAACCGCTTCTATTTCCGCCCGGCTGCGCAGCAATTTCAGCGCAGCATCGATGACCTCGCTTGGCGAATCGTAATTGCCGTGGCTGATCTGCTCGCCGATAAAGGCGTCCATCTGCTCGTCGATCTCTACGGACATATGTTTTGTCACGGGCGCGACCTCCAGCGGTTTGACTTGATTGCCGAAAGTACCATATTCGGCGGCGACCGAACAATGCCTGAGGAGGGCGCCGCTCGTGACCGATATTCAAACCATTTTCAAGAAATCCAATGTTGCCGTCATCACCGGAGGTGCATCCGGCATCGGTTTTGCCGCGGCGAAATATTTCGCCTCGCTGGGCATGAGCGTCGTTATCGCCGACCTCGCGGGCGAACGGCTGGCCGACGCTAGCGCTGAACTCAAGGCAATCACCGGCGAAGAGCATGTCATGGCCATCGAGACCGATGTCGCCAGCAAAGACGCGCTGGAAGCGCTGGAGCGCGCTGTCCTGCAGCGTTTCGGCCGCGTACATGTGTTGATGAACAATGCCGGCATCGGCCCGGACACCTCGATCTTCAGCGGCCAGGCCGGCTGGGACGCCATCCTTGGCGTCAATCTGCTCGGCGTCATCAACGGCACACGCACCTTTGGACCCGGTATGCTGGCGCATGGCGAACCGGGTGTCATCATCAACACCGGCTCGAAACAGGGCATCACCACCCCTCCCGGCAATCCTGCCTACAATGTCTCGAAGGCCGGCGTGAAGGTCTTCACCGAGGCGCTGCAGCACGAACTGCGCAATACGGAAGGCGCCAAGATTTCGGCCCACCTCCTCATCCCCGGCTTCGTCTTCACCGGTCTGACCAAAGGTGATCGAAGGGAAAAGCCTGCCGGAGCCTGGACGCCGGAGCAGACTGTCGAGTTCATGGTGGAAAGCCTGAAGCGCGGCGACTTCTATATTCTCTGCCCCGATAACGACGTGGCCCGGCCGGTCGACGAACGTCGCATGCTCTGGGCCGCCGGCGATATCGTCGAGAACCGGCCGCCGCTATCGCGCTGGCACCCCGACTATGCCGATCAATTCAAGGCCTTCCTCGAAAAGAAGGATTGATTTGCAATCAACCGAAAGCCGGATAACAACGGGCAGACCCTAAAGCACGTCGCGATCTTTCAGATTCGCTTCCTGTGCTTTAGGTCGTTAATTTTGTGCATGTCGTTCTGCAAAACCGCTACACACTTTTGCGCGACATGCTTTAATCCGGCTTGCGGAGCGACTTTCATGGATTTCATACCGAGCCTGCCGACCCTCCTTGCCTTTGCGGCAGCGAGCCTGTTGCTGGCCATGACCCCAGGTCCCGACATGACGCTGTCGATCAGCCGGGCACTGGCACAGGGCAAGAAGCCGGCGCTCTTCGTCGTACTTGGCACCAGCCTCGGCGTCATCGTCCACACCTGCCTGGTGGCCTTCGGCATTTCGGCGCTGATAACAGCCTCCCCGCTTGCCTTCACCATGCTCAAGACCGGTGGCGCTGCCTATCTGCTTTGGCTGGCGATCCAGGCAATCCGCTTCGGCTCAAGCCTGTCGGTCAAAAAGGTCGATGCCATCAGGGGCACGCCGCTTGCCAACATTTCAACCGGCTTCTGGGTCAATCTGCTGAACCCGAAGGTCATCATCTTCTTCATGACCTTCCTGCCGCAGTTCGTCACGGCGGGCGATCCGGCCGTCACGCACAAGCTGCTCTTCCTCGGCTTCTTCTTCATCGTCATCGGCATGCCGGTAAACATGCTCGTCGTCCTTGCCGCCGATGGCCTGTCGTCGTGGCTGCAGAGGAACCGCGGCGTGATGCGCGGCCTCGACTATGCCTTCGCCGGAGTCTTCTCAATCTTCGCGGTGAAGATCTTCTTCACTCAGGCTCGTTGAGTATGGTGCAACGGCCGGCAAACCGGCCGGCAATCCACCAATAGACGGTGGCGCTGGCCATGCCCAGGAATGCGAAGCAGACCGCAATGGTGATCAGATTGAGGGTCTGCGGTCGTTCAATGCCGCCGGAAATCAGGGTGGAAGCCACGGCAGACAGACTGGCCCCGTAGATCGCATAGCCGTACCAGCGACGGACCCGCCGCCATTCGAGGATGGGGATCACGACCAGGGACGGCAGGATGCTGACGATCATGGCGACCTTCGTCAACCCGACGGTCAGAACGAAAAGCTCGGGCGCCGCAGTCTCCGGCACTGTCCATACGGCAGCGCAGGCCAGCACGAAGCCCATCAGAACGCAAGCGGCGAGATAGCCCCATAAGAGCCGTATCGGCTTGCGCAGTCCAAGAAGCATCAATCTCAATCCTCGCCGTGGTTGGCGATCATCATTGCTTCGAAAGCCAACCGCTCCGTCTTGCGCATGCGCTCCGACTCCGATTTCAGCTGACCGCAGGCGGCAAGAATGTCACGCCCGCGCGGCGTGCGGATCGGAGAGGCATAACCGGCCGAATTGATGAAATCGGCAAACTTCTCGATCTGCTCCCAATCGGAACACTGATAGTTCGTGCCTGGCCAGGGATTGAAGGGGATCAGGTTGATCTTGGCCGGAATGCCCTTCAGAAGCTGGATCAGCCCCTTGGCGTCTTCGAGGCTGTCGTTGACGCCCTTCAGCATCACATATTCGAAGGTGATGCGGCGCGCATTCGACAGGCCGGGATAGGCGCGGCAGGCATCCATCAGCTCCTTCAGCGGATACTTCTTGTTGATCGGCACCAGCATGTCGCGCAGATCGTCCCGCACGGCATGCAGCGAGATCGCCAGCATGACGCCGATCTCGTCGCCGGTGCGGTAGATTTCCGGCACGACGCCAGAGGTCGAAAGCGTGATGCGGCGCTTGGAGAGCGACAGGCCGTCGCCGTCGGAGGCGATGAGCAACGCCGTCTTGACGCTGTCGAAATTATAAAGCGGCTCGCCCATGCCCATCATCACGATATTGCTGACCTTACGGCCCTCGGCGGGCATGATCGTGCCCTGCGGCGCTTCGCGGTCCGGGAAATCTCCCAAACGATCGCGCGCCAGAAGCAATTGCGACAGGATCTCTTCCGCCGTCAGATTGCGCACCAGCCGCTGCGTGCCGGTATGACAGAAGGAACAGGTGAGCGAACAGCCGACCTGGCTGGAAATGCAGAGCGTGCCGCGCCCTTCTTCCGGAATATAGACGCTCTCGACCTCGACGGGACGGCCGGCGCCACGCGGCGGGAAGCGGAGCAGCCATTTGCGGGTGCCGTCATTGGAGACCTGTTCCTCGACGATTTCGGGACGCGCGATGGTGAAATGCGTCTTCAGCATTTCGCGCATGTCTTTCGACACATTGGCCATGGCATCGAAATCGGAGACGCCGCGCACATAGATCCAGTTCCAGAGCTGGCTGACGCGCATCTTGATCTGCTTGTCGGCTACGCCTTTTTCCTTGAGGGCGGCGCCCATCTCTTCACGCGTCATGCCGATCAGCGACGGCTTCGGCGAAAGCTCGACCGGCTGCGACACGGGCATCGGCTTGAGCCTGGAGGGGGTTATGACATCGGTGGCGGACATAGGATCGTTCCAACGGTTCACATCGGCGATGCCGCAAAAGCTGACCATAGCTGCGGATGCGGGCAAGGCACGGAAATCTGAAGATTCATGCGGTGGCGGGACAAGCTGTCTGCCGGACACCTATCGTTGGCGCGGCCTTTAGCATTAATTTCCGCTCGCGTCATCCCTTTCCCTGAAAAGCAAAAGGCCGGTCGAATTGACCGGCCTTGTCATTACGGTCGTGGCGTTTGGGCGATCACGTTTCCGTGATGCCTCGGCCTTCGATCTTACTTGCAGTTTTCGATCTGCTTGAGCGCAGCGCTGACGCCCTTCAGCGAATAGGTGTAGGAGGTCGCCGTGCCCTTCTTGGAGGTCGCCGAAACCTTCAGCGAATGGCCGGACTTCAACGCTGCGACCAGAGCAGGTTCTTGCGCTGCGTTTTCGACCCAGGCAGCCTTGTCCTTGGTGAACATCACGAAGGTCTTGTTGTCGATGGCGACGTTGACCTTGGAGTTCTCCTTGAGCGAGTAGCCCATCATCGCCTGCGGCTCATACGAGATGTTCTGGCCCGGACGCTGCGACACGATGAAGAAATTGTCGCCGTGATCAATGCCCGTTGCCGGCGTCTTCGCAGTCGGCACGGAGAGGACGTAGCAGACTTTGCCGCCGGCGGACTGGTAGGAATAGGCACCCCAGGCGTCGAACTGCTGAATGCGCGTCGGAGCCGCCGGCGCTGCTGGCGCCGCTGCCTGCGTCTGCGTCTGCTTCTTGGTCTGCGCGGACGCTATGCCGGTTCCGGCCAGAACGAGCGAGAGGGCGATTGCGAAGCTTTTTACAAACATGGTTTCCTGCCGATTTCTTGCGATCCAGAGCGCATGGCGATTCGATTGACGCACGCCTGTGCTCGTGAGCTGCTTTATTTTGACTTTATTCAGGTTACCAAACCGTCAACGGAGCGCTGCCGCCACCGGCCCCGTGCCATTTCAATCCAGTTATCGCGTAAAGCTTGAAACGCATCAGAAGGAATTGGAAAACCCGGATGATGAAGTACCACCCTGCAGGTTCGATTTAAGACAGAAAGATTCAGGCAAGAATTTGACCTCGCTAAAATCAGGGGCGTCTCATAAATCTCTGGAAACCTGAGAGGATTCAGATCGGCTCTTTAAGACAGGCATCAGGCAGTCTTGACAGACTCCGGCTCGTTCTCCAGCGCGCGGTCGGCGGCGTCGTAATGTTCCTGACGGATATGCCCCCTGATCATGCTGAAAGCGAGCGTCAGCACCGCGACATCGTCGGAAAAGCCGATGACGGCAAAGAAATCGGGGATGATATCGACCGGCATGACGAAATAGCCGAGTGCTGCCAGGAGGATGCCGCGAACACGCGTCGGCGTCTGGGGGTCGAACGCACAATAGAAGGCGGCCACGACGTCGCGGGAAAACGGAATATGGCGAGCTGCCTTCCGCAAGGTCGGCCAGAATTTGCTGCGCACCGATTTCTCCTGCTCCCTTTGGGTCTCTTCATCACCAGGCATCAGGATTTCCCCATACTTGATGTCATCCATTCCATTCACCTCTAGCGAGGCCCGTCGCCCGGGCCGGGTAAACATATGGTGATCGCTTGCCGCGATTCAATCGAGCCGGCGTGCAGCCGCCTTCTCCATCGCCTTTGCCAGCTTGACGTCATGGTCGGTCAGGCCACCGACGTCGTGCGTCGTCAGCTTCACCTCGACCCGGGAATAGACGTTGAACCATTCCGGGTGATGGTTGAATTTTTCCGCGGCAAGGGCGGCTTCCGTCATGAAGCCGAAGGCCTCGACGAAATTTCGGAATTTGAAGGTCTTCGAAATCGAAAGGCCGTCATCCGCAAGCGCCCAGCCGGAGAGCTCCGCAAGATTTTCCTCGATTGCCGCGCGGTCCAGCTTGTCGTACTTCATGGCAAGTCACTCCTCTCTAAAGCAATTCCGGGAAAAGTGCGTAGCGGTTTTCCGTCCGGAATTGCGTATAAACAAAAGGATGGAGGGTTTTCGCATTCGAAGAAAAGCTGAAAAGCTCCAGCGGTTGAACGATAACATGGATCGTCACAGGATTCTTTTCGTCTGCGCCGGCAATATCTGCCGGTCGCCCCTTGCCGAAGGCATATTCAAACATCTGGCAGGCGAGGCGGGCCGCACGGCAGAGTTCGAAGTCGATTCGGCCGGTACCGGCGGCTGGCATCAGGGCGAGCGTCCGGATCGGCGTTCGATTGCCGTTGCGGCCAATCACGGAATCGATATCTCGGATCAGCGCGCCCGGCGTATCGAACCCGCCGATTTCGGCAGATTCGATCTGATCCTGGCAATGGATCAAGACAATTTGAAGAACTTGCGCAAGGCGGCATCCGCCGATGCGCTCGGCAAGCTGCATCTCTTCAATGCCCTGGCGCTCGGCAGCAACCAAGACATTCCCGATCCCTACTACGGCGATCGCGGGGATTTCGAGACCGTTTACACCATGCTCTTGGCGGGCTGCAGCATGCTGTTGCCCAAGGCCGGGAAGGTGCCGCGCGGCTCGTGAAGCGGGAATATCTCTTCGGTGAGATAGGGCCCGCCGCCAACCGATTCGCGCGAGGACAGAAGCACGAAACGCCCGACCGTGAACGGCGCGGTATAGAAGTTGCCGCGACCGGAGAGATAGTGGACGACATCATCGACCCGTGAGGATTTCAGCCTGGCGAGCGTCACGTGCGGCGTGAACTTGCGGGGGTCCGGCTGCAGGCCGATACGCTGGCAGATGCGCTCGATCTCGCCTTGCAGCGCGAACATATCCGGTGTCTGCGAGACCCCGGCCCAAACCGAATGCGGTTTCTTGGAGCCGAAGGAACCGATGCCCTCCAGCCGAAGCTGGAATTCAGGCCGATCTATCCGGTCCAGACGGTCGACGATCTCATCCGCAGTACGGCCATCGACATCGCCGATGAAGCGCAAAGTGATGTGATAATTTTCAACGTCGATCCACCTGGCTCCCGGGAGACCACCGCGCAACAATGACAGGCTCATGGCCGCATTGCGCGGAATTTCGAGGGCGGTAAAAAGTCTCGGCATGACGAGCACTCCCCGAATCTCTTGCAGGTACAACTAGGGAATCACGCATTTGCAGTCGGTGCAAGCACCTATTTCGCACCTGCGTCAATCGTCCCTACAAAACTGATAACAGCCGGCAACATATGCTCGACCATCACATCCACGCCCTTAGAGTTCGGATGCATGCCATCGGCGAGCTGCAGATCCGCATGCGTGGCGACGCCATCGAGGAAGAACGGATAGAGCGCAAGCTTATATTTGTCGGCAAGACGCTTGTAGATCGGGTTGAATTTATCGGCATAATCCGGCCCCATGTTCGGCGGCGCCAGCATGCCGACGAGAAAGATCGGAATTTTTCTGCCCTTCAACCGCTCGATCATCATCTCGAGATTCTTTTCCGTCTGCTCCGGCGGAATGCCGCGCAGCGCGTCGTTGGCGCCGAGCTCGAGAATGACGCCATCGGTCCCATCCGGCACCGACCAGTCGATGCGTGAAAGCCCGCCCGAGGTCGTATCGCCGGAGACGCCGGCGTCGGCGACGGCAAGATCCAGCCCCTTGGCCTTCAGCGCGGCCTCCAGTTTGGCGGGAAAGCCATCGCCTGATGGCAGCTGGTAGCCCGCCATCAGGCTGTCGCCGAAGCCGACCAGCTGGATCGTCCGTGCGTTTGCAGCAGCAGCCGCGCCAAACAAAAGACCGAAAGTGATGACAGCGAAGTGAAGCGCAGCAACTTTAAAACCCATGATCCATTTCCTAAATTCGCTGCTCGGGCCAGTCGCGCCCGCCATTGTCTCTGATGTTCTCTGATATATAGGGCGTTCGCATTGGCAAAAACCATCATCGAGCTGAAGAAGGCGGATTTGACGCTCGGCAATGCCGCCGCCTCGGTCCATGTGCTGAAGAGCATCGATCTCACGGTCATAGAAGGTGAGGCCGTCGGCATCGTCGGCCCCTCCGGCTCCGGCAAGTCGACCCTGCTGATGGTGCTGGCCGGTCTCGAAAAGCTCGACAGTGGCGAACTACTGATCCGCGACACGCCGCTGCACAGCCTCAGCGAAGACCGCATCGCCGATTTCCGCGGCCGCAATATCGGCATCGTTTTCCAGTCCTTCCATCTCATCGCCAATATGACGGCGCTGGAAAACGTCGCCGTGCCGCTGGAGCTTGCCAATATCCGCAATGCCTTCGACATCGCCCGGCGCGAGCTGGAAGCTGTCGGGCTTAGTGAGCGGCTCAATCACTATCCCGGCCAGCTTTCCGGCGGCGAACAGCAGCGCGTGGCGATCGCCCGCGCGCTTGCCCCCTCGCCAGCCGTCCTGATCGCAGACGAACCCACGGGCAATCTCGACACCGACACCGGCCGGCAGATCGCCGATCTGCTCTTCGCCCAGCAGGCCGAGCGCGGCACGACCATGCTGCTCGTCACCCATGATCCCGCACTTGCCGCCCGCTGCTCGCGCCAGATCCGCGTCCGCTCCGGCGAGATAGAGAACGACGGTACGCGCACACGCACCGGCCAGGCGGCGATTGCATGAGCGGGGCGGGATTTCGCCTGAGGCTCGCCTTCCGCCTTGCCCTGCGCGAATTGCGCGGGGGGCTCGCCGGCTTCTACATCTTCCTCGCCTGCATCGCACTCGGCACCGGCGCGATTGCCGCCGTCAATTCCGTATCCCGCTCGATCACCGATGCTATCGCGACGCAGGGGCAATCGCTGCTGTCAGGGGATGCACGGTTCGAGCTGCGCAACCGCGAGGCGACGCCGGAAGAATTCGCCTATCTCCAAAGCTTGGGGAAAGTCTCCCGCTCCACCGGCCTGCGCTCCATGGCACGCCTGCCCGACGGCTCCGATCAGGCGCTGGTCGAGGTCAAGGCGGTTGACGATGCCTATCCGCTCTACGGCACCTTCGAGGCGGAGCCGGACCAGCCGCTCGCAGCGCTGCTCGCCGCCAGGGACGGCACCTACGGCGCCGTCGTCGCTCCCCTGCTGCTCGAACGCCTGAACCTCAAGATCGGCGATACCCTGCTGCTGGGTAACGCCAAGCTTCGCATATCAGGCACGGTTGAGAGAGAACCGGATGCGGTCTCCGAAGGCTTCGGCTTTGCGCCTCGCGTGATGACGAGCCGCGACGCCCTGATTGCCTCCGGCCTGATCACGACAGGCAGCCTCGTCGAACAGGCTTACCGAATCCGCATGGACAACCCCGCAGCCGGCATTCGCAATCTCACCGACCGCGCCAATGCCGCCTTCCCGCAAGCCGGCTGGTCGATCCGCAGCAGCGACCGCGCCGCACCTCAGCTTGCCGACAACGTCACCCGCTTCTCGCAATTCCTCACGCTCGTCGGCCTGGCCGCTCTCATCGTCGGCGGCGTCGGCGTTGCCAACGCCGTGCGGGCCTTCCTCGATTCGAAGCGCACGACCATTGCCACCTTCAAGTGCCTGGGCGCGCCGGCCTTTGTGGTGGTGCTGATCTATCTCATCCAGATTGCCGTCATTGCGCTCGCCGGCATCGTTATCGGCCTCGCCCTCGGCGCTATTGCGCCGATGATCGCTTCGCAATTCATGGCGGAATTCCTGCCGATTTCGACCGCACCGAGGCTTTACCCCGGCGCATTGACGCTGGCGGCCCTTTTCGGCCTGCTGACGACGCTGGCCTTCGCCATTCCGCCGCTCGGCCACGCTCGTGAAGTGCCGGCAACGGCGCTGTTCCGCGAACAGGGTTTCGAAGCGCGCCGCCTGCCCGGCTGGCCTTATCTGCTGGCTGCCGGTGTCCTGATGGCAGCCCTTGCTGCCCTTGCGATCGTTACCGCCTATGACCGCTTCATCGCGATCGTCTTCGTCGTGTCGATCGCCGGCGCTTTCGTGGTGCTGCGCGCCGTTGCCGCCCTGCTCTCCTGGCTTGCCCGCCGCAGCCCGCGCGTGCGCTCCCCCGCTTTGCGCCTGGCGATCGGCAACATCCACCGGCCAGGCGCTCTCACCTCGTCCGTCGTGCTGTCGCTGGGCCTCGGCCTGGCGCTGCTCGTCACCCTGACGCTGATCGACGGCAATATGCGCCGCGAGCTGATGGGCCGCATGAGCGAACAGGCGCCGAACTTCTTCTTCGTCGACATTCAGGGGCCGGAGCTAGAGGGCTTCCGCAAGATCGTGCTCGCCGAGGATCCGAAAGGCAAACTCGTCGAGGCGCCGATGCTGCGCGGCCGCATCGTCGCCTTCAACGGCGAGGATGTCACCAAGATGAAGGTGCCGGCAGCAGGCCAATGGGTGCTGCGCGGCGACCGCGGCATCACCTATGCCGAAACCGTGCCGGAAAACGCCTCGGTTACGGAAGGCAAATGGTGGGACAAGGATTATAGCGGCGAACCGCTGGTCTCCTTTTCCGAAGAGGAAGGCAAGGCGCTCGGCCTGAAGCTCGGCGACAAGGTCACCGTCAATGTCCTCGGCCGCAACGTCACCGCCAAGATCGCCAGCTTCCGCAAGGTTCAATGGCAATCGCTGTCGATCAATTTCGTGATGATCTTCTCGCCCAATACCTTCAGGGGCGCCCCGCATGCGTGGCTGGCAACATTGACCGACGCTTCGGCCACCTCCGCTCAGGAGGCCGCAATCCTGAGGAAAGTCACCAATACCTACCCGACCATCACAAGCGTCCGCGTAAAGGATGCACTCGATGTCGTCAACACGCTCGTGGGACAGCTGGCGACGGCGATCCGTTCCGCCGCCTCCGTCGCGCTCATCGCATCCGTGCTCGTGCTGGCGGGAGCGCTTGCCGCCGGCAACCGCGCCCGCACGCATGATGCGGTCATCCTCAAGACGCTCGGCGCGACGCGCGCGACACTCATTCGCGCCTTCAGCTACGAATATCTGATCCTCGGCGCGGCGACCGCCATCTTCGCGCTGATCGCCGGCTCCGCATCCGCCTGGTATATCGTCAGCCGCATCATGCGCCTGCCGTCGGCTTTCCTGCCCGACGTCGCCTTCTCGACGCTGATCATCGCCCTGGTGCTGACCGTCGGCATCGGCCTGATCGGCACCTGGCGCATCCTGGGCCAGAAGGCGGCGCCTGTTCTGCGCGAGCTCTGATTCGTTGCGGAGATGAACCGGAAGCCGGCAAAACGGCTCGATATTACATCGATTTAACCTGCGCCGGATCGCTTGACCCTTGTGTATGAGGCCCGAAAGCCTCATATTCTCTGCAGGCATGCTGAGCTCCGCAGCGGCGCCTGGGCCTCGAGAGACCCGACACCGTAATCAAATCGGAGCTTGAAAGAGGAAAACATGGCTGACTTCCGCAATTACCAAAACCGGGCGCAGAGCGGTGCGCAATCCGGTGCGATGATAGACGAGGGCCTTCGAGCCTACATGCTCAAGGTCTATAACCTGATGGCGCTGGGTCTGGCGATCACGGGTGTTGCCGCCTATCTATCCTTCTCGCTCGCCTTTGCAAACGGACAGATCACGGCCTTCGGCCAGGCGATCTATCTCAGCCCGCTGAAGTGGGTTGTCATTCTCGCCCCGCTGGCAATGGTCTTCTTCCTGAGCTTCAGGATCAACCGCATGAGCGTGGCCGCCGCGACGACGACCTTCTGGGTCTACGCCGCACTGGTGGGATTGTCGCTGTCGTCGATCTTCATCATCTACACCGGCCAGAGCGTCGTGCAGACCTTCTTCGTGACCGCCGCCTCCTTCGGCGCGCTGTCGCTGTTCGGATACACGACGAAGCGTGATTTGTCCGCGATGGGCTCGTTCCTGATGATGGGTCTCTTCGGCCTGATCATCGCAACGCTCGTCAACATCTTCCTGGCTTCGTCCGCCCTGCAGTTCGCCATCTCCGTGATCGGCGTCCTGATCTTCGCCGGCCTCACCGCCTGGGATACGCAGCGGATCAAGGAAATGTACTACGAAGCCGACGACGTGACCGTGGCTGGCCGCAAGGCGATCATGGGCGCCCTGTCGCTCTACCTCGACTTCATCAACCTATTCATGTTCCTGCTGCAGTTCATGGGCAACCGCCGTTGATCGCAGCATGAAATGAGTAGCGAAAAGGCGGCCTCGGCCGCCTTTTTATTTGCCTGGCCGATAACCCTGCTATTTGATAGCGGCCTTCGCAAACCGCAGATCAGGCAATGAAAACAATGTCCGTCAGCCTTCGCAACGCTACCGCAGACGACCTTCCCCATATCACAGCAATCTATCGCGACTCCGTTCTCAACGGCACCGCGAGCTATGAGATCACGCCGCCGACCCAGGACGAGATGGCAGACCGTTTCCAGGCAATCTGTGAAAAGGGCTATCCCTATCTCGTCGCCGAAGACGAGACCGGCGCGTTCCTGGGCTATGCCTACGCCTCGGCGTTCCGCACGCGGCCGGCCTATCGCTGGATGGTGGAGGATTCGATCTATCTGGCGCCGGAGGCGCGCGGTCGCGGCATCGGCAGGCTGCTGCTCGACGCGCTCGTCGAACGCTGCGAGGCGCTCGGCTTCCGCCAGATGATCGCCGTCATCGGCGGCGTCCATCCCGCCTCCGTCGCCGTGCATCGCGCCGCAGGCTTCACCGAAACCGGCCTTTTGAAAGGCACCGGCTACAAGCATGGCCGATGGTTGGATACGATGCTGATGCAGAAAGCGCTCGGAGACGGCGCGGAAACCGATCCGGATCCGTCGGTTTATCCGGGGACGTTGTTTGGGGAGTAGTGTCGAGCTGCCTTTATGCCGAACCTCTGGCACCCCCTCTGTCACAAAGTGACAGAGGGGGTGCCACACTCGCCACAAGCGCGTAGCCAATGACGAGAAACTACTTCTCCACCAGCTTCAGCTGCTTGTCGAACACCTTCAGAACCTGCTGCACCTCGTGGCCACGCTTCAGGATCATGCCGTTGGTGTTGACGACGGAAAAGGCGCCCTGCTTGGCGGCGAGCTTCGGATTCTTTTCGATGCGGAAGAGCGGCATCTCACCGGAGCGCTTGAAGACGGAGAAAACCGCCTTGTCCTTCAGATGGTCGATGGCGTAGTCGCGCCACTCACCTTCGCCAACCATGCGGCCGTAGATCCACAAAATCGCGTCCAGCTCCCGGCGATGGAAGGTCACCGGTAGCGGATCCTTGCTTTGTTTGTATTCTCTGAGATCGACGACGGTGGAATTAGTATCGGCGGAAGGGCGTTCGCCGCGTCGCAAATCCGGCTGATCAGTCATCAATCCCCCAAGGGTTATCTCATGACAGGAGAATGACAGTTTGCCTCAGCCGCACCAAATTGCAAGACGGCTGACGGCTCACAATTTTTTTCCCGTGCCCGAAAGCATCTCGGCAACGCCGCATTTCAGACAAAACGACGCCCAATTTACAGGAAGTATAGGCAGCCGTTTGGCGCCGCCGCGTCAAACGGCCCGGCCGGGGCGTATCGATTAAACCCCAGCCCCGAATGCGTCCCCGCCGGGCACCTCCCCTTTTTGGTACAGCCAAAATAGGGCCCTTTTTGGCGCCCGCAAAAATAGGGAGCCTTTCGGCACCAGTCAAAATTCAGAAATGCCGCTCAGCCGTCCGAGCCGATGGTCAGAACCGTCGCTCCAAGAATGGCGGCCGGATCGCCCGAAGGCGTCGACGATTGCAGAAGGACGGCAAGGCCCCTTCGGCCGGCCTTTTCAAGCACGGTGGAGGGCAATACCAGGCTCATGGCCTTGCCATCCCACATGCCCACGGTCTCGACGTCCGATACGGCATGCATGTAGGCAATCTGCTGGCCGGTGTTTTCGCCGCCTTTCGGCGCCACCATCTGTTCCTTGTCGAAATAGACGACAACAACATTGGCCTTGCCGGCGCCGGCGCCGATCTTGATCTCGAGTTCGTCGCCCTTGGTGGCGGCATTCACCGGAACCGTCAGTCCTTCGCCGTCACGCTGGAAATCGTCGAGCTTGACATTGATGGCGTCGAGATCGGCGCCGTTCATATGGTCCCTGCCGTTGACGATCGCCTGTGGCGTATAGACCCCGCTGCGTCCCATCGAGCGGGCATAGGCATATTGGCGCGCCGTATTGTCCTTGGACGCCATTGTATCGTTCCAGCCGAGATAGTTCCAATAGTCGACATGATAGGCGAGCGCGACGACATTGCCCTGGCGGATCAGCTTGCGGAACGCCGCGTCGGCGGGAGGACAGGAGGCGCAGCCCTGCGAGGTGAAGAGTTCGACAACGCCCTTGATCTTCGGGGCTTCCTGCGCATGCAGCGAACTTGCGAGCACGATGCCTGCCAGAAGTGGAGCCGAAAATCGAAGGCGCATTTCCCTTTTACCTCTTTCGCAAAATTCCGGCGCCACTCACGAGTGCACACGCCCGGACCAATCACGCTCCTTGGGGCCGCCCAGCCCACATCAAGCCCGAAAAATCTGAAACAAGAGATAATGGTTTAGCGCGATGACGCAAAGTCACGATGGGGTGAGGCAGAGGACCGGCAACGGCTTGCCGTACACATCACCGTGAAAAACAAGACGCCGCCGGGAGACTTTTCCCGGCGGCGTGCAAGAGGAGTTCAGACGCCTATCAGGCGGCGAGATCGCGCAGAACGGTCTGCAGGATGCCGCCATTGTTGACGTAGACGACCTCATCCAGCGTATCGATACGGCAGATGATGGGAACATCCTTCACGGAACCGTCGCCATAGGTGATCTTGGCGATCTTACGCTCGCGTGGCTTGATGTTTTCCAGGCCTTCGATCGTCACGAGTTCGTCGCCTTTCAGGCCGAGGCTTGCCCAGGTAGTGCCTTCCTCGAAGACGAAGGGGATGACGCCCATTCCCACCAGGTTCGAGCGGTGGATGCGCTCGAAGGACTGGGCGATCACGGCGCGCACGCCGAGCAGGTTCGTGCCCTTGGCAGCCCAGTCGCGCGACGAGCCGTTGCCGTATTCGACACCGGCGAAGATGACGAGCGGGACGCCCTCGGCCTTGTACTGCATGGCCGCATCGTAGATCGACGTCTCTTCCTTGGACGGATAATGGATGGTGTAGCCACCTTCCTTGCCGTTCGGGCCAAGCATGTGATTGCGGATGCGGATGTTGGCAAAGGTGCCGCGCATCATGACTTCATGGTTGCCGCGGCGCGTGCCGTACTGGTTGAAGTCGGCAACGCCGACGCCGTGACCGAGGAGATACGAGCCGGCGGGCGAGGCAGCCTTGATCGAACCGGCCGGAGAAATATGGTCGGTGGTGATCTTGTCGCCGAAGAGGCCGAGAACGCGCGCGCCCTTGATGTCGGAAACGCCGGCGCCCTTCTTGCCCATGCCCACGAAGTAAGGTGGGTTCTGCACATAGGTCGAGTTGTCGTCCCACGCATAGGTCTGGCCCGGAGGAACCTGCACGGCCTGCCAGTTGGCGTCGCCCTTGAAGACGTCGGCATACTTGGTTTCATAAAGCTCGCGGGTGACGTACTTCTGGATGAACTCCTGAACCTCGTGCGAGGTCGGCCAGATGTCCTTCAGATAGACCGGCTTGCCGTTCTGGTCTTCGCCGATCGGCTCCTTCGTTAGGTCGAGCTGCACCGAGCCGGCGAGCGCGTAGGCGACGACGAGCGGCGGCGAAGCAAGATAGTTCGCCTGGACGTCTGGCGAGATGCGGCCTTCGAAGTTGCGGTTACCGGAGAGAACGCCGGCAACGATCAGGCCCTTGTCGTTGATCGTCTTGGAGATCGGCGCCGGCAGCGGGCCGGAATTACCGATGCAGGTGGTGCAGCCGAAGCCGACCAGGTTGAAGCCGAGCTTGTCGAGATCGGCCTGCAGGCCGGACTTGGCGAGATATTCGCCGACGACCTGGGATCCCGGTGCGAGCGAGGTCTTGACCCACGGCTTGCTCTTCAGGCCCTTGGCAACGGCGTTGCGGGCGAGAAGGCCGGCTGCGATCAGCACCGACGGGTTGGAGGTGTTGGTGCAGGAGGTGATGGCAGCGATGGCAACGTCGCCATGGCCGATATCGAAATCCGTGCCTTCGACCGCATAGCGGTTGGAGAGCTGGCCGGGCTTCTTGTATTCGGTTTCGAGCGAGGTTGCGAAGCCGGAAGCGATGTTTTCCAGCGCGATGCGGCCTTCCGGACGCTTCGGGCCGGCCATCGACGGCACGACGTCGCCGAGATCGAGTTCCAGCGTGTCTGTGAAGACGAGATCGGAACCATCATTATCGCGCCACATGCCCTGAGCCTTGGAATAGGCTTCGACGAGCGCGATACGGTCCTTGGCACGGCCGGACATGTTGAGGTAGTTCAGCGTTTCCTTGTCGACCGGGAAGAAGCCGCAGGTCGCGCCATATTCCGGACCCATGTTGCCGATGGTGGCGCGGTCGGCGAGCGGCATGTTGTCGAGGCCGGGGCCGAAGAATTCGACGAACTTGGAAACGACGCCCTTCTTGCGCAGCATCTGCACGACGGTCAGAACGAGGTCGGTCGCGGTAACGCCTTCCTTGAGCTTGCCGGTCAGCTTGAAGCCGATGACTTCAGGCAGCAGCATGGAGACCGGCTGGCCGAGCATGGCGGCTTCAGCTTCGATACCGCCGACACCCCAGCCGAGAACGCCGAGGCCGTTGATCATGGTCGTGTGCGAATCGGTGCCGACGCAGGTGTCGGGATAAGCGATCGTTTCGCCATCCTCTTCCTTCGTCCAGACGGTCTGGCCGAGATATTCGAGGTTCACCTGGTGACAGATGCCGGTGCCGGGAGGAACGACGCGGAAGTTCTTGAATGCCTGCTGGCCCCACTTCAGGAAGCGGTAGCGCTCGCCGTTGCGCTGGTATTCCAGCTCGACGTTCTTGGCGAAAGCCTGCGGTGTGCCGAATTCGTCGACGATGACCGAGTGGTCGATGACGAGATCGACGGGAACGAGCGGATTGATCTTTTCCGGATCGCCACCGAGGGAGACCATCGCGTCGCGCATGGCAGCAAGGTCGACGACGGCCGGAACGCCGGTGAAGTCCTGCATCAGCACGCGCGCCGGGCGATAGGCGATTTCGTTCTCGACGGTGCCCTTGTTGGTCAGCCATTCGGCGACGGCAAGGATATGCTCCTTGGTGACCGACTGCCCGTCTTCAAAACGCAGCAGGTTTTCCAGCAGTACCTTCATGGAGTAAGGCAGCTTGGAAACGCCGGGCAGACCATTGGCTTCAGCCTTGGGAAGGCTGAAATACACATAGTCTTTCCCGCCCACGGTCAGCGTGGAACGACAATTGAAACTGTCAAGAGATTTAGACACGAGATACCCCGTTTCTGATAGCCAACACAGTCGTGCGAACGCCTATGCACTTTATGCACATCAGGATGCGGGTGCGGCCATTTCCGCTGTCCGCACGTAAGGCAGAAAACCTTATGTTCGGCGCAAGGATGAAATTCACGCCGACCGCTGGCGTGGTTGCAGGTCTTATAGATAATTTCGTAAAGACTTGCCAGAGTGGCAAAGCGCAAATTTGGACAATTTTTTGCGCGCTGCGGCAACGACAACGGGGAAAGTCTGAGCGAATGCATCTATGCGCTGAAAATCTGGCGGCAAGGCGGGGCGAAGACCTGATTTTCTCGAATGTTTCCTTTGACTTGGAGGGTGGTGACGCCCTCGTTCTGACCGGGCGCAATGGATCGGGAAAGACAACGCTTCTGCGTGTCGTGGCAGGCCTTCTGAAGCCGGAAAAAGGTCGTGTCACCTTCACCGGAAGTGATGGCGAATCGAGCCGGCCACCGGGCGAAACCAGCCACTATCTCGGCCACCGCAACGCGATGAAATCCGAGCTGACCGTCGCGGAAAATCTGACCTTCTGGAAAACCTTCCTCGGCGATGTGCCGGGCGGCTCCGGCCTGGCTGCCGATGAAGCCGCCGACGCCGTCGGCCTTGCCGGTATCACCCATTTGCCTTTCGGCTATCTCTCCGCCGGCCAGCAGCGGCGAATCGCTTTCGCCAAACTTCTGGTCGCCCACCGCCCCATCTGGATTCTCGACGAGCCGACCGCGGCGCTGGACAGCTCGGCAGACCGGCTGTTTGCGGAGCTAATCATCGCGCATCAGAAGAGTGGCGGCATCGTTCTTGCGGCCACGCATCAGCCCCTGGGGTTGGAGAATGTGCAGGAGATGCGAATGACGGGATTTGCCGGGGTGAGTGAGGGGGTGTGGGGATGATGCAGATATTTCCTCTTATGCCGCACCTTCGTCACCCCCCTCTGTCACTTCGTGACATCTCCCCCACGAGGGGGGAGATCGTTGGGAGTTTGCCGCATCCGCCTACAAAGCCGGCGGACTCCGCTTCTGCTTCTACAGATTCGATGTTGGATCAGGCGATGCGCGCGCCACAAGTTACCAATCTCCCCCCTTGTGGGGGAGATGTCGCGACAGCGACAGAGGGGGGTGAGGAGCGGAGCGACGATCATCTGACGTATATACAAAGTGACGGTTCTTTCCTGGGTAAAAGCCCCCTCATCCGACCCGTCGGGCCACCTTCTCCCCGAGGGGAGAGGGAGATTGGTGCCGCCCGATGACCGCCCTCTTCCTCCGTGACCTCAGACTTTCGGTGCGCGCCGGCGGCGGAGCGTTGATCGGCATCCTGTTCTTCCTCACCGTCGTCGCCGTCATTCCCTTCGGCGTCGGCCCCGACCTGAAGCTCCTCTCGCGCATCGGCCCGGCCATCGTCTGGATCGGCGCGCTGCTCGCAAGCCTGCTTGGCCTCGATCGGCTGTTCCAGGCAGAACGCGATGACGGCTCGCTCGATCTGCTTGTCATGCAGGAAACGCCACTGGTATTGACGGTCTTCATTAAATGCGTGGCGCATTGGGTCGCGACAGGCTTGCCCCTCGTCATCGCCTCGCCGCTGCTCGGCCTCTTTATGAATATGAACGAGACGGCGATCGGCGCGACGGCCCTGACCCTGCTCGTCGGCTCGCCGGCGATCACCTTCATCGGCGCGGTTGGTGCTGCCGTTGCCGTGGCGCTGCCGCGCGGCGGGCTGCTTGTCTCCATTCTGGTGCTACCGCTCACGATCCCCGTGCTGATCTTCGGCGTCAGCGCCACCTATGCCACAGTCGAAGGGCCGCAGCCGTTCCTACCGCCCTTCCTGATCCTGATCGCGCTCACCTTGTTCTTCGCCGTCCTCGGCCCGGCCGCTGCTGCTCTTGCCCTACGGAACACGACTGATTGATCGCAATAAGATACTGTTTCGTCCATCCGGGACAATGCGGTCGATTGCCGGAAAAGCCATATCGGGTTAAACAAGCCGCATGAGCGATATCACTGCGATCAGCCGATTTTCCGACCTTGCCAACCCCACGCGGTTCCTGGCTTTCTCGGCGCGTCTCATTCCCTGGCTCGCGGCCATCTCGGCGATGCTCTTCGCGATCGGCCTCTATCTGTCCTTTACGACCGAGGGCGATTACCAGCAGGGCGATACCGTCCGCATCATGTATATTCACGTTCCGGCCGCCTGGCTGTCGATGATGTGCTACACGATCATGAGCATGTCGGCGATCGGCACACTTGTCTGGCGCCACCCGCTCGCCGATGTCGCCGGTAAGACGGCAGCCCCGCTCGGCGCCGCCTTCACGCTGATCGCGCTGGTCACCGGCTCGCTCTGGGGCAAGCCGATGTGGGGCACCTATTGGGTCTGGGATGCGCGGCTGACCTCGGTCTTCATCCTGTTCCTCATGTATCTCGGCCTGATCGCGCTGAACCGCGCCATGGACGACCCATCAAAAGCTGCCCGTGTCGCCTCGATCCTGACGCTGGTCGGCTTCATCAATATCCCGATTATCAAGTTCTCCGTGGACTGGTGGAACACGCTGCATCAGTCGGAAAGCATCATGCGGATGGATGGCCCGGCCATCGACGCGGAGTTCCTCTGGCCGCTCTTCACCATGGCGCTCGCCTTCACGCTGCTGTTCTTCACGCTGCACCTGATGGCGATTCGCAACGAGATTTGGCGCCGCCGCATCGCCGCGCAGCGCCGCATCGCCGCACGCATGGCAAGCCGGGAGGACTAGCATGACGCATCCCTTCTACGTCTACGGCTCCTACGGCTTTGCTGCCGTCATGATCCTCGCCGTCATCGCCTGGACATGGATCGACGGACGCCTTCGACGTCGTGAGCTCGCCGCATTGGAAGCCTCCGGCATCCGCCGCCGCTCACAGCGCGCGCCGGAAAGCGAGACGAAATGACCACGGATGCCGATAACAAGGATCAGCCGAAATCGAGCGGCACCGCACGCTATCTGCTGGCGCTGATCCCGCTGATCGTCTTTGCCTGCATCGCTTTTGCCGTCGGCAAGGTCATGTATGATCAGGAAGTGCACGGCACCGACATATCGGCCATTCCTTCGGCGCTGATCGGTACGAAGGCGCCGAAGCTCGCGCTCCCACCTCTCGAAGGCTCCAACCTGCGGGCGCTGACCGATGACGCCATCAAGGGCAAGCTTACGCTCGTCAATGTCTTTGCCTCCTGGTGCATTCCCTGTCGCGACGAGCATCCAGTGCTGAAGGAGCTTGCCAAGAGCGGTCAGCTCAATATCGTGGCCATCAATTACAAGGACACGAGCGAGAACGCACTTCGCTTCCTCGGCGAACTCGGCAATCCCTACAACGCCATCGGCATCGACCCGAACGGCTCTGCCGCCATCGACTGGGGCGTCTACGGCATTCCGGAATCCTACCTCGTCTCGCCCGACGGCACGATCCTCTACAAGCAGGTCGGCCCGTTCACGCCGACCAGCCTGAAGGAAGGGCTCTATCCGGCCATAGCGAAGGCGCAGGGGAAGCCGGCGTCTTAATTCCCTTTTCTCCTTGGGAAGAAGGTGCCCGAAGGGCGGATGAGGGGGCTGGGGCACGAAGCAAAAAGGTCTTGAGCGACGAGCGAAAGTCAGCACTCTCCCGGTAGCGCCTCCTCACCCGGCGCTATCGTGCCTCCATCTCCCCGCAGGGGCGAGGGTTAAAAGACTAAATCCCGCCCTGCCAAGTCTTGATCGCCTCGACCGGCCAGACCAGCATCAGCACGTTGAGCGTAAGATTGTCGCGGATCAGATAACCGGTAAGCAGCTCGAAGAAGATGGCGATGACAACCGTCACCAGCACCGGCGCGCGCCAGGCAAACAGGAATCCGACCACCATGAACACCGCATCCATCGAGGAATTGAGGATGCTGTCGCCGACATAATCGAGCGAGATCGTCGTGGCGCGGTAGCGGTTGATGATGATAGGGGAATTTTCCAGGATCTCCCAGCCTGATTCGATCAACATGGCAACGAAGAGCCGCATCGACAGCGGCTTGCCGCGCATGATCAGATGCGTGAGACCGAAAAAGAGAAAACCGTGGATGATGTGCGACGGCGTGTACCAGTCGGCGATGTGCTGCGAATTGCCACTGGATTTCACCACCGGCTCGAAGAGCTTCACATAGCCGCAAGTGCAGATCGGCACACGGCCCATCATGTATTCGGTCACGATCTGCACCAGCAGAACGACGGCGCAGGCGATGAACCAGAAGCTCTGTTGCCGATAGCGGCTTTGGGCGTCGATGGCTTGGCTCATTTACCGTTTTCCACCGGCGGCTCGACCGTGTGCTTCATGATCAGCGGCATCTGCGACAGCGTGAAGAGGATGGTGATCGGCATCGTTCCCCAGACCTTGAAGTTCACCCAGAGATTATCCGCGGCCTTGGTGTCCGGAAGATAAAGCCAGTTCGAGCCGCGCCAGACGACTTCGTTGAGCACGGCGAGAACGAAGAAGAAGATACCCCAGCGCAGCGTCAGCTTGCGCCAGCCCTCGGCATCCAGCTGAAAGGCGGCATTGAAGACATAGCCGAGCAGCGACTTGCCGAAAGCAAGGCCGCCGAGCAGCACGATGCCGAACAGCGCATTGACGATGGTCGGCTTCATCTTGATGAAGGTTTCGTTCTGAAGATAGATGCCGAGCGCACCGAAAATCAGCACCACAATGCCGGAGACGAAGGGCATTAGCGGCAAATGGCCGAGCATGACCTTCGAAACGATGAGCGAGATCACCGTTGCCGCCATGAACAGGCCGGTGGCGACGAAGAGCGGGCCGCCGAGCGCTGCCAGTTGCGGAAAATGCTGCGCCAGCCATTCGCCGCGCAAATTGCCGAAGAAGAACACCAGCAAAGGCCCGAGTTCCAGCACCAGCTTCAGCATCGGATGATGCCTGTCGGCGGCACTTGGGGTGAGATCGCTGTCGCTGGTCGTCATTGCGGCACTTTCCCTATCATCAAACTTGTTCTTGTCATTCATTGGCTGTTTACAGCCCCCGTACCGGCGATGGCATGAGCAAAATCCTCGGCTTCGAACGGCTCGAGATCCTCTACACCTTCGCCGACGCCGATGAAATAGACCGGCAGCTTATGCTTGGCCGAGATGGCGACAAGGATGCCGCCGCGCGCCGTGCCGTCGAGCTTGGTCATGATGAGCCCGTTGACGCCGGCAACATTGCGGAAGATTTCCACCTGGTTCAAGGCGTTCTGGCCGGTGGTGGCATCGAGCGTCTGCAGCACGGTATGCGGCGCGTCCGGATCGAGCTTGCCGAGGACGCGCACGATCTTTTCGAGCTCCGCCATCAGCTCCGCCTTGTTCTGCAGACGGCCGGCCGTATCGATGATCAGCACGTCGCTCTTGTTGGCCTTGGCCTGCTGGAAGGCATCGAAGGCAAGACCGGCAGCATCGGCGCCGAGCTTCGTCCCTATGAAGTCCGATTTCGTACGCTCGGCCCAGATCTTCAATTGCTCGATGGCAGCCGCGCGGAACGTATCGCCGGCAGCCAGCGTGACCTTCAGCCCCGCACCGGAGAGTTTTGCGGCCAGCTTGCCGATCGTCGTCGTCTTGCCGGTGCCGTTGACGCCGACGACGAGGATCACATGCGGCTTATGGCTGAGATCGAGCTGCAGCGGCTTTGCCACAGGCTTCAGCACCTTGGCGATTTCCTGCGCCATGATGCGGCCGACATCTTCGCCGGTCACATCCTTGCCATAGCGCTCGGACGCCAGCGTATCGGTGACGCGCATCGCCGTCTCGACGCCGAGATCGGCCTGGATCAGCAGATCCTCCAGATCCTGCAGCGTCTGATCGTCGAGCTTGCGCTTGGTAAAGAGCGCCGCGATCTGACCGGTCAGCTGCGACGAGGTCCGCGCAAGCCCGGCGCGTAGGCGCTGGAACCAGGAGAGTTTCTGCTTGGGGGCCTCGGGAGCCGGTGCGGGAGCAGAGGCGGCGGCCGAAAAGCCCTTGGGAAGGATGGGGGCTTCGACTGGGGGGGCGCTAATTTCGGATGAGGATTCGGCGTCTTCCGACGAAGATTCCGAGCTTGCCGTACCTTCGTCAGCCCCCTCTGTCCTGTCGGACATCTCCCCCACAAGGGGGGAGATCGGTTCGATGGGGTGCTCTTCCGAAACTACGTGGACTTCAGGATCGGCAGGTTGCTCCGATTCGATGGCCTTACGGTCTTCGGGCTGTTCTTGCAGCTCGGATTCGAGAGAATGAGCAGCCTCAACGGCCTCAATCTCTTTCGCGCCGGCCGCATCTGCAGGCTCTTCAGCCTGCGGCTCTTGCTCGGTCGGCGCTCCACTCTCCAACCGATCTCCCCCCTCGTGGGGGAGATGTCCCGAAGGGACAGAGGGGGGCGACGGCGGCTCGACAGACTCGGAAGCCGGCGAAACATCCACAGCAGGCGCCTGCTCCTCAGCCGGCTTTTCGCGGCCGAAGGTGAAGACTTTTTTGATGAAACCGAGCGCCATGAAGTGTCCGTTGAAGCATTAGGCCGCGTCGGCGGCCAGAAGTTGCATGTCGAGGTGCTTGCCATTGTGGCCGGTGATTGCGACCTGCACAAGGTCGCGCGGGCGAAGGCCGGGGGCGGCGACAAGCGTGAAGTTTTCCGTATGCGCCAGTCCGCCATTCTCCACAAGCAGCCATTGCCGCGTGCCGACCATGCTGTCGAGATGGGTCCGGTGCAATCTTTGTCCGGCCTCGCGCAGGCGGGCGGCACGTTCCTTGATCAGCCCGCGATCGAGCTGCGGCATGCGGGCGGCCGGCGTGCCGGGGCGCGGGCTGTAGGGGAAGACGTGCAGATGCGCGATGCCGGCCTCTTGCGCCAAGCCGACAGCATTGGCGAACATCTCTTCCGTCTCAGTCGGGAAGCCGGCGATCATATCGGCGCCGAAGCTCGTCTCCGGGCGCAGGCGGCGCACATCCTCGATGAAACGCACGGCATCGGCGCGCGAGTGCCGCCGCTTCATGCGCTTGAGGATCATGTCGTCACCATGCTGCAACGAGAGATGCAGATGCGGCATGAATCGCGGCTCGTCGGCGATGAGATCCATCAGGTGCCGGTCTGCCTCGATACTGTCGATCGAGGAGAGCCGCAGCCGGCGGATCTCCGGGATCTGCTTCAGCAGCGTCTTGGCAAGCAGGCCGAGCGTCGGCGTACCCGGCAGGTCGGCGCCATAGCTTGTTGCATCGACGCCGGTCAGCACGATTTCGCGATAGCCGCTTTCGACGAGATTGCGCGCCTGATCGACCACAGCACCCATCGGCACCGAACGCGAATTGCCGCGGCCATAGGGAATGATGCAGAAGGTGCAGCGGTGATCGCAGCCGTTCTGCACCTGGATGAAGGCGCGCACGTGACCATCGATATGACGGATCATCTGCGGCGCGGTCGCCCGCACGCTCATGATATCGTTGACGCGCAGCTTTTCTTCGGCCGAAACGCCAAAATCCGGCAGGGAGCGGTAGGAGGCGCTTTTCAGCTTCTCCTCGTTGCCGAGCACGGCATCGACTTCCGCCATCTCGGCAAAGGTCTGCTTCTCGGTCTGCGCGGCGCAGCCTGTGACGATGATACGGGCATGCGGATTGCCACGGCGCGCGCGGCGGATTGCCTGCCGCGCCTGGCGCACGGCCTCGCCCGTCACGGCACAGGTATTGACCAGAATGGCGTTGTTGAGCCCGGCTTTCTCTGCCTCGGCCCTCATCACTTCGGATTCATAGGTGTTGAGACGACAGCCGAAGGTAATGACCTCGACCCCGCTCACCGCGCCTGAGCCTCTTGCTCCGGATCGCGCGAGAAGCTGCCAGTGACAGGATCGACGGTGCCGGACCATTCCCATTCGGCAGGCCCGGTCATGACGACATGGTCGTTGCTCTCGAGCCATTCAATGGTGAGCTTGCCAGGCGCCGGCGCGGAGGCAACTTCGATCATCACCTTGCGGCCGGTGCGGCCGGTGCGCGCGGCGCTGACGGCGGAGGCACAGGCGGCCGAACCGCATGCAAGCGTCAGGCCGGCGCCGCGCTCCCAGGTGCGTGTGCGCAGCGAGGTCGGCGACAGCACCTGCGCCAGCGTGATATTGGCGCGCTCGGGAAACATCGGGTGGTTTTCGAGCAGCGGGCCGAAACGATCGAGATCGAAGGACATCGGATCCCTATCGACCCAGAAGATCGCATGCGGATTACCCATCGACATCACGGAAGGCGAATGCAGTACGGGATTGTCGATCGGCCCGATCTGCAGCTCGATGCGGCTGGTATCAGCAAATTCCTCGGCAAGCGGGATCTGGTCCCAGGCAAAGACGGGCGTGCCCATATCGACCGAGATCGTGCCGTCCTCATGCTCACTGGCATTCAGGATGCCGGCGACCGTCTGGAAGGTGAACACCTTTTTGCCAGTTTCGGCCGCCAGCGCCTGCACGACGCAGCGCGTGCCGTTGCCGCAGGCCTGCGCCTTCGTTCCGTCGCAGTTCAGGATATCGATCCAGGCATCGGTGCCCTGCAGCTTCGGATCGTGGATCGCCATGATCTGATCGAACTGGGTGGCCGGATCGGCATTGAGCGCAATCGCCGCAGCGGGCGTCACCACATCCTTGCGGCCGCGCATGTCGATAACCAGGATCTTGTTGCCAAGCCCGTTCATCCTCGCGAATTCGACCGTATTGCTCATGATGCCAAGTCCGTCCGTGTTTCGAGCTGTATATGGCGGAAATGCGGGGGAATTACCAGTGGGACATGAAGAACGGCATTATTCAGGATTGGGCGAGCTCTCCCGGGCCGCCCCGATCCTTCGAGGCTTCACTCTTCGAGCTCCACACCCCAGGATGAGGCGGAGTTAGCATCGTCGCTGCGGCCATGATTTGTGCTGCAGTGCCTAGATCCCGGAAATGTATGATCGACGCAAAAGATCAGCCCTCACGGTTAGGAGGCCTGCAGGGCCGTCTCGAACCACGAGGGGCGGGCGGCCGTCCTTTGACCACAGCAAAAATCCCACCGAGAAGTCTTGACCCGCATTATTTTGAGAAAAGATCATTCATCGATGTCGGATTACCAAAAGCTGCCACGTCCTAGGCTCGTCCACTCCGTCAAACCATAGGGATTATGACCATGCCGAATACCATACGCCTGCACCGCGTCCTGGCCACCAGCCCGGAAAAGGTCTATCGCGCATTCATCGAAGCGGATGCGCTGGCCAAATGGTTGCCGCCGAACGGTTTTGCCTGCAGCGTGCATCACTTCGAAGGAAAAGTCGGCGGCACGTTCAAGATGTCGTTCCGCAACTTCACGACCAGCGAGAAGCACTCCTTCGGCGGCGATTTTCTCGAGCTTATCCCGGGCGAACTTGTGCGCTACATTGACAGATTCGACGATCCGAACCTGCCCGGCGAAATGGAAGTGACGGTGACCCTGAAGAAGGTTCTCGTCGGAACCGAGGTCAACATCACTCAAGCCGGCATTCCCGATGTCATCCCGCCGGAAGCCTGCTATCTCGGTTGGCAGGAATCGCTGATCAATCTCGCGAAACTGGTTGAGCCCGAGATCAAGCAGTAAGGCTTCCAACGCAGGACGCAACCCTTCTCCCCTCGGGGAGAAGGGATATTTGGCGCCCTCAGACGACAGGCACATCGAAAACTTCCCCCGCCCTGAGCGGACGAAAGCGATCCGCCTCCACACTCTCAGCTTTCAAGGCCGCATCCAGCGCCTGAACGGGCTCATCGATCCCTTCGTCCGTCAGCTGGAAGGTCGCGAAGTGATGCCCGGCGACATAGGCCGCGTTGCAGAGCTTCATGCCCTTCACCGCCTCTTCCGGATTCTGGTGCTGACCCTTCATGAACCAGCGCGGCTCGTAAGCGCCAAAAGGCAGGATCGCGAGGCGGAAACCGCCATGTTTTTGCCGGGCAGCCTCATAATTGATGCCATCGTGAAAGCCGGTGTCGCCGACATGGTAGATCTTGCCCGCTGGTGTGCTCAGCACGAAAGCGGCCCAGAGTGCCATGCGCCGGTCGCCCATGCCGCGCGCCGACCAGTGATGGCAGGGCTCGGCATCGATCGTCACGCCGGCCTTGAGGGCGATGCGATCGCCCCAGTCGACCACCGTGATGTCGGCATCGGGAACGGCACGGCGGATGATCATGTCGTTGCCGAGCGGCGTGACGATCTTTGGCCGATGCGCCTGCTGCAGGCGGGCAAGCGTTGCAACATCGAGGTGGTCATAGTGATTATGCGTGACGAGCACGACGTCGATATGCGGCAGATCCTCGAAGCGGATGCCGGGCGGCACCACACGCTTCGGTCCGAAAGATCGGAAAGGGCTGACCCGCTCCGACCAGACCGGATCCGTCAGAATGTTCAGCCCGGCAATCTGCATCAGCATCGAGGCATGCCCGACCATGGTCACCCGCATCTGCTCGCCGAACACGTGCCGGTCCGGCCTAGCCGGAGGAAAGGCGCTGATGACCGGGTTGGGCCACCGCACCCGGCCACCGCCGAACTGCCAGCGCAAAAGGTCGAATGCACCGCCCGGCGCGACGCCACCGGGATTGAAGAAGCGCACGCCGTCGAAATGATCGGAAACCGGCCCCTGGTAATAGGGATTCTTCTTGGCTGAGTCGGATGAGCTCGTCATGGCTTGTCCACCGCCTGTGCGCTTGTCGCCTTCCCGGCTGGTAAGCCGAACCTGGCGAGCCACTCTTCGACCTCACGCGCCGTCAGCGTCTCCTCCAGCACGACATTCGCCGGCATGACGAAAAGCTGCGGCGTGAAAAAGCTCGTATCCCACAATGCAGCGCCCTTGACCGGCGATGAAAGCAGGATGACCTGCCGGTCATCGATGCGGGCAATCGTCTCGACGGATGCTTCTCCGGAAATCTCGACAAGCCCTTGCTCATCCGGCTGCACCGTCTCGTAGCGCCACCAGGGCTCGTCATTGCCATCTTCCGCCACGGTCACGCAGCGCGCCATGTCGATTATGAACCTGTTGGGCACGCGGCCGCCGGGAAGCGTCTCGCCGAATGCCGCCTGGATCAGCGTGAACAGATGGAAGCAATTGACGATATTCTGATAGCGCAGGCGAAAACCCTGACGGCTCGGCAGATGCAGCACCAGCAGCGCGTCGCTGCGGCTCAGGAGCATCTGGCGGACCCAGGCCGCACCCGGCGTATAATCCTGCAGCTGGGCAAGCTGCGCCATCAGCGCCTTGTCGCCGGCGGCGCGCTCGCGTTCCCGCGGCATGGCAGCAAGATGCGATACCGCCGATTGGCCAAGCAGCTGGAAAGCGTCGAGCAGCTGCCTTTGCCTCGGGCTCAGCTCCTTGCGGCCGGCAAAGCCGCGATGGATTTGCGGCAACCACGCCATGTAGAGCTCCCACACCGCAGCACCGCTGCGCTCCACCGACCCGCCCTTTTCGACGATGGTGCCGAGCATATTCGCAAGGATCGCGGCCCCCGGCGGCGGCAGGCGGCTAAGCTCGCGCGCCGCCCGCGCCATGATCTTCGGCTGGGCAATGGCACTCGCGTAGAAGGCCTGGGCCGCCGCGTTGAATTGTGCGTCGACACGACCGCCGGCGTAAGCGCGGCAGGCGGCGAGAAGATTGGTCAGGGCTGCATCATTCATTCGGAGCTGTCTCGGGGAATCACTTGATGACGGGGATCGATGTAACGATTGGAAGAGGATGGTATGGTCAAATCGAGGTTGAGATAACGCTGTCATCCGCGCATTTCAGGCATTTCGGCCGCATTGGGTTGACTTTGGCGGCCTTTTCCTGTTTATCGCCCGCAATCTGCGACGAGCACAAGCCTCCGAGCCACCGACCGGGACCCATAAAGGTATAAAGAGATCCCGGAGGTCAACACCCGACAGCGCGATGCGCCCTCGGGTGCTTTTTGGCTTTGCGTCTTGTTTTCGTCATGGAAAAGCACGACGTTTTCGGGCGAGGAACGGCGCAAACTTGCGCCAAGTCCAAATCCCAAGCGATCGATAAGGAAGAACCGATGTTTGAAAACCTCCAGGACCGTCTTGGTTCCATTCTGAATGGACTGACAGGCCGCGGCGCGCTTTCGGAAGCCGATGTTTCCGCTGCGCTTCGCGAGGTTCGCCGCGCGCTGCTCGAAGCCGACGTGGCGCTGGATGTCGTGCGCTCCTTTACCGATCGCGTTCGCGAAAAGGCCGTCGGCGCCGAGATCCTAAAGTCGATCAAGCCGGGCCAGATGGTCGTCAAGATCGTCCATGACGAGCTGATCGAGATGCTTGGCGGCGAAGGCGTCGGCATCGACCTCAATGCGCCGGCTCCGGTCGTCGTCATGATGGTGGGTCTGCAGGGCTCCGGTAAGACGACCACCACGGCCAAGATCGCCAGCCGCCTGACGAGCCGCGACCGCAAGAAGGTCCTGATGGCCTCCCTCGACACGCGCCGTCCGGCAGCCCAGGAGCAGCTGCGTCAGCTCGGCGTCCAGACCGGCGTCGACACGCTGCCGATCATATCAGGCCAATCGCCGACCGATATTGCCGCACGCGCAGTCCAGGCCGCCAAGCTCGGCGGCCATGACATCGTCATCCTCGACACCGCCGGCCGTACGCATATCGACGAGCCGCTCATGGTCGAGATGGCGGATATCAAGAAGAAGTCCAATCCGCACGAAATCCTGCTGGTCGCCGATAGCTTGACCGGTCAGGACGCCGTCAACCTCGCCCGCAATTTCGACGAGCGCGTCGGGATCACCGGCCTCGTGCTGACCCGCATGGACGGCGATGGCCGCGGCGGTGCGGCCCTTTCGATGCGCGCAGTCACCGGCAAGCCGATCAAGCTGATCGGCGTCGGCGAAAAGATGGGCGAGCTGGAGGAATTCCATCCCCGCCGTATCGCTGACCGCATCCTCGGCATGGGCGACATCGTCTCGCTCGTCGAGAAGGCTGCCGAGAATATCGACGCCGAGAAGGCGGCCGCCATGGCTGCCAAGATGGCCAAGGGCAAGTTCGACCTCAACGATCTCGCCGACCAGCTCGGCCAGATGCAGAAGATGGGCGGCATGGGCGGCATTATGGGCCTGATGCCCGGCATGTCCGGCATGAAGGACAAAATGGCAGCCGCCGGCCTCGATGACCGCCTGTTCAAACGCCAGCTCGCTATCATCTCCTCGATGACCAAGGCCGAGCGCGCCAATCCGGATCTCCTCAAGCATTCCCGCAAGAAGCGTATCGCCGCAGGCTCCGGCACCGACGCCTCCGACATCAACAAGCTTCTGAAGATGCACCGCCAGATGGCGGATATGATGAAGATGATGGGCGGCAAGGGCAAAGGCGGCATGATGAAGCAGCTGATGGGCGGCCTTGCCGGCAAAATGGGTCTCGGTGGCGGTATGGGTGGGATGCCCGACCTGTCGAACATGGATCCCAAGCAGCTCGAAGCCTTGCAGAAGCAAGCCGAAGCGGCCGGCCTCGGCCGTCCCGGCGGCCTGCCGGGTGGCTTGCCGGGTCTGGGCGGCGGTGGCGGTTTGCCGGGTCTCGGCGGCGCCAAACTGCCGGGCCTTGGCGGTGGTTTCCCGGGCCTCCCCGGTTTGCCGAAGAAGAAGTGAGAAGGATCGTTGACCCCCATGATTGATCCAGACGTAAAGGCCCAACTGGGCAAATACCGCCAGTCGATCGACAATATCGATGCCGCACTGGTGCACATGCTGGCCGAGCGCTTCCGCTGCACGAAGGAAGTGGGCGTGCTGAAGGCCAAGTACGACCTGCCGCCGGCCGACCCGGCGCGCGAAGAATTTCAGATCGAGCGCCTGCGCCGCCTGGCAAAGGACGCCAATCTGGACCCGGATTTCGCCGAGAAGTTCCTGAACTTCGTCATCAAGGAAGTCATCCGGCATCATGAACAGATCGCTGCGGATTTCAAAGGGTAACCCCTGGCCACATGATCCCGAAGGACGCAGGGCGTTTTGAACCGGGATCACGCGGTACGAGAAAAGCAGCGCGACGTAACCATACCGCACAACGAAGCGGTCAAGAAAAGCCTAAGGAGAATTGACATGGCACTGAAAATTCGTCTCGCCCGCGGTGGCTCCAAGAAGCGCCCGTACTACCACGTTGTCGTAGCCGACGCTCGCTCGCCGCGCGACGGCCGTTTCCTGGAGACCCTCGGCTCCTGGAACCCGATGCTTGCCAAGGACGACGCCAAGCGCGTTGAACTGAAGGTCGAACGCATCAAGCATTGGCTCGACCACGGCGCACAGCCGACCGACCGCGTTCTGCGCTTCCTCAACGAAGCCGGCATCGCAAAGCGCGAAGCCAAGAACAACCCGGAAAAGGCAAAGCCGGGCAAGAAGGCTCAGGAGCGCGCTGCCGAAAAGGCACAGAAGGCTGCTGACGCCGCTGCCGCTTCCGAGTAATCGGACCTCGCATTGATTGAAAACGGGTGGCATGGCGACATGCCACCCGTTTTTTGTTTCCCATCGGCAAATGTTCAGCCTATGAGAGAACCAACGACAGCGCCGCGTGTCACATGGGGTGGACAAAGGTCGCTGTAGCATTTTGGATCTGCTGCATAATCCCGGCAATCGACGAAGAGACCATGACGAAACTGCAAAATCCGGTATTGATGGCCACCATCGGCGCTGCACAGGGCTTGCGAGGCGAAGTGCGTGCCCGCGCCTATACATCCGATCCGACCGCACTTGGCGATTACGGCCACCTGCACAGCATGGATGGCCGCAGCTTCGAAGTTCTGGAAATCCGCGAGGCCAAGAATGTCGTCATCGTGCGCTTTCGCGGCATCAACGACCGTAATGCCGCCGAGGCGCTGAACGGGCTGGAACTCTATATCGAGCGCGACAACCTGCCGGATGACGAGCTCGACGACGACGAATTCTTCTACACCGATCTCGAAGGGCTGGAAGCCGTCGATGACCAAGGCGTCGGCTACGGCACCGTCAGCGGCATCTATGATTTCGGCGCCGGCGACCTATTGGAGCTGAAGGGGCCGGGCAAGCGCCCGGTGCTGATCCCCTTTTCCGAAGCCGCCGTGCTCGAAATCGACCTCGAAGCAGGCAAGATCCTGATCGATCCGCTCGCCGCCGGCTTGATCGACAGCCCCGATGACCTCATCGGCAAGCCGGAAAAGCCGCAGGACAAGACGAAGAAGTAACCCTCATTGGGAAGTGCCCTCATTAGGAAGTGATCGCGCCATGAGTTTTCGGGCGACCATACTGACGCTTTATCCCGAGATGTTTCCCGGCCATCTCGGCACGTCGCTTGCCGGCAAGGCGATGGAACGCGGGCAATGGTCGCTGGACACCGTGCAGATCCGTGATTTCGCCACCGACAAGCACCGCACCGTCGACGACACGCCGGCCGGCGGCGGCGCCGGCATGGTGCTGAAACCGGATGTGCTTGCCCGCGCCATCGATCATGCCAGCGAAAACGACAGCCGCCCGCGCCTGCTGATGAGCCCGCGCGGCAAGCCGCTGACGCAGAAGCGCGTGCGCGAGCTTGCAAGCGGCGACGGCGTCATCATCGTCTGCGGCCGCTTCGAAGGCGTCGACCAGCGCGTCATCGACGGCCGTGGCCTCGAGGAAGTCTCGATCGGCGACTATATCCTTTCGGGCGGCGAGCCGGCTGCCCTCATCCTCCTCGACGCTATCGTTCGCATCCTGCCCGGCGTCATGGGCAACGACCTCTCCGGCCTTCATGAAAGCTTCGAAGGCGGCCTGCTGGAACATCCGCATTATACGCGACCGCAGATCTGGGAAGGCCGCGAGATTCCCGCCATCCTCACCTCGGGCAATCACGCGGCGATCGCCAAATGGCAGAGGGAGAAGGCCGAAGAGCTGACGCGAGCGCGCCGGCCGGATTTGCTGGACGAATTGCGGAAGAAGTAGCGGCAACACCGGCTAGATGAGCGACATTGGTTCAAGCGCCGCAAAACTGGCACCAATCGCCACTTAATTCAGCCGCAAGGGGTGACAAAGGCGTGACAATAGGATATGTGCGCGGCCGGCATGGGAAATTTCCCATCAACCAGCAAAGAAGAGCAGACGTATTCGCTCCTGCCTGAACGGGCATACATCCGAGGTGTGATCTCCGGGTCCGACCAAAGATAGAATGATGAGCGCTCTGGCTGTTGAAGCAACAACGAGGTTGATAACATGAACATCATTCAGCAATTGGAAGCCGAACAGGCTGCCAAGATCGAAGCCAAGCGCACCCTTCCCGAATTTTCCGCTGGCGACACCGTTCGCGTCAACGTAAAGGTCACGGAAGGCAACCGTACCCGCGTTCAGGCCTATGAAGGCGTTTGCATCGCTCGCTCCGGCGGCGGCCTGCAGGAAAACTTCACCGTTCGCAAGATCTCCTACGGCGAAGGCGTCGAGCGCGTATTCCCGGTTTACTCGCCGATGATCGAAAGCGTCGAAGTCGTTCGCCGCGGTAAGGTCCGTCGCGCCAAGCTCTACTACCTGCGCGACCTGCGCGGTAAGGCTGCCCGTATCGTCGAAAACACCGGCACCCGCGCCCGCAAGCTCAACGATGCCGAGCGCCAGGCTCTGGCCGACGAGAAGGCACGTATCGAAGCCGAGAAGGTTGCAGCCGCTCAGGCACTCGCAGCTGAAAAGGCAGCAGCAGAAGCTGCAGAAGCAAAGGCAGCAGCAGAAGCTGCTGCAGCCGCAGCAGCCGAGCCGGCAGCGGAATAAGTTTCGATCCCGACGGATTGTGACAATTGAAGGCGGTCTTCGGGCCGCCTTTTTTACTGCCTGTCGCAATGCGACGCGGCAAACGGAAATTTCTTAGGCAGCCGTATGTTTTAGAGCTGCTTTTCCTTTTTTATGATCGCTACGATGGCTATAACCTTGCCATCCGCTTTCCAAATATGACACTTTCCCGCCACGCTAATCGGGGAGATTTCCATGGCATTCCGTCGTTCGTTCCTTCTGGGCCTCAGCGCCCTCGTGCTTGCACCTTTCGCCGCCTTTGCGGCCGACCTTCCGAACCTGAATGGCAAGACGGTCGTCGTCGTCACCGAGAATGCCTATCCGCCGCTGCAGTTTATCGACCCAAAAACGAACAAGGCGATCGGCTGGGAATATGACGCGATGAACGAGATCGCCAAGCGTCTGAACTTCAAGGTCGAGTACCAGAACACCAGCTGGGACGCGATGATCCAGGCCGTTTCCGAAGGCCAGTACAACATCGGCATGACCGGCATCACCATCAAGGAAGACCGCAAGCAGAAGGTCGATTTCTCCGACCCCTATATGCGCTCGCAGCAGTTCATGCTCGTGCGCGGCGACGAGAAACGCTTTGCCGACGCCAAGAGCTTCGCCGCCGTCAAGGAGGCCCTGATCGGCGCGCAGCCGGGCACGACGCCCTTCTACACCGCCGTCTATGAAGTCCTTGACGGCAACGAGCAAAACCCACGCATCAAGACCTTCGAAACCTTCGGCGCCACCGTGCAGGCGCTGAAGACCGGGGACGTCGACATGGTGCTGACCGACGGCACGGCCGGCAAAGGCTACGTCGACGCTTCCAATGGCGGCCTGAAGCTGGTCGGCGGCCCGCTCGGCACAGAGGATTTCGGCTTCATCTTCCAGAAGGGTTCCGATCTTGTCGCCCCGGTCAATGCCGCCATTGCCAGCCTCAAGGCCGACGGCACGCTCGACTCGCTGAACAAGAAGTGGTTCCTCGACTACAAGATGGGCCAATGAACTCTGAAGACCGATATATTGGAAGCCCGCTCTGATGGCACCTTTGGCAGGTCCGGGCGGGCACCGCGGCAAGGAAGACTTTCCCTGGTGGCTGGTCGCCCTCGCTATCCTCGGCATCGCCGCCTCATTCGTAATTGCGGCGAACGGCCTCTATGCCCAGATTTTCTCTCTTCTGCTGAATGGCATCGGCGTCACGGTCTTCGTGACGCTGGTGGCCTTTACGCTAGCCATGCTGCTCGGCCTGGCGCTGGCGCTGCTCGGTCTTTCCGATTTCCTCGTGCTGCGACAGGTGGCGCGCTTTTATATCGAGATCGTGCGCGGCATCCCGATGCTGGTGCTGCTCTCCTATGTCGCCTTCGTCGGCACACCGGCCTTTGTCGCCGTCTATAACTTCATCACGTCTCCATTGGCCTCCGCAGGCTGGGCGACACCCCTCGTCACCCGCGATGTGCCTTTCGTCTGGCGCACGATCATCGCGCTGACGATCGGCTATTCGTCCTTCATCGCCGAAATCTTCCGCGCTGGCATCCAGGCGGTCGACCAGGGCCAGATCGAAGCGGCAAAGGCCTTGGGCCTCAGCCGCTTCCAGCGCTTCCGGCTTGTCGTCTTCCCCCAGGCGATCCGCGTCATCCTGCCGCCGCTGTCGAATGATTTCATCGCCATGGTGAAGGACAGTTCGCTCGTGTCCGTGCTCGGCGTCGCCGATATCAGCCAGCTCGCCAAGCTCTATTACTCGGCCAATTTCCGCTACTTCGAAACGCTGTCGATCCTCGCCTTCATCTACCTGCTGCTGACGATCGGCCTGTCGCTGCTGCTCAGGCAACTCGAAGCCTGGATGCGCCGCCGCTCAGGCAGCGACCGCTCCGCTTTCCCTCGCTTGGCGGCGGGCCAACCGCCAGGCGCACAGGTGTGATTGGTCCGGCCGGATCCCGGCCGTTCCGATACAGCCTGTCGTCGCCATTGCCGAAGGTTTTGAAAATTGATATGAGCATGGCCATGAGTAAGATCATGAGCAAAGACGGACGATACGTCACGGCTTTCGTGCTGCAGGACCATAAGCGCCTGCCGGCACGATTCTTTGCGATGATTTCGGGCGCGCTCAACAGCCGACTTCGCTGATCACACCCGAGGCCGGCGGTCCTGATCCGTCAACCCCCATCTTCGATAATGCCAATATGGATTTGTAGCCATGAGCGCTCCACGCACACTGTACGATAAAATCTGGGACGACCATCTGGTCGACGCCCAAGAAGACGGCACCTGTCTTCTCTATATCGACCGTCATCTCGTTCACGAGGTGACGTCGCCGCAGGCTTTCGAAGGTCTGCGCATGTCCGGCCGCAAGGTTCACGCGCCGCAGAAGACGCTGGCTGTCGTCGACCACAATGTCCCGACCTCGCCGGATCGCCACCTCGGCATCAAGAACGAGGAAAGCCGCATTCAGGTCGAGCAGCTCGCCAAGAATGCCGCCGAATTCGGCGTGGAATACTACTCCGAGAACGACAAGCGTCAGGGCATCGTTCACATCATCGGTCCTGAGCAGGGCTTCACCCTGCCCGGCATGACCATCGTCTGCGGTGACAGCCACACCTCGACCCACGGCGCCTTCGGCTCCCTGGCCCATGGTATCGGCACCTCCGAAGTCGAACATGTGCTTGCCACGCAGACGCTGATCCAGAAAAAGGCCAAGAACATGCTGGTGCAGGTCGACGGCCAGCTTCCGCCGGGCGTCACCGCCAAGGACATTATCCTCGCCATCATAGGCGAAATCGGCACCGCAGGCGGCACCGGCTACGTCATCGAATATGCTGGCGAAGCCATTCGCTCGCTATCGATGGAAGGCCGCATGACCATCTGCAACATGTCGATCGAAGGCGGCGCCCGCGCTGGCCTGATCGCTCCGGATGAGGTCACCTTCGAATATATCAAGGGCAAGCCGCGCGCGCCGAAGGGCGAAGCGCTGGAACAGGCGATCGCCTACTGGAAGACGCTGAAGTCCGACGAAGGCGCGCATTACGACCGCATCGTCAAGCTCGATGCCGCAAGCCTGCCGCCGATCGTCTCCTGGGGTTCCTCGCCGGAAGACGTCATCTCCGTTCAGGGTATCGTTCCGAACCCGGACGAAATCCAGGACGAGACCAAGCGCGCCTCCAAGTGGCGTGCGCTCGACTATATGGGCCTGAAGCCGGGCACCCCGATGACCGAGATCAACATCGATCGCGTCTTCATCGGCTCCTGTACCAATGGCCGCATCGAAGACCTGCGCGCTGTCGCCAAGGTCGTCGAAGGCAAGACGGTTGCTTCCACGGTCAACGCCATGATCGTGCCGGGCTCCGGCCTCGTGAAGGAACAGGCCGAGGCCGAAGGCCTCGACAAGATCTTCAAGGCTGCCGGCTTCGACTGGCGCGAGCCTGGCTGTTCCATGTGCCTCGCCATGAACGACGACCGCCTGAAGCCGGGCGAGCGCTGCGCCTCGACCTCGAACCGCAACTTCGAAGGCCGCCAGGGCTTCAAGGGCCGCACCCATCTGGTCTCGCCGGCCATGGCCGCAGCTGCCGCAATCGCAGGCCACTTCGTCGATATCCGCGAGTGGAAGTGATCGGCCTGAAGGCATGAATGACGAAGGGCGGCTGCAAGGGCCGCCCTTTTCGTTTGCAGGCAGAGCAGCCGCATATGAGGTGAGGTCGGTGCCGCGCACTTCTTCTCCCCTCGGGGAGAAGGTGCCGCCAAGCGGATGAGGGGTGCCCCGCCAAGCGCACTGAAATTCATGAATTCTGCCGGTGAAATCCCCTCATCCGACCTCATGAGTTTATCGAAGGGCGGGCCACCTTCTCCCCGAGGGGGAAGAGGGTTGAGCGGCCGGACCCAGCTGCGCTCGCTGGCTGAGCCAGACGCTGGCGAGCACGGTGACGATGCCAAAGATCTGCATCGGGCTCAGCTGCTGGCCGAGCACGGCCCACCCCAGGATGACCGCCGTCGTCGGGCTGAGGAAGCCGAGCGGCGAGACCATAGAGGGCTCCAGCCGCGACAGACCCTGAAACCAGAGAATATAGGTGAGTGCTGCGCCGATCAGCCCGAGATAGGCGAAGCCGAGAATGTTGGCTCCGGTCAGATGCGGCAGCGGCGGCTCAAGCAGCAGCGCCACTGGCAGCAAAAGCACACCGCCTGCCGTCAATTGCCATGCCGTGAAGGTCAGCGGCGAGACATCAGGCCGCCAGCGGCGGCTGAGGACGGTGCCGGCTGCCATGGAGAAAGCACCGCCGATGCCCGCAACAATGCCGATCGGATCGAGCGTCGCATTCGGCGTCAGGATCAGCAGCCCGACACCGCCGATGCCGGCAATCGCGGCAACAATCGAAAGACTACGGATCGGCGAGCCCAGCAGCAACCGCGCCAGCACGATGACGATCAGCGGCTGGACGGCACCGACCGTCGCGGCCACGCCACCGGGCAGCCGATAAGCCGAAATGAACAGCAGCCACCAGAAGATGGAGAAATTCAGCGCCCCAAGAACCAGCGACTTCAGCCACCAGACCCCATGCGGCAGCCGCCGCACGATCAGGAGCAGCAACAAGCCGGCCGGCAGCGCCCGCAGCATGGCGACAGTCAGTGGATAACCGACCGGCAGAAGCTGCGTCGTTACCAAATAGGTGCTGCCCCAGATCGCCGGCGCGATGGCGGTGAGCAACAGGTCGAAATTGCGATTCATGGCATCAGTCTCGAAATTTATCTTGACCTCAAGATAAATCGAAATGTCTTGACGTCAAGATAAAATCATGGCGAGGTCTTGACATGGATCGCATCGATAAAATTCTCGCGCAGTGGCGCCGCGAACGGCCGGATCTCGACACGACGGCCATGGGCCTGTTCGGGCGCATGCGCAATCTCGCGCTCCATCTCTCCCGCGAGATGGAGAAGACCTTCGGCCGTTTCGGCCTGAACGCGGCGAACTTCGACATGCTGGCGACCCTGCGCCGCTCGGGGGAGCCCTATACTCTCTCCCCTAGTGATCTGATGGATACGATGATGGTGTCGTCGGGCACGATGACCAATCGCATCGATCAGCTGGAGAGGGCCGGCCTCGTCACGCGCAGCCAGAACCCGGATGATGGCCGCAGCTTCCTGATATCCCTGACGCCGAAAGGCTTCGAGCTTATCGATGCGGCGGTGACGGCACATGTCGAAACGCAGGCACGCCTGATCTCCACTCTTTCCGAAGGCGAACGAAAGGCTTTTGACCGCCTGCTACGCAATTATCTAGCCGACTTCGAATCCAGTTGATCGCTCCGAACGCCGCTCGGCGCAGACATCGCGAATGCAGCCCCGCAGCCAGCGATGCGCCGGATCCGCATCCATCCGCGGATGCCAGAGCAGCGAGATCATGACGTCCGATGTCGGCACCGGCAGTGCGAAACTGTACATGTCAACACGCAGATTGCCCGTATAACGCTCCGGCACACTGACGATCAGGTCGGAGGCGCGCACCAAGGCCAGCGCAGCCGAGAAGCTGCCGACAATCGTTGCGATCTGTCGCTTCAGGCCCAGCTTTTCCAGCATCTCGTCGATCTGCCCTTTTTGGAGGCCGCGCCGCGAAACGAGGATATGCTGTCCCGCGGCGTAGCGCTCCGGCGTCACAACACCCTCGCTCAACGGATGTCGGCGCCGGACCACGCCGATGAAGCGATCGCGGAACAGCGCCTGCGTCCTGAGCTCCGGACCTGTATCGCCGCCGACAATACCAGTCTCGAAGTCGATCGTCCCATCGCGCAAAGGTGTGCTGTCCTTGTCCAACTTCTGCGTGAAGTAGAGCCGAACGCCAGGCGCCTGCTCAGCAATGCGCGCAATCAGTTCGGCACCAAAGTTCTCCACGAAGCCTTCGCGGGTGCGCAGCGTGAAGATTCGAGCAAGCTGCTTCAGATCGAGGCTTTGGGCGGGCCGCAAGGCGGCCTCCGCCTCCTGAATGAGATGACCGACGCGCTCGCGTAGCTCCAGCGCCCGCGGCGTCGGCACGAGCCCCCGCCCCGCCCGAACCAGCAGCGGATCCCCCATCGTCTCGCGCAGGCGCGCCAGCTGCCGGCTCATCGCCGATGGGCTCAGCCGCAGCCTCCGGGCAGCACGCGCAACGCTGCCTTCGGCAAGCAGGACATTCAGGGTAACAAGCAGGTTGAGATCGGGCGTGGACATGAGGAGAGCATAGCACGGTTTGTATAAGATATAGCGTCAAACGCACGAATGAAGTGCAAATGCTGCGCATTCCGCCATATCGCGTCGAGAACTACCTTTCTGCCGGGACTTTTTAGACGTCACCAGAAATGGAGCTCATGTTGCAGCCAATCATCGAAAATCCGGGCAAAGCCGGCCACACAAAATCAGCATCCTCGACCCGCTGGGCGCTCGCCAGCCTCTCGCTTTCCATGCTGATGCCGTCGCTCGGCACCAGCATTGCCAATATCGCTCTGCCGACACTTGCACAGGCATTCGGCGCCTCCTTCCAGCAGGCGCAATGGATCGTGCTTGCCTATCTGCTCGCTATCACCACGCTGATCGTCAGCGTCGGGCGCCTGGGCGACATTTTCGGCCGGCGGCGCCTGCTGCTGATCGGAATCAGCCTCTTCACCCTCGCCTCCCTTTTCTGCGGCATCGCTCCGACGCTTTCCCTCCTGCTTGCCGCCAGAGCTTTTCAGGGCCTAGGCGCAGCAATGATGATGGCGCTCACTGTCGCGATGGTCGGCGAAACCGTTCCCAAGGAGAGGACCGGCAGCGCCATGGGCCTGCTCGGCACCATGTCTGCGATCGGCACCACGCTCGGCCCGTCGCTCGGCGGCATCCTGATCGCCGGCTTCGGCTGGAAGACCATCTTCCTGATCAACGTGCCGCTCGGCATTGTAAACGTCCTGCTCGCCGCGCGCTTCCTGTCGGCGGATCGTCCGAACGAAAAAACCACGCAGGGGCGGCCGGATGCGATCGGCACCCTGCTGCTGGCGCTGACGCTTGCCGCCTATGCGCTGGCAATGACCATAGGGCGCGGCAGCTTCGGCGGGGTAAATATCGGCCTCCTGCTGGCCACGGCTTTCGGAACGGCACTGTTCCTGCTTTCGCAAGCCAAGGTGAAATCGCCGCTGCTGCGCCTTTCCATGTTCCGCGATTCGACGCTGACGGCGGGCCTTGCCATGAGCACATTGGTTTCGACCGTGATGATGGCGACGCTGGTGGTCGGCCCCTTCTACCTCTCTTCCGCACTCGGTTTCGACGCGGCTGAAGTCGGCGCCATCATGTCGGCGGGTCCGCTGGTGGCGGCATTGATGGGCGTGCCGGCAGGCCGCATCGTCGACCGTTTCGGCACTCACCGCATGACGATCGCAGGCCTCGCCGGCATGATAGCCGGCCTCTTCCTGCTCTCGGCCATGCAAGGTAGGTTCGGAGCGGCCGGTTACATCGGGCCGATCGCCGTCGTCACGGCAAACTACGCGCTGTTTCAGGCGGCCAATAACACCATGGTCATGACTGATATCCAATCCGAGCAGCGCGGCGTCATATCGGGTATGCTGAACCTGTCGCGAAATCTCGGCCTGATCACCGGCGCATCCGTCATGGGCGCAGTCTTCACGCTGGCCTCGGGAACCACGGACATTACCACCGCAGCGCCGCAGGCGGTGGCAAGCGGAATGCAGATCACCTTTGCGGTGGCCGCTCTGCTAATCGTCGGGGCATCGGCAATCGCACTCACCGGTTTTGCCTGCGCGAAGCGAGCGTCTTTTTCAGAAGAAGCGCTATGATCCGCTTATAGCGAAAAGGCCGGACGCAAATGCTTCCGGCCCTCCAGAGTTCGATTTCTGAAATCAAAAGCTCGCCGTCAGCGGATCCGGACCGATGCGACCGCCAGCCGAATCGAGCTTGGCGATCTCGGCCAGATCGTCGCCATCGAGCTTGAAATCGAAAACCCTGAGGTTTTCCTCGATGCGGCTCGGGGTCACCGACTTCGGGATGACGATCAGGCCGTTGTCGATATGCCAGCGGATGATGACCTGCGCCGGCGTGCGGCCGTGCTTGGCGGCGACCTTGCCGATAACGGCATTGGTGAGAAGCTTGCCCTGGCCGAGCGGGCTCCAGGATTCCGTCTTGATGCCGAGCTTGTCGTGCACCTCGCGAAGCGCCTTCTGCTGGAAGGTCGGGTGCAGCTCGATCTGATTGAGCACAGGTGTCACGCCGGTTTCGCCGATGATGCGGTCAAGATGCTCCTTGGCGAAGTTGGAAACGCCGATCGACCGCGCGCGGCCTTCTTCCTTGAGACGGACGAAAGCCTTCCAGGTATCGAGATAGCGGTTGCGATGCGGTGACGGCCAGTGGATGAGGTATAGATCGACGTAATCAGTGCCGAGGCGCTTCAGGCTTTGGTCGAAGGCCTTCAGCGTGGAATCGAAGCCCTGCTCCTCGTTCCAGAGTTTGGTTGTGAGATAGATGTCCTTGCGGGCGACGCCAGACTGGCGCATGCCTTCGCCGACGCCATCCTCGTTGGCATAAATGGCCGCCGTATCGACATGGCGGTAGCCGGCTTTCAGCGCTGTGCTGACCGCCATCGGCGCGACGTTTTCCGGCGTCTGCCAGACGCCGAGGCCGACCTGCGGAATGGAATTGCCGTCATTGAAAGTGATTGTCGGTTGCGTGGTCACGATAAGTCTCCAAAGGATGAGAGAGGGTGGAGTGAAGGCGTGATTTTAAATTCGAAATGAAAGGACCGGGCCAAGCCCTGCGCGGGCGCGCCGGTAAAAGCCCATATGGTCGAGGATGTTGGAATTCTAACCCCGGGCCGCCGCTCAGACAACCCGGATAGTCGTTCCCTTGCGCAACAGCGGAAGGATGCGCTGCATGTCGCGAAGACTGATCGCAACGCATCCTGCCGTCGGCTCGTAGCCCGGCCTGATCAGATGGAAGAAGATCGCCGAGCCGCAATGACGCCGGCGCGAAGTCACGTTCCAGTCGAGCACGAGACATATGTCATAGAGACCGTCGCTCCGCCGCATTTCCTCGTGGCCCGGCTTGAAGGGAGCCTTCACCAGCCTGTTGTAGTTGGCATTGTCAGGCTGATCGCACCAGAGCATGTCCTTGCGGATACGCCGCATCGGCAGGCTCGTCTTGAGAAAGCGGACGTGATCGCCGCGCGTGAAGCCATAAAGCAGCTTCATGCAGGCGATCGGCGTCGCGCCGTCCCCTTCCCGCTTCAAGATGCTGCGCCCCGATCTGCCGATTGCCGCCGGCATGACAAGTGATCCGATCTGCACCAGCGCTCGGGTCCTCTTGCCCGGCGCGGGGCGCACGACGATGGTGGAAGCGGTCCGCCTGGCCGCCGCCCTTGTCTTTTCCATTTTCCTCACATGTTTTTGCTTTGCGTGTGATTTCATTTGAAATCATAGCAGTTTCAGTCAAACGACCAAGCCTGAGCCGCGTCGCGACTTGCCAAAAATGCAATTTGGCGTAGGACTTAGGTGGGATTAGAACGAGGATCCGAACGGCATGACCGCACGCACCATTCTCCTGGTGGACGATGATAACGACCTTCGCGAGATGCTGGTCGAGCAATTGTCGCTTTACGAGGAATTCAACGTCCTGCAGGAAGCCACCGCCGGAAAGGGCGTGCAGACCGCGCGCACCGTGCCTGTCGATCTCCTCATCATGGATGTCGGGCTGCCTGACATGGACGGCCGCGAAGCGGTGAAACTGCTGCGCAAGAACGGCTTCAAGGCGCCGATCATCATGTTGACGGGCCATGACACTGATTCCGACACCATCCTCGGCCTGGAAGCCGGCGCGAATGATTACGTGACCAAGCCTTTCCGCTTCGCCGTGCTGCTCGCCCGCATCCGCGCGCAATTGCGCCAGCACGAGCAGAGCGAAGATGCGACCTTCACTGTAGGACGCTACCTCTTCAAGCCGAGCCAGAAGCTGCTCACCACGGAAGACGGGCAGAAGATCCGGCTCACGGAAAAGGAAGCCGCCATCATCCGGTATCTCTATCGGGCCGACCAGAAGGTCGTGACCCGCGATATCCTTCTCGAAGAAGTCTGGGGCTATAATTCCGGCGTCACCACCCATACGCTCGAAACCCACGTCTACCGCCTCCGCCAGAAAATCGAGCGCGACCCTTCCAATGCCGAGATCCTGGTGACGGAAAACGGCGGTTACAAGATCATTCCATAGGCGATCGATGGCGCTGAACGACGATATCCGACTGCTGTCGCAACTGCCGCTGTTTCACGGCATGGGCGATGAGCCGCTGCGGCTGATCGCTTTCGGCGCCGACCGCCGCCATGTGAATGAGGGCCAGACGCTGTTCCGGGAAAAATCGCCGGCCGAATGCGCCTATGTCATCACGCGAGGCAGTTTCGAGCTCAGCATCATCGATGCCGACGGCCAGAAACAGGTGGAAGCGATAGTCCAGGCAGGCACCATGCTTTCGGAACTGGCGATGGTGACCTTGGTGGAGCGGAAATACACGGCTGTTGCCGCCGAGGAATCCGACGTGATCCGCATCACGCGTGCCCTCTTCCACCGGCTGATCGAGGAATATCCCGACGCCGGCCTGCTGATCCAGAACCGCATCCGCGAAAACTTCGCAACACTTGCGCGGCAAGCGGCCGCATTGCTCGGCCGCTTTTCTTGAAAAACTCGCCCCACTCAGAGATTGAAATGCGCCGTCACGGGCACATGGTCGGACGGACGATCCCAGCCGCGCGCCGCCTTGAGGATATCGATCCGCTGCAGGAGCGGGCCGAGATCGGAGGATGACCAGATGTGGTCGAGGCGGCGGCCGCGATCGGCAGCCTCCCAATCCTTGGCGCGGTAGCTCCACCACGTATAGAGCTTTTCGTTTTCCGGCACGTGCTGGCGCATGAGATCGAGCCAGGCGCCGCGCTTCATCACCTCGATCAGCCCGTCGGTTTCCACTGGCGTATGGCTGACGATCTTCAGCAGCTGCTTATGCGACCAGACGTCATGCTCCAGCGGCGCGATATTGAGATCGCCGACGAGGATCGCGGAGGTATTCTGTTCGGCATTGGCATGCAGCCGCTTCATTTCCTCGATGAAATCGAGCTTGTGGCCGAACTTCGGATTGATGGTCCGATCCGGCTCGTCGCCACCGGCCGGGACGTAGAAATTATGCAGGCGCACGCGCCGGCCGCCACGCTCGAAGATCGCCGAGATATGCCTGCTGTCACCGACATTGCAATAATCCTGCCGATGATCCTCGCTCAACGGGATGCGCGAGGCGATCGCGACGCCATGATAGCCCTTCTGGCCGTGGACGATGATGTGTTCATAGCCGAGGGCGCGTAAGGGAGCATAGGGGAAAAGCTCGTTCGGAACCTTGGTTTCCTGCAGGCAGAGGATGTCGGGCCGGGCCTGCATGACGAACTGCTCGACGATGGGCATGCGCAGCCGCACCGAGTTGATGTTCCACGTCGCAATCGACAATCCCATGCCCGAACCTTTCCCCAAGAACAATTCCAGGAAAAGTGCGCAGCGGTTTTCCGTCCGGAATTGCGTCAAAACAGACAGCCGGAACAGCCGGGCGATTCGGTGAAACGCTAGGCCCTCCAGTCAGGTCTAAGGCTTTAGACCGGCCGCCACGGAAAGGAAAGCGCCATTCGGCACTTACCCTGCGGCCGAATGTGGAGAGGGCGATCAGCGGGTATAATCGATGCGGAAAACACTGTCGTCGAAGGCGACATTGGTCTTCACATTGTTGATGATGACGTCGGTCGTCTTGCCCTGCGGATCGATCACGGTCCATTGGCGCAGATCGTAGCTCTTCGAATCGAAAATCATCGTGATGGTGGAATCACCGAAGACGGTACGGTTGCCGAGCGTGATCTTGGTGAGATCCGGTTTGGAATCGACATCGCGCACCATATCGGCGGAAAGGTCGATCTTATTGGCCAGCAGCAGGCTCAGCGGCGTCTTCGACAGCTGATACATGTTTCTGGTTTGCGTCTGGTCGTTGATGACCTGCACGTTATTGCCATCGCAGATGACGCGCATGCGGGACGGCGGATCGTAGTTGAAACGCATCTTGCCGGGGCGCTGGATGAAAAAAGAGCCGCTCATCTGATCGCCGCGCGGGCCGATCTGCAGGAAACCGCCCTTCATCGTCTTGATGGACGAGAAGTGATCGGCAATGGCCTGGGCGATACCGGGATTGAGGGCGGCTGTCGCCGGCTGTGCCTGTGTTTGCGCCTGCGCCTGTGCAAAAGCCGAAACCGGCAGCGTGCCCGCCGCGCCGACCGCGACCACGACGCCGAGGAAATGCCGGCGGGTCAGGGAAAGTCGGCTGGACGGCTGCGCATCAAACTTGGTCATCGAATTCTCCTTCATGCTTTGTCCATGGCGCGCAAAATCGGCGTCTTCATGGCGCGGCGGCCCATGTGCGGTTGTTGGGCCACAATCAAATTTTCCTGAGCATAGCCCGGATATGCGACGCGGAAAGGGCCTGCGGCCCTCAGCGATCCAGAATATCGGCTTTAGTGGGAACGAGAATCTCGCGCTTGCCGGCATGATTGGCCGGGCCGATCACGCCCTCCTCCTCCATCCGCTCGATAAGCGAGGCGGCACGGTTGTAGCCGATGCCGAGACGGCGCTGGATGTATGAGGTCGAAGCCTTGCCGTCGTTGAGAACAATCGCGACCGCCTGATCGTAGGGGTCTTCCGAATCGGCAAGATTGGATGTGCCCGCCGGACCATGGCCGTCATCGTCATCCTCGTCGTCATCGGCAGTGATCGCATCGAGATATTGCGGTGCGCCCTGCGTCTTCAGATAGGCGACGATATCTTCCACCTCGCCATCGGAGACGAAGGGGCCGTGGACGCGCTGGATGCGTCCGCCGCCGGCCATGTAGAGCATGTCGCCCATGCCGAGCAGCTGTTCCGCTCCCTGTTCGCCGAGAATGGTGCGGCTGTCGATCTTCGAGGTCACCTGGAAGGAAATGCGGGTCGGGAAGTTCGCCTTGATCGTGCCGGTGATGACGTCGACGGAGGGACGCTGCGTCGCCATGATGACGTGGATGCCGGCGGCACGCGCCATCTGCGCCAAGCGCTGCACCGCGCCTTCGATATCCTTGCCGGCGACCATCATCAGATCGGCCATCTCGTCGATGATGACGACGATATAGGGCATCGGCTTCAGGTCGAATTCTTCCGTCTCATAGATCGCCTCGCCGGTTTGGCGGTCGAAGCCGGTCTGCACCGTGCGGCTGATCGCCTCGCCCTTGGCGACGGCCTGCTCGACGCGGCTGTTGAAGCCGTCGATGTTGCGCACGCCGATCTTCGACATCTTCTTATAGCGCTCTTCCATCTCGCGGACGGTCCATTTGAGCGCGACGACAGCCTTCTTGGGGTCGGTGACGACAGGCGACAGGAGGTGCGGGATACCGTCATAGACGGAGAGTTCGAGCATCTTGGGATCGATCATGATCAGGCGGCATTGCTCGGGCGTCATGCGGTAGAGCAGCGACAGGATCATGGTATTGATGGCAACGGATTTACCCGAGCCGGTGGTGCCGGCAACAAGCAGATGCGGCATCTTGGCGAGATCGGCAATCACGGGCTCGCCGCCGATCGTCTTGCCGAGCGACATGGCAAGCTTGGCCTTGGAGGTCTCGAAATCGCGGCTGGCGATGAGCTCGCGCAGATAGACCGTCTCGCGCGTCGAATTCGGCAGCTCGATGCCGATCGCATTGCGACCGGGAACGACGGCGACGCGGGCGGCGATCGCGCTCATCGAGCGGGCGATATCGTCGGCAAGGCCGATGACGCGAGACGACTTGATGCCGGGCGCCGGCTCCAGCTCGTAAAGTGTTACGACGGGGCCGGGACGGACATGGATAATTTCGCCTTTGACGCCGAAATCCTCCAGCACCCCTTCGAGCATGCGGGCATTCTGCTCCAGCGCATCGGCGGAGAGCGTCGCATCGCGGGCGACCGCCTTCGGCTCGGCGAGCAGATGGACGGCCGGAAGCTGGAAGCCATAGGGGCGGATGAAGGAGGTCTGTGCCTCGCGCTCGGCCCGCGCGCCGGGCTTCGGGCGCGGCGCGGCCGGCGTGACGCGGTGGCCGGCAGCAGCTCCCCTCGGTGAGGCCGGGGTCAACGGCCAGTCCTCGTCATCGTCATCGGGCAGGATGCCGGCCGGACGCGGCGGATCACGATCATAGATCGAATCATCGTCCTCATCCTCATCATCGCCGAGGCTGATCGACGGCGCGGATACGACCCGGCGTGCTGCTGGACCATCCATGGACGGCTCAAGGCGATCGCCGCGGGCAACCGGCGCCTTGGCGCGCACGGGTTCGTTCAGGGTGCCGAATTCGTCGTCGTTGAAATCATAAGGCGCATCGAAGGCGTGGTCGCGACGCTTGCGCGGACCCATGCCGAACAGACGGCGAAGGCGGGCCTGGGCATTGTACCATGCATGCATGACGGCACCGAAGGCGAGGAAATTGCCAAGGAAACCGCCGCGGTCGTCATCCTCGTCTTCATCGCCCACCCGGCGGGCGCGGCTGCGCGTTTCTTCGTAATCCTCGTCGCCCTCCTCATCCTCGACCAGGCTTTCGCCGATCACGCCGGAGGCAAAGAGCATGAGCCAGATGGCCGGAATGGCGAGAAGCGAGCCGATGATGGTGGCGACGACGCCGCTCGGATAGGTGCCGATGAACAAGGCGGGAAAGCGCAGGAGAAGGTCGCCGACCACGCCGCCGATGCCGTTCGGGATCGGCCAGGTCGGCGGCGCCGGAAAGCAGGCGATGGAGCCGGCCGCAACAATGCAGCCGCCGAACCAGGCGCCGAGCCGCGAGGGTACGCGATGAAGCTTGCGATTGGAAATCAAAGCGAAGGCCCAGGCGACGATCGGCAGCAGCGCCAGCACCGAGGCAAGGCCGAGCGACTGCATCATGATGTCGGCAAAGGCAGCACCAGGAAAACCGAGAAGATTGGTCGGCGCATTGGCCGTTGCGTAGGAATAGCTGGGATCCATGACGTTCCACGTCGCCAGCGCTGCCACGGCGAGCGCCAACAGGAACAGCAATGCGAAGCCCGTCAGGCCCTTGACTTGACGCCAAACGACACTCGATAGCGATAAACGGTCTGGCCGACCGCTCAACGCCGCCGAATTGCTTCTGCCCATGATATCCAGCCCCGTTCCTTGTCGATAGCGCAAGCGAATCGGTCTATGCCCACTCGCCGGCAGGTTAGCCCTACCTAATCAGAGGAGGGTTAATGGCATGTTAACCATGCGCCGCAGCCCCACGAATCGCCGATTTTACAGCCCGCTCAGTTGTACAAACAAAAAGGGCCCGAACCGGGGTTCGGGCCAAAAGCGGCCTATTTGCAATGAAACAGGTCGCGACGGGACGTTCAGCGATGCCGGAGGTCTTGCCCCGGCATCGCAAGCTCCAATCAGGAATTGTGGTATGCGGCTTCGCCGTGGGAGGCGAGGTCGAGACCTTCGCGCTCGGCTTCCGGAGCAACCCGCAGGCCGATGATGACGTCGACGACCTTGTAGAGGATGGCGGAGCCGATGCCGCACCACAGGATGGTGGTGACGACGGCGGTCAGCTGCACGACGACCTGGCTGCTCATGGTGACGCCTTCGGCATAGCCGACACCGCCGAGCGAGGCGCTGGCGAAGATGCCGGTTGCAATGGCGCCAAAGATACCGCCGATGCAGTGTACGCCGAAGACGTCGGCCGTATCGTCGTAGCCGAACTTGTTCTTCACGACCGAGACGAAGAAGTAGCACAGCGGCGAAACAATGAGGCCCATGACGATCGCGCCCATCGGGCCGGCGATACCGGCGGCAGGCGTGATGGCGACGAGACCGGCGACCATGCCCGAGGCGCCGCCGAGCATGGAAGCCTTGCCGCGGGTGAAGGTTTCAACCAGCGACCAGGAGATGATGGCGGCTGCCGTTGCGATGAAGGTGTTGACGGTTGCGAGCATTGCGCCGCCGGATGCTTCAAGGTTCGAACCGGCATTAAAGCCGAACCAGCCAACCCAGAGCATGGATGCGCCGACCATGGTCAGCGTCATGGAATGCGGAGCCATCATGTCCTTGCCGAAACCGACGCGCTTGCCGACGAGAATGGCGCCGACGATGCCCGCGACACCGGCATTGATGTGAACGACGGTACCGCCAGCGAAGTCGAGAGCGCCCATCTTGAAGAGCATGCCGTTGGAATCCCAGACCATGTGAGCGATCGGGAAGTAGACGAAGGTCGCCCACAGCGCGCAGAAGAGCACGGCCGCGCCGAACTTGATGCGCTCGGCAAAGGCGCCGATGATCAGGGCCGGCGTGATGGCGGCAAAGGTCATCTGGAACAGCATGAAGATGAATTCAGGGATGACCACGCCCTTGGAGAAGGTTGCAGCCGTCGTCGAGGTCGAAACGCCCGAGAGGAACATCTTGGCCGTGCCGCCCCAATAGGGGCTGGTGCCGCCGCCGAAGGCGAAAGAATAGCCGTAGAGAACCCAGAGGATCATCACGACCGCGCCGATCATCGTGCACTGCATCAGAACCGAGAGCATGTTCTTGGCGCGGACGAGACCGCCGTAGAACAGCGCAAGACCCGGCACGAGCATGAAGAGCACGAGAATGGTGGAGATGAACATGAAGGCGGTATCGCCCTTGTCCGGAACCGGAGCTGCAGCGGTCGCAGCGGCGGCGGCCGGCGCGGCCTCCTGCGCGAGAGCGATCGCCGGCGCAAGCAGCGCCGCAGAAAGCGCGCCCACCCGTGCAAAGGTGGAGGAAAGCTTGGAAAATGACATGCAAATAACTCCCTGATCGGCCGTGTCTTACAGCGCTTCTGAATCGGTTTCGCCAGTACGGATGCGCACGGCATGGTCAATGGAATAGACAAAGATCTTGCCGTCGCCGATCTGGCCGGTCTTGGCGGCAGACGCGATTGCCTCGACGGCCTTGTCGACGATTTCGGATGCGACTGCGACTTCGATCTTCAGCTTCGGCAGGAAGCTGACGGCATATTCGGTGCCGCGATAGATTTCAGTGTGCCCCTTCTGGCGCCCGTAGCCCTTCACTTCGGTCACAGTCAGGCCCTGGATGCCGACAGCCGTGAGGGCCTCACGGACCTCATCGAGCTTGAACGGCTTGATAATGGCCATCACAATTTTCATCTGGTTTCCCATCCTTTGTTTACCCTCGGCACGGAGCCGACTCTCCTTGCCGCCGACGAGTGTTTCTGCAGCGACTGGCCATACACATTCAAAGGACGTGCCAGATTCGTGACACATTTATAACTTATTGAAATTTAAAGGATTTATCGCACAAAGCCAATAAAGCGGCAATTTATGCCGCGCGGGTTGCGCAAATAAAGTGCAAATTTATAAATTTGCACTTTATTTAATCATTTGCCTTTTTACGAATCAGGCCTTCCTGCGCCACGGACGCAATCAGAACACCGGATCGCGTAAACAGACTGCCGCGGGTAAAGCCGCGCGCGCCGGATGCGCTGGGGCTTTCCTGGCTGTAGAGCAGCCAGTCATCGAGCTGGAACGGACGATGGAACCACATGGCGTGGTCGAGGCTCGCCACCTGGACGTTCGGGTCGAGAACCGACGTGCCATGCGCATTCAGGGAGACATCGAGCAGCGTCATGTCGGAGAGATAGGCGAGCACGGCGTTCCGGTAGAGCCGGTCGTCGGGAACAGGCCCGGTCAGACGGATCCAGATATTCTGCCGCTGGCTTGGCTGCGCGCGCGAGAAATAGCTCTCGATCGAGACGGGCCGAATCTCGATCGCCCGCTTGCGCTCCCAGTAGCGGCGCACATTCTCGGGCGCATGCGCGAGATAGCGCTGTTTCACCTGCTCCTCGTCCATCAGCTCCTCCGGCATCGGCACGTCAGGCATGCCGCCCTGATGATCGAAGCCGGGCTCATCGACCTGGAAGGATGCGGTCAGCGCAAAGATCGCCTTACCATGTTGGACGGCTAGCACGCGCCGCGTATTGAAGCTCGAACCATCGCGCAGGCGGTCGACCTGATAGAGGATCGGAACGGAAGGGTCGCCCGGCAGCATGAAATAGGCATGCAGCGAATGCGCGAAGCGATCGCCATCCACGGTCCTCTGCGCCGCCATCAGCGCCTGGCCGATGACCTGCCCGCCGAAAACGCGCTGCCAGCCGACCTGCGGGCTGTTGCCGCGAAACAGGTTCATCTCGATCGTTTCCAGATCGAGCGTCGCAAGCACGGTTTCCATCGGGGTGGGCTTCTCGGTCTCTCGCGACATTTTGCTTGAACTCCAATGGTAGGAACCACGAACGGGATGTTCTATATAGAGCAGGAAGTGACAGTAAGACACGGGGAAGCGTTATGTTGGACATGCTGGTAGTGGGTGGCGGATATGTAGGTCTTGCCGCAGCGGTCGCAGTCAAGCAGGCAGCGCCACACCTCGAGGTCATGATCGTGGAAGCGGCCCCCGAAACCGCCTGGAAGAAGGATATGCGGGCCTCGGCGATCATCGCGGCTGCCTCGAAGATGCTTGAAGTCCTCGGCGTCTGGAACGAGATCGCGCCGGAGGCCGAGCCGATCACCCGCATGATCGTCACCGATTCGCGCACCAGCGACCCGGTCCGCCCGGTCTTCCTCACCTTCGACAGCGAAGTCGCCGAAGGCCAGCCCTTCGCCCATATGGTGCCGAACCTGACCATGGTCGGGGCGCTCCGCGGCGCCTGCGAGCGTCTCGGCATCACGATCAAGCATGGGCTCAGCGCCACCGGCTTCGTCACAGACGATGCCAAGACCACCCTCACCCTCTCGGATGGCAGCACGCTGGAAACGCGGCTCCTGGTCGCCTGTGACGGCGTGCGCTCCAAGCTGCGCGACATGGCTGGCATCAAGACGGTCAATTGGGAGTACGGCCAGTCCGGCATCGTCGTCACCGTTGAGCATGAGCGGCCGCATGGCGGCTGCGCCGAGGAGCATTTCCTTCCCTCCGGCCCCTTCGCCATCCTGCCGCTGAAGAACAACCGCTCCTCGCTCGTCTGGACGGAGCGCACCTCCGACGCCGAGCGGCTGGTCGCCTCCGACGACCTGCTCTTCGAAGAGGAACTGGAGCGCCGCTTCGGCCATAAGCTCGGTGCGCTGCGCGCGGTCGGCGAGCGCCGCGCCTTCCCGCTCGGCCTGACGCTTGCCCGCGCCTTCGTCGCGCCGCGCTTCGCGCTGGCGGGCGACGCCGCCCACGGCATCCATCCGATCTCCGGCCAGGGACTCAATCTTGGTTTCAAGGATGTGGCGGCCCTGGCCGAAACCATCGTCGAGGCCGACCGTCTCGGCCTCGATATCGGCTCGATCAATATCCTCGAGCGCTACCAGACCTGGCGTCGCTTCGACACCTTCCGCATGGGGGTGACAACCGACGTGCTGAACCGGCTGTTCTCCAACGATATCTCGCCGCTTCGCATCGCCCGCGACTTCGGGCTAGGGATCGTCGACCGCCTGCCGAACCTCAAATCCTTCTTCATCGGCCAGGCGGCTGGCACCACGGCAAAGCACAATCCGCGGCTGCTGGCTGGCGAGGCGATTTGAGCGCGGGAAATTGGAAGGGGTGTAATTCGTCGCAGATGTCTGCCAAGGGGCGGGCATCAGACGGCCCCGTTTCAGCGTACATCTGCGATTAGCGGCCGCTCCGCAGTCGACCTACAGTGAACAACGTGTTGGTAGAAGTCGCTGCGGCGTACGGCCAATTATGGCTGCGGTCAGTAAGTTTCTCCATCCCTCCTCCGCAACAGCAATAAAAAAACGCAAATGCCTCAGTTCCACCGGGGTCCTCGCTATACCTTTAGGGCATAGCTCGAACGTACAAGGTATTTGTCCCTGATAAAAGGGAGATTTAGTGTCCAAAATTGGGGTATGATCAAACGCGCCTCACCGGAGGTATTTCCCAAGTAACTGTGTCCAATCGAAGAAGGAGCGACCGATGCCTACAATTACTACCGCGGACGGCGTAAACATCTTCTACAAGGACTGGGGCTCGGGCCAGCCGATCGTTTTCAGCCACGGCTGGCCGCTGTCGGCGGACGACTGGGACGCCCAGATGACCTTCTTCCTTCGCCACGGCTACCGGGTGATCGCCCACGACCGGCGCGGCCATGGCCGGTCCGACCAGCCCGCCACCGGCAACGACATGGACCACTGGGTTGCCGACCTCGCGGCCCTGACCGAGCACCTCAACCTACGCGACGCAATCCACATCGGCCACTCCACAGGTGGCGGTGAGGTAGCTCGCTATGTCGCGCGCCACCCAGAGCGTGTCGCGAAGGCGGTACTGGTCGCTTCCCTGACGCCGAACATGTACCGGAGCGAGGAAAACCCGTCCGGTCAGTCGCCGGAGTGGTTCGAGGTGATCCGCGCGGGCGTGCTGGGCAACCGGTCGGAATTCTACCGTTTCGTCCCTGAGAACCCGTTCTACGGCTACAACCTCGATGGGGCGAACCCTTCGGAGGCGATCATTGCGAACTGGTGGCGCCAAGGCATGGCCGGCGGTGCCCTCGCTCATTACGCAACCGTCGACTCTTGGCTGGAGGATTATACCGAAGACCTCAAGAAAATCACCGTGCCGGTGCTGGTAATGCATGGCGAGGCCGATCAAGTCGTCCCGTTTGCAAGTTCCGTGCCGCGTGCGGTCGACCTGCTCGAGAACGGGTCGCTGAAAACCTATCCGGGCTACCCCCATGGTATGTTGACCACGCATGCGGATGTCCTCAACCCCGACCTGCTCTCGTTCATCAAGTCTTAACCACATCGACCGGACCGCGGGCGTCACCCAGCGTCGGCCGGACGATCTGTCACCCGGCAGTGCCGGGTGACACCTGTTGGTGCTGGTCCGTGGAGCGTTCCCGGAGGGTGCTCCGATAGTGACAATTTGCTTGGTGCGTAGTGAAAGACGCAATTTGTCGCGCTTAAATTTTTCGTTGCGGTGGCCGATTACTCCACCGGCCGAAATGGCTCGGCGTCTCGGCTTCAACATCTAGGAATTAAGAGCGGGGGATGTCCGTCCATTTAATGTCGGAAGTACCACCAGCTTTCGAAGTGCTTATTATAGGTTCGTTTTTCGGCTTCTCGCCTTTAGGTAACTTTAGGCTGGCGTTGCTGTCGTCTTTGAGTTTTATGGTGCTCAGCTCGATGGCAGCTTTTAGGACACTGACCATAGTGTTTGAACGGCCGACATGGTGAAGGCGCAAAGCTGCCATTCCATTGATCCCTGAGAGGAACGGCCGGCCTCTAATCCACAATCCCGAAAGAAATAGACCTCAATCCTCGATTCGTCTTGCTTCCGAGATCAGCATGATCGGAATGCCGTCGCGGATCGGATAGGCGAGGCGTCCCGTTTCCGAGACCAGTTCGTTCTTTTCCCGGTCATAGCTCAACCGCCCCTTGGTGAGCGGGCAGACGAGCAGGTCGAGCAGTTTCGGATCCACCTTGCTGACCGTGACATCCATCGGCAGGCTCCTATTGCATCATGGAATCGGTGTCGCCGGCGCCGGCCAGCACGATCTTGACGATGGCGATGAAGGTTTCGGCGCGGGTCTTCAGATCAGGCGCCTCCAGAAGAGCCTGCTTCTCGGCCGGATCGAAGGGCGCCATGATCGACAGCGAATTGACCAGCATCATGTTGTCGGCACGCTCAACGCTTTCCCAATCCGCTTCGAGCTTGTTGGCCTCTAGATAGGCGCGGAAAGCCGAAAGCAGCGCCGCGCGATCGACCGTGCCTTCCTCATGATGGGACTTGAGGTCGGAGATGAAGGGCGTGATGCGGAATGTGCGATAGGGCTGATGTCCGGTGATTTCATCCATCAGCCGGAAGCGGCATATGCCGGTCAGCGCGGCGATGTAGCGCCCGTCTCCGGTCTCGGCGATGGACGTGATGCGCCCGAGACAACCGACATGCGAGAGATTGGTGGATTCGGCCGGTTCGGAAAGAGCGGGCTGCACGATGCCGATCAGCCTGTTGCCGGCGATGGCGTCATCGAACATGGCAAGATAGCGCGGCTCGAAGACATTGAGGGGAAGCTGCGCACCTGGCAGCAAAAGCGCGCCGGAAAGCGGAAATATAGCCACCGATTCAGGTAGATCGCCCGGCTTCAAATATCTGGCATTACCGACTTGCATCTCTTCCATCCCGCTAGATCACTGCGCTGCCGGCCGCAGTGGGCCGCACAGGAACGACACACTCGCGGTCGCGCCATCCCGCGCCGCGTTATCAGACAATGTGGGCTCATCTGCCGAAAACACAAGGACATTCTAGCCGCCGTGCGACCGGCTGCGTCTCCCGGTCGCCTTCGTCTAACAAACGACCGCGCGAAAGGTTTCGCGCGACCGTCCTCGCGCGACCGTCGCGGCCATCAGGAGAAAAGGATCGAAGACAGCTTACGGCGAGCCGCGATCGTGGCCGCATCCTTCGGCCCCCACACTTCGAAAAACTCCAGGAGCTGGCGGCGTGCGCCATCATCATCGTAGCTGCGGTCCTTACGCATGACGGTCAGAAGGTGATCGGCCGCCTCTTCCCGCTTGCCTTCGACATTGCGGATCTTGGCGAGCTTGATGCGCTGCTCATGATTGTCGGGATTGGCGGCCAGTTCTCGCTCGATCGCAACGGGATCGCCGAGCTTGCGGGCCTCGTCGATCTGGTCGAGCTTCTTGACCACGGCCAGGATGCCGGCATCGTTGGCGAGCGTTTCCGGCAGGTCGGCAAGCGCCTCGCGGGCGCGCTGGCTCTGGCCGGCGGCGATCATGCATTCCGCCATGCCGGCGAGCGCTTTGGCATTTTCGGGGTCGGCCTGCAGCACCGCACCGAAGAGTTCGGCAGCGCCATTGACGTCACCGGCGGCCAGCAGACCACTTGCCTCTTCGAGAACGGCGGCAATTTCAGCCGCCTGATCGTCCGCACCGCCGGCAGGACCGCCGAGACGATCGATGAACTGGCGGACCTGGCTCTCGGGAACCGCACCCATGAAGCCATCGGCCGGGCGGCCATCGACAAAGGCGATGACGGCCGGGATCGACTGGATGCCGAGCTGGCCGGCGATCGACGGATGGTCGTCGATGTTCATTTTGACCAGCTTGACGCGGCCCTGGGCTTCCGTGACCACCTTTTCGAGAACCGGCGTCAGCTGCTTGCACGGGCCGCACCACGGCGCCCAGAAATCGACCAGCACCGGCTGCTTGCGCGACTCTTCGATAACATCCTTGGCGAAGTTGGCAGTCGTCGTATCCTTGATCGGCGAGGCGGTGCCCGCAGCCGGCGCGCCGCCGTAGGATGCCGTGGCCGACATCTGTCCGCCGAAGGAAGCGTTGTAGGGATTGTTCGAACCGCTCATGAGTGTCTCCCGCCTGCCGGCATCCTTGATTTTATGAGGAGCATGATTTCCAAACGAACCTATGAAATTCGTCTGGCAGCACGCCGAATGAAATGTTCAAAGCACGCGGACAGCTCGAAGAGAAACCGCCTGCCATATCTTAGCGCTAAAATCGTACGTTAGCTCGTGACTTTCAAGACTAGCGGCGCATGACCCGTCGCCTCCATGAAGCGCAGGAGGTCGCCGCTGCCGATCGATGTCGTCGCATCGTTCGACAGCGGATGGCAATTGACGATGTCATGCGCCATCAGATCGGCATCGAGGACGAAGGTGACATTCTTGCCCGCGTCGTTGATCGCTCCGAAAGCAGTGACCGAACCGGGAATGACGCCGAGATATTCCATCAGCTTTTCCGGCTTGCCGAAGGAGACCTTGCTCGCTGCACCGATCAGCGTGTGCACGGTCTTCAGATCGACGGTCGCGTTTTCCTCGACGGTCAGCAGGAAGAAATTGTCCTTCTTGTCCTTCACGAACAGGTTCTTCGTATGGCCGCCGGGAATCTCGTCGCGCAGCGACACCGATTCGGCAACGGTGAAGACGGGAGCGTGGTCCTTGGTCGTATGGGCAATGCCGAGCCCATCCAGGAATCGGAAAAGATCGTCGCGGGTTTTCGGTCTGGTCTCGGTCATGACGTCTCGCAATCGAAAATGGTTCGCCCCTGATACGTCGCCCACAATTTCATTGCAATCTTCGAGACGACAAAGCCCGGCGTTTCCGGGGTTTCCGCCAATCGCGGCAAGGGTATTGAAATTTTTCTTCGCGAACTCGTCATTTCCCTGTTGCATTTGAAAAATGGTTAGGCCATATAGCGCCCGTCGCCGCAAGACGACGCCCAGCGGTCCAACACACTACCCCGGATCGCGACGGGAATGAGCGGGTGTAGCTCAGGGGTAGAGCACAACCTTGCCAAGGTTGGGGTCGAGGGTTCGAATCCCTTCGCCCGCTCCAGTTTTCCAAATTTTTCTCCGATGAGATGAAGTCACGGCGTATGCCGAGGCTGGTATTTTGCCGAAAAGGCAAGTTTCCTTATTTCCGTTTCCTTCCCTTGTATCTATGCCTTGCCCACGCGCCCAGGGTCTCAAATCAGTCCCATTTGACGTGCAGGTCTGCGCGTCGGATAGACGGACGGAACGCGGTATTGCTCGCATGAAAACAAAGATTTCCCTGCCGATTGCGATGCTGTCGCTTCTGCCGGTTCCCGCATTGGCCCATCCGCACATCTTCATCGACGCCAAATTCGAGGTCGTCTCGGCGCCCGACGGCTCCATCAGCGAATTGCGCAATGTCTGGAGCTTCGACGAGGTCTTCACCTCCTCCGTGCTCATGGACTACGGCAAGGGAGACAACCAGTCGCTGACGCCGGGCGAGCTGAAGGCCGTGGGCAAGACGGTCCGGGATTCCCTGGCGCAATACGGTTACTACACGAACGTCACCAGCAACGGCAAACCGGTGCCGATGGCCAAGCCGGATACGATAGAGGCGAATTACAAGGACGGCTCCCTGACCCTGACCTTTTCGCTGAAGCCGGAGCAGAAGACCTTCCTCAAGGGAACGACGATCTTCGGGATTTACGACAAGACGCTCTATACAGCGGTCGATTTCGCCACCGATAACGATTTGAGCACATCGGGACCGGCCTTTGGCCGCTGCAAGCGCAAGGTGATCAGGCCTAATCCCAAGGAAGTCATGGCGGAGAATCAGGCCGCTCTGACAAGTATGTTCTTCAGCGATCCGAAGGGCACGGATTATTCGCTGCTCGTGGCGACGCGGCTGGAGGTCGATTGCTGATTCCGTGCTGGGCGCGCCCGAATCGACGCCGTCCTTCACTGTCCTTCACTCTGGCGGCGGAGCGTCGTTTCGCACACCCTCATCGTTTCGCGAGGGCGATATATAGCGCCGGGCGATGATCCAGCAGCCGAGCGCCCAGGTCGCGCCGGCGCACCAGCCACCGAGAACGTCGGTCGGATAATGCACGCCGAGATAGACCCGGCTCGCGCCGATCATCAATGTCAGCAGGATGCCGCCCGCGACGGTGAAGACGCGCGTCGAGCGATAGGTGCGCGTGCTTGAGATCAGCGCGGCGAGGGTGAGATAGGTCACCGCCGAAACCATCGCATGGCCGCTCGGAAAACTCAGATCCTGCACCTCGACCAGATGCGGCACGATATCGGGCCGAGGCCGTGCGACGCCGATCTTCAAGGCCGTGCTCAATGCCCATCCGCCAAGCACCGAAACGAGGATGAAAATGGCGATCGCCCGCTGGCGGTCCAGCAGCAGGTAGATCGTCACCAAAGCGGTCATCAGCGCGAGCACGGTTGTGCCGCCGAGGCTCGTGATGTCTCTGACGGCATGGGTCAGCCATCCCGGCCCGAGCGGCACGGAGAGGCTCGCAGGCTGGCGAAGCGCCAGCAATATCGCCTCGTCGAACCCCCTCGTGCTTCCTTCGAGAACCTCGCCCGTCAGATAGATGAACAGGAGAATTCCGCCCGAAAGGGCAGCGAACATAAACAGCAGGAAAGGCTCGTAGCGGTTCAACCATCCAGGGATACCCGACGTGTCAATCGGCCGATTCTTCATGCGCTGAAACCTGCCTGTCGTGCGTTCACATCGCCTCTTTCACTGATCGAAGCGGAAAATGAGATAAAGCCTATCTAGGGATAAATTCGCCGCTTCCAACCGTGGTGAGAGCGACCGTCGTGCGTTTGGCGCGCCAAGCGCTTCAGGTTCATGACATGTTTTTCATCTATTCCAGAGCGTATTTCTCGCTCACGCAGCAGCGGGTCGAAGGCGCACTGCACCACGCTTGCACAAGCGGTGCAAGAGCCCTCGGGCCGTAAGCTGAGCGCAATAATTACTCGTTAATTTTCTGCTGTTTTCGGAAGCTTGAGCTATGCTAGTAATACGGCAAAGGCGATCAGAGATCGGGTGTTATCAGAGTGTTAAGTGTTGGGACATCTTTCTCCGCCCGCTTATCGATGCTGGCTGGAATCGGGCTTCTGGCCGCCTTCGCAGCCGGCGCTTTTCCCACATCGTCCAGGGCGGAAGACGCCGCGAAATCCTCATCCGATACATGGGTCGTCACCCTTGGGGCAACGGTGGAATACGGCCCCAGCTATGAGGGATCGAAGCGCTATTCCTTCAGCGCCCTGCCTTCCTTCGATATTCATCGCCTCGGAGAAGCCCAGGAATACAGCGCTCCGGATGATAATTTCGATTATCAGCTGCTCGATCTCGGTGGCCTCGAACTCGGTCCCGTGGTGGGCCTGCGCGATGACCGTTTCGATATCAACGACCTGCACCTGCAGAGCCAGCGCAAAGTGCGCTGGAATTTCGATGCGGGCGGCTTTGCCCAATATTGGCTGGCGGAAAACAAGCTGCGGTTTCGCACCGAGCTGCGCCAGTCGCTTTGGGGCGGAGACGGCCTGGTCGGTGATTTCGCGCTCGACTGGTTTCAGCCTGTCGGCGACAAATGGCTCTTGTCGGCCGGACCGCGCCTGTCGATGGCAAACGACATCTATATGCGCACCAATTTCGGCATCTCGGAGAGCGAGGCCGCAAGACATGGCCATATCGGTGCCTTCGATGCCGGCGCCGGTGTGAAGTCGCTCGGCTTCACGGTGGCCGCGACCTACACCATCTCGCCTGAATGGAACGTGCAGGTCTATGAGAAATACAATCGCCTGGTCGGCGATGCCGCTGATAGCCCGATCACCTCGCGCTTCGGCTCACCCAATCAGAACATCATCGGCTTCACGCTGAACCGAAGCTTCAACGTCAATTTCTAAGGCGCTGCGCGCTTCGCTTTCGGCAATGTAGTTGCGCGTCAGCGGAATGATGTCGTTTCGCTTGGTCATCTGGATCTGGAAGACGACGAGATCCTCATAGCGGAAGGCAGCCTCCGCCGTCGAAAGATAATATTCCCACATCCGGCAAAAGCGTTCGTCGTAAAGCCTGACGGCATCGTCCCAGCGCGCCATGAAGCGGGCCCGCCAGTGCTCCAGCGTCATCGCGTAATGCAGCCTGAGCACCTCGACATCGGTGATGGCGAGCCCCGCCGCTTCGATCTCCGGCACGATTTCGGACAGTGCCGGAATATAGCCGCCGGGAAAGATATATTTGTCGAGCCACGGCGTCGTGAAGCCGGGCGTCGCCGAACAGCCGATCGTATGCAGCACCATGATGCCGTCATCCTCGAGCAATTCAGCGCATTTGCGGAAGAAGGTGCGATAGGACGCCAGCCCGACATGCTCGAACATGCCGACGGAAACAATCCTGTCGAAGCGACCGGTGAGGCTGCGATAATCCCTTAGCGCGAACTGAACCTCCGCCGGCGTTCCCCCGGCCTTGTCGGCAACCCGCTTCGAGGCATAGTCGTGCTGTTCCTCGGAAAGGGTGACGCCAAGCACATAGCCGCCCGGCGCCTGCTCGGCCATATGCAGCGCCAGTCCGCCCCAGCCGCAGCCGATGTCGAGGATGCTGTTGTTCGGCTTAATCTGGAGCTTAGCGGCGAGATGCCGCTTCTTGGCAACCTGCGCATCATCGAGCGATTGGCCGGCATGCTCGAAATAGGCGCAGGAATATTGCCGGTCCGGATCGAGAAATAGCTCATAGAGCCGGCCATCGAGATCATAGTGATGGGCGACATTGGCCTTGGAACGTCCCGGCAGATTGCGGTGGCGAAAAATCCGCAGCTTCGTTCGGGCATGATCGATGATGCGGGCGATCAGCGGGTGAGTGCTGTTCTGCGCCTCGCGCAGCATCATCGCCACAAAATCGTAGAGCGTGCCCCGCTCGACGATGAAGCGCTCGTCCATATAGAGCTCACCGAGCCGCATATCGGCATCGATGAGGAATGCCCATTGCGCGCGGTCGTCGGCAAAGCGGACTCGAACAGGCTCGCCGGTGCCGTCACCGAATGCCAGCACCCGGCCGCTCGCCGTCATCACGGTCAGATTGCCCCGCGTGACGATCGACGACAGCGCGCGCTTTACGCACCAGTCCGCCAGGCCGGAGAAAACAGCATTACCCCTGGGGCGTTTTTCAGCGTGAGAACCGGGCATCATCCATCCTTGCCGACGCTACTGCGCAGACCATCGCGCTTGACGTGCCAGTCATCCTGCTCTCCCGGCGCCACATTGGCACCCGCAATCAGCCAGACCCCCAGCAGGATCAAGCCGCTGCCGATCACCTGCAGGGCGACGATCCGCTCGCCAAAGACGAACCATCCCGTCGCGATGATCAGCACATAGCTGACGCCGGAAAGTGGAAAGGCACGGCTGAGGTCGAGCTCCGCAAGCACGTTCATCCAGATGAAAAAGCAGGCGATCTCGACGGCGATAGCCGCCAGAATCCAATAGGACGAGAGCGCCTGCCAGAGCCAGCCCTCGATGCTGCCGTCGCTAAGTTGCTCCGCCCCATGCTTGATGAAGAATTGAAACAGGGTGTTGAGCACCGGCACAGCAAGCCAGGAAAAGCGCATCGGCATCACGCATCCGCCTCGTCTGTCGAGAACATCGGTGACACCAGCCGCAGCAATCCCTGGAGGAAGGGATTGCGATGGCGGAAATACATCGCATTGGCGGTCAGCTTGCTGCCGAGACGCACCTTGTTCTCATAATAGGCCTGGCCGCTCTGGTAGCGGCTGAGGCCGTTGTCCAGGCAATATCGCAGATTGGTGAACCAACTCAGGAAATAGAGATTGTAAGGCCGGCCTTTTTCTCCATCCATGCAGAAGAACTTGTCGATTGCCACCTGCTCATCATGCACGATCAGATTGGCGGCCAGCAGTCTGTCTTCGACGAAGTAAAAGGCGCAGAAGGAACGACCGCTCATGCCGCGGAGAATGCCCTGGAAATAGTCCTGCGTCAGCTCTTCGAACTGCCATTCGCTGCGATTGCGGGTGTCGTGATAAAGCGCCATAACCTCAGGCAGGAACTCGCCGAAATCCGTGCGGATCTCCACCCGCACCTGCTCGAAGGATTTCATCTTGCGGCGCATATCCTTGCGGGTGCCGGAGGAGAGCCTGGCGAGGTATTCGTCGATCGTCTTGAAATCGATATCGAGCCAGGCCGTCGGAAGGCTGCCGATCGAGGCATAGCCGCGGGCGGCGAACAGCGCGTCGAATTCGGCAGAGGTCGGTTCGGGAATATCCTTGAGGCCGATCAGCCCGCAATGCTCCGTCGCGGCGACCTGCTCGAAAAAGGACAGCAACTCCGCCAGCAAGGCGCTGCGGCGCTCGCCTTCGACATCGGGATGAAAGCCGATCGAGCCGGTTTCGGTGCACGGCGACCCGAGGCAGGCAAGGCGCAGCTTCAGGAACTTCGGAAAATAGCGCTGGACCTTGCGCACGGATCTGCGCAGAAGTCCCTCCTCCAGCGTCGTATCGAGCGCATAGAGGCAGAGAAAGGCCGGCATAGCGGCACTGACCCGTCCGTCTTCGGCGATGGTGATATAGCGCCATTCGAAGCCTTCGAGGCCAGCCTCTTCGATGGCGAGCAGGCAATCATAATCCTCGACCTGGCCTTGGAAGCAGGCATTCCATGCATCCCGGCCGATGGCGCGGATGCTGAAATGAACCTCGGCCACCGGCTTGCCGGCCGGCTGCGGCATCACTTTAAGCAGCGGCTGCGACATGGCGCGCCTCGAAGAAATCTGCGGTGTAATCGGCCACCTGGCGATGCTGCCGGTCGACATGGATCATGTGATAGCTGTCCGTGATCCACTTCAACTCGTGCGGAGCGCCGATATGCTCCGAAATGTAACGGGCATGTTTCGGACTGGCGAGATCGTCCTCCTCGGCATGCAGGATCAGCGTCGGCGTCTGCATCTTCGGCAGCATGCCGCGAAGGGTCTGACCCAGCCGATGCATCTCGACCAGGCCCTTGCCGGGGAATTTTTCCAACACGCCTTCGCTCGCCATGCCTTCGATCAGCCGGCGCATGCGCTCGTCCTTGATCCCGAGCGAGGTCGTTTCGCTGAAGCTCAGTCGGTCGAGGAAGGGAATGCGCGACAGCCAGCCGATCTGGGAGGCCAGCAGCGGATAGTAGAAGGGAACATCCCACCCGTCATAACTGAAGCAGGGAGAGTAGATCGCTACGGCACTGATCGCCTGCTTCCGTTCGGCAGCGAGCATCGCCAGCTTGCCGCCGACGCAGATACCGGCGGCAAAGACCTCCTGCGTTCTCGCCCCGAGAAACTCCGATGCGCTGACGACGGAGTCCAGCCAGTCTTCCCAGCGTGTCCCGCGCAGCGTTTTCGCATCCGCGCCATGGCCGGCGAGCAACGGCGCATAGATGCTGTAGCCCCTGCGGTTGAGGTGACGGGCAACCAGCTTCATCTCGGCCGGCGCGCCCGTCAGGCCGTGAATCAGAAGAACGCCTTTACCGTTTGAGCCCTCCATGAAGAAGCTCAATTCGTCATGTTTCATGAGTGAGCTCCGACGGCCGGTTTTCCTTGGCCATGAAGCCAAGCGCATGGCAGGTGCTGATCACATGCGTGCCGTTCTTCTCCTGCTCGTCCTTGATCTGTTCGTGCAGCGCCTGCAGCTTTGTCCAATGCGTACGCGGGCGATAATGGTGCTCCGCATGATAGCCGTTGCCGAACCAAAGCCAGTTGTAGAAGGATTTATGGCTCGAAACGCCCCAGGCGATCGGCTCGTCGGGATCGCCGTTCAGATGCTCGTAATAGCCGTTCAGCGACGACAGGCAGTTGCCGATATAGTAGAACGGCACGAAGAACAGCACCGCCTTCCAGTCGTAAAGCAGCGCAAGCGCCGCAAGCCCCAGGAAGAAATAGAGCTCGAATCGGCCCCAGGCCGCATCGAACGGACGGTTGCGGGCAATGGCCTTGTGAATGTCGCCGAGGCTATCGCGGAAGAAGCTGAGGAACGTGTAGGACCAGACGTTTTCCGGTTCGCCGTCACGCCCATAGCGATAGATCGACAGGAGATCGACGGTCTCGCCCTTTTCGTTGGGACGGTCGCTGTTGCCGGAGTGATGGCGCATATGCACCCAATGATAATAGGTCTGCGAAAAGCCGATCGCGACCGACTCCAGCAGGCTGAAACCGTAGTTCATCCAGCGCGGTTTGAAATAGGGCGTATGGATGAAATTGTGCGATATGCTGTTGATGTTCCAGGAGATCGAAACGGCATAAAGGCAGCCGAGAACGGCCGAGAGCCAAAGCGGCCGGCTTTCGAAGCCGATGATCAGATAGACATCGAAGGCGAGATGAGCGACGGCCGCCAGAACCGGCGCGAGATCCCATCGGGTGTGCGCAAAGATTTTCATAGTCCGGTAACTCCCACACAAGCCACGCCGGCGGTCACGAGAAACACGCCGGTCGCATGGCGCAGGTTGATGTTTTCCTTGAAGATGACAGCGCCGGCGAGCACGATGACGACATAGCTCAGCGCCATCAACGGGAAGGCGATGGTCAAGGGGACGCGCTCCAGAACGGCCGTCCAGGCGAAAAGCTCCACGGCCCAGAACAGAATGCCGAGCCAGGCGATCGGCTTGGCCAGCGCCGAAAGCAGAGCGCTCTCGCTGGCCGATTGCTTGAAGCAGACCTCACGGGCGGTCTCCGCGAGCACGCAAAACAGGATGAGCCCAAGCATGGGAAACGTCAGGCTGCCGGTCATTGCATATACTCCGCCAGCACTTCCAGCAGCGCATGGTTGGCGGCGCTGTTGATGTTCCTCGTCGTTTCCGCGCCCTGACGCATGCGCGGCTGATCGATCAAGATCTCGGCGCGCTTCATGAACTGGGTCCGCAGGCTGCCAGCATAGCTCGGGGTCGAATAATCCCCGATGACATCGGCGCCGATGATGCGGTGACGGCTGCCGATTTCGCTGATCAGGGAGAGGAGATAGGGTAACCGCATGCGGCCCTGATCCCAATTGGTCACGGCGTCGTCGGCCGCCAGCACATCCTTGTCGATGGTGACGTAGACGGCCTCGGTGCGAATGCGGCTGAGCATGCGGTCGATGAAGTTCTCCTCGCCGATCTCGGCGATCGATTTCCAATGCAGCGCGCCCTTTTCCTGCTGGTAGCTGGCGCCGTTGCCGTAATCGGCCAGCACACGGCTCGGTGGATGTTCGTAAGGGTAGAGTTCCAGCTTGCCTTCACCGAGCCAGTGCAGGTTCGCTCCCTTGCGCTCCGGGCTGCGAAGATCGCTGCTGCAGACGCCGATCGTGATGACCTTCTGGATATTGCGATTGGCAAGCGCCCTGTTGACCCAGGAGCCGCAATGCATGCCGCCATCGAATTTCACCCAATCCGGATGGTTGTCGAAATGGATCAGCGTCGCCGGGCCGGGGTGACGCTCCAGCGCACCTTCGAGCAGCAGTGCCGTGATGTGATGGAAATCACCGGACCCCATGAAGCATAGCTGCGGATCCTTGCTCATCGCCGGCCCGTTCCTGACGATCTCTCGGCTGAGGTCGTCAAGGGCGCCCTGCTTGCCCCACAGCCGAACGAGCTGCCCCGCATCCTTGCCGAAATACTGGTGCGCGCCCGCGAATTTGCAGGCACGCACGAAGTCTGGCTGCAACTCCAATGCATCGTCGAGATGGAGAAGCAGGAGCTGCACCGTCTTATCTCCGGGCAGCGCGCGTCAGGAGCTGGTCGAGAAGCGCAAGCGCCAGATCGATCTCCTCGCGGGTGATGAGCAGGTTGGGCGCGAAGGTGATGACGTTCTTGTGATAGCCGCCGACGTCGAGTACGAGGCCGTAGCTCTTGGAGCCGACCTGCATATCGCCCTTCATGCCTTCGTCGCACATCCAGTCCATCGTCGCCTTGTCGGGCGTATAGCTGTCGTCCTTGCAGATTTCCATGCGCAGCGCCAGGCCGAGACCATCGACTTCGCCGACAATGGCATGGCGCTTCTGCAGCTGCTTCAGCCCGTCGAGGAAATGCGCGCCCTTTTCCATGATCGCAGCGCCAAAATCCTGCTCTTCCAGCATCTTCATCGTTTCGAGCGCAACGGCGGTTCCCATCGGGTTGCTGGCGAAGGTCGAATGCGTGGAGCCGGGCGGGAAGATCTCCGGATTGATCATCTCTTCGCGGGCCCAGACGCCGGAAAGCGGATTGAGGCCATTGGTGATCGCCTTGCCGAAGATCAGCGCATCCGGCGAAACGCCGAAATGCTCGATCGACCAGAGCTTGCCGGTGCGGTAGACGCCCATCTGGATTTCATCGACGATGAGAAGGATACCGTGATCGTCTAGCACCTTCTTCAGTTCGACAAAGAAGTTCATCGGCGGAATGACGTAGCCACCGGTGCCCTGGATCGGCTCGATATAGAAAGCGGCATATTCGGACTTGCCGGCCTTCGGATCCCAGACGCCGTTGTATTCGCTTTCGAACAGGCGGGCGAACTTCTGGACGCAATAGTGCCCGTATTCTTCCTTCGACATCCCCTTCGGGCCGCGGAAATAGTAGGGAAATTCGACGAACTGAGCGCGGTCGCCGAAATGGCCATAGCGGCGGCGGTAGCGATAGCTCGATGTGATCGCCGAGGCGCCGAGCGTGCGGCCGTGATAGCCGCCCTCGAAGGCGAACATCAGGCTCTTGCCACCTGTGTAATTGCGCACGAGCTTCAGGGAATCCTCGACAGCCTGAGAACCGCCGACGTTGAAGTGAACGCGGCCCTTGCGGCCGAACTTGCGCTCGGCGTCCTGGGCGATCATCGCGGCAAGCTCCACCTTTTCACGGTGTAGATACTGCGAGGCGACCTGCGGGAGACGGTCGAGCTGGCGATGAGCCGCCTCGTTCAGGCGCTCGTTGCGATAGCCGAAATTGACAGCGGAGTACCACATCTGCAGATCGAGGAACGGCGTGCCGGTCCGGTCGTAGACGAAGGAGCCTTCGCATTCCTCGAAGAATTTGGGCTTGTCCGTATAGTGAACCGTATCGCCATGGGAGCAATAGAGCTCTTCGAGGGCGCGCAGTTCCTCTTCCGAGCGGACGGACTCGGTCTCGCCGTTGAAGGCTTCGGCTAGATTCGTTTTCATTCAATGCCTCTTGGTCTGGTTCACGCCGTCTTGACTTGCGGCAGTGTACGGGAGCGTCGCTCGACGCTCGGGAGAACGGCTTCCATCTTTGGAAGCAGGTCGAAAAAATCGTTGAAACCGACATAGGGGATGCCGTTTTCCTCGCAGTAATCGACAAGCTTGGCCTTGGCGAAAACGAGGTCGACCTTGTCGGAAACACAGAAGTCGCTGCGCCCGTCGCCGATGTAGACCTGCAGGCCGTGGCTATCGACGACGCGGCATTTGCAGACACCGGCACCCGATACGCAGCCGATTGCCGTAAATGGTGGAAACAGCGAATAGGATTCGCGGCCCTGGGAGACGCTGCAGGTGAGCACATTGGCGATGATCGGCAGGCCGTCCATGCCGTGGCGTGCCAGAATGCGGCGGATGAAATAGTCGACACCATCGCTGACGATGGTGACGGGCAGATCGCCACGGCGGCAGAAGGACAGGAAGGCTTCGAAGCCCGGATCGATCGCCAGTGTATCGAGAAACCGGTCAAGCTCGCCCCGGCTTGCCTGGATGAGAGCGATCTGCCGGCGCATGCATTCGCCGGAGCCGATCAGCCCCTGCTTCCATAGCCGCTCGATATCTTCCCACTCGGGGCCGGCGAAACGGGACAGCACCATATCCGTCGCGTCTTCGATGGATATGGTTCCATCAAAATCGCAAAACACCCGCATGAAATACCCTTTCGCCTTATCGTGAGTTGCGTCTAACAACCTCAGATGAGCCGTGCATGAGGGGAAAATGATGCGAAAATGAAAACCGGGGTTGTGTTGGCTTTTAGCTCAAGGGCAATCTTAGATCGACCTGAAGGCCATTTCCCCAACGCGGCGTGGAAAGCTCCACGGCGGCCGCAAGGCGGTCGGCGGTATCCGCGACAATCGCAAGGCCGAGTCCTGCCCCTTCCGTATGAAGCGTGTTGAGGCGATAGAAGCGCTGGAACACCGCCTCCCTCTCATGGGGTGGAATGCCAGGTCCGCTGTCGCTGATCGAGATGCGGCCGAAGCTTTCCTCCGACGAAATCGAAACTCTGATCTCACCGCCGACCGGCGTATACTTGATGGCATTATCAAGCAGATTCGTCACCATCATGCGCATCAGCGATTCATCTGTCCTGATCTGGATCTTTTCGTCGCCTTCCAACACCACGTCGAGGTCGCGATCGGTGATGATATTGCCGAATTCGGCGATCAGCGACGCGACCCAATGATAAAGCGTCACGGAGGTCAGATTAAGGGGATGATGGCTGACCCTGGCAAGCCGCAGCAACTGCTCGATCAGGTGGATGGTGCGGTTGTTGCTGGCGACGAGATCCGAAATGATCGCCTGCCGTTCATGGTCGCTATCGCTGTTTTCGAGCATGCGCAGCAGAAGCTTCACGCTTGCCTGCGGGGTGCGCAGCTGATGTGCGGCAAGATCGGAAAAACGGCGCTCCAGTGTCAGCGACTGGCCGAGTTTTTCCAATAGCTGGTTGATCGAGCGGCCGAGCGGCAGCAGATCGCGCGGCAGGCCTTCCACGGGAATGGCCGAGAGATCGTCCGGCGACCGCGTGCGGATCTGCCGCACCAGGCCGTGAATCGTGCGCAGGCCGCTATTGATGCCGAGCCAGATGAGAAAGCCGATGACAGGCACCAGCATCAGCAGCGGAAAGAAGAGATTTAGCAGGATGTTGGAGACGAGCGTTTCGCGAAGCGCGATCTTCTCGCCAAGCTCGATAACGATGGTGGTGTTCGGGATCGGCAGCGAATAGACGCGCCATTCGTCGCCGCCATAGGTCAGGGTCGTAAATCCCACCTTCTGCTGCGGAACATCGGACAGGAAGGCCGTGCTGCTGTAGAAGCGGATCTTGCCGTCGACCCAGGCGCGGAACATATGTGCATCGGCATAATCGTCGGCGTCTTCGTTGAAAGCCAGCTGATTGTCCATGTTGAAGTCGATATCGTCGATCTGCTTGGCACTATGGTCCGGATTCTTCTCCAGCGGCCGGCGCAGCAGGCTCCAGATCACATTGGCATCATCGATCAGCTGGGCATCGTAGATATTGTTGATTTCCCGCGTCGCGCTGTTGAAGGCGAAGGCGGCGATCACGACGATCGTCACCACGACGACAGGCGCGATGCGCAGGAACAGTTTGCGGGTCAGCGTGGAATTGTTCATCGCTCGATCATGTAGCCGACGCCGCGGATCGACTTGATGAAATCGGTGCCGAGTTTCTTACGCAGATTGTAGATTGTCACTTCGATTGTGTTGCTCTCGACAGTATTTTCGGCATCGTAAAGCGCATATTCGATGTCATTCTTCGTCACGTAGCGGCCGCTGCGCTCCATCAGCAGCTTCAGCAGATGGAATTCCTTCGCCGTGGTATGCACCTGAACACTGCCCTTGCGGGCGACCATGGCGGACGGATCGACCTCGACCTCGCCGCAGCGAATGACGCTCTCGGTGCGTCCGTCCCGCCGACGGATGAGCGCGCGCAGCCGCGCCAGCAGCTCATCGAGATCGAAGGGCTTCACCAGATAATCATCGGCGCCTTCATCGAGACCTTCGACCTTCTGGCGTACGGAATCCATCGCCGTCAGCAAAAGCACGGGCACGGAATTTCCCCGCTGCCGGATGCGCCGCAAAACTTCCATGCCGCTCAGTTGCGGCAGATTGATATCGAGGACGATCGCCGCGAAATGCGAATTCTCCGCCGCCTCCAGACCGGATTCGCCGTCGCGCATCCAGTCGACGCCGTAGGCATGCTTTTCCAAGGCCTTCTTGAGCGATGATCCGAGGATATTGTCGTCTTCAACAAGCAGAACCCGCACGACCAACCTCACTTAGCCGAATTTATAGCCGATGTGAGCCGCAATGAAGCGGCCATGTGGCAAAGCTATGACGGATCATTTCCACCTGGCAAGAGCTGTGAGAAAAGCCCACCGGCCCGTCGGTCAACGCGCCGGCAAGCCGGAGGGACGAGACCAACCGGCCGGCAGCGTCAAAGCCGTGCATCGATCAGGCATTCGGCAAGGTGCTTTTTGGCAGGATTTCGATCGGGCGACTGCAATATCCCGATCTCGCGATAGAAGGTTTCCTCGGCGAGCGACACCATACGCACCGGCGCAGCGGTAGGCGGGCTGCCATCGACGATCGGCAGCAGCGCCACGCCCAACCCGCATGCGACGAGGGCCGACATCCCCGCTACGTCGTCGATCTCGATTGCCTCGTTGGGCTCGATCGAATGTGCCCGCAGAAACCGATCGACCTGCCGTCCTCCGAAGGAGCCACGGTCATAACGGATGAACGGCTGTTCGCGCAGCAATATCCGCCAATCGTCGCCCTCCAGCCATTCGGGAACGGCCAGCGCATAAGGCTCACGCAGCAGCGGCTGCCATACGAGGTTCTTCGGCAGGCCGAAAGGAGGCTCGATGAGTACCGCGAGATCGAGCTCGCCTGCATCGATCAAATCGAGCAGATGAAGAGAGACGCCGGGAACGATACGAACGCGGGTGTTCCCAAACCGCTGCCGAAACGGCGCGAGCGCACGCGCCAGTATCGCCGACTGAACCGAGGCGATGGCGCCGATGCGGAGCTGGCCGCCCGATGCGTCATCGGCGGGATCGGCGATATGGTCGAACATCGCGATGATGGTCTTGGCGCGCTCGAGCGTTCTCAAGCCGGCGGCGTTCAACACTGCGGAACGGCCCGTCCGCTCGAACAGCGCTGTCCCGAGCCTTTCCTCCAGCCGTTTCATCTGGCCGCTGACCGCAGCCTGGGTAAGCCCGATCCGCTCTCCCGCGGCGGCAAATGTCCCAAAGCGGGCGACTGCGACCAAGGTTTTAAGTTCAGGAATCATGATTCATAATTTTTCCTATGTCTCAGCATCATGATATACAGTTTTTCATAGAAAAAAATGTACCTTATCCATGACTGCATCGAGTTCGCACGTCAGGAGACGATCATGAGCGCAGCACCCCTCCATCCGTTTCATCTCGCATTCCCCGTCAACGATCTTGCCGCGGCGCGTACTTTCTATGGCGGCCTTCTCGGCTGCCCCGAGGGTCGAAGCTCACCCGACTGGATCGATTTCAATTTCTACGGCCATCAGATCGTCGCCCATCTGGCGCCGGACGAAACCGGGGAAGTGGCCGCCAATGCCGTCGATGGCCACGGCGTCCCCGTCCGCCATTTCGGCGTGGTTCTGTCGATGGAGGAATGGGAGGCAGCGGCCGAGAAGCTGACGAAGGCCAACATCGATTTCGTCATCAAGCCATATATCCGCTTCCGCGGCGAGCCAGGGGAACAGGCGACCATGTTCTTCAAGGACCCCAGCGGCAACGCCATCGAGATGAAGGCCTTTGCCGACATCAACAACTTGTTTGCCAAATAGACGCACAGCGCTCGCGATATGAGCATCCGCGGCCTTGGCATAGTGCGATGCTCATATCCTTCGCCAGTCGCCTAGACTGCGGTCGAACCAATGGCATCGACCGCCCGATCACGCATCCCCAGCTTGCCCATGGCCGCCTCCAGCACAGCGAAGATCCGTGCATCGGTCGCCTGCGCCACATTGAAGCGCATGAAACGGCCTGCTGTGTCGGAAACGCTGAAGGCATTGCCAGGCGCTAGAATAATGCCCTCGGCAAGGCAGGCGCGGGCGACATCGGCCGCATCCAGCCCTTCGGGCAGCCGGCACCAGAGAAACATGCCTGCCTGCGGCTTGAGCCAGGGCACGATGCCGATAGCCTCGAGACGTGCCGCCACCTCGGCCATGGTCTTTGCAAGCCGCACGCGCAGCGCTTCGACATGCTTGCGATAGCCGCCGTCCTTCAATGCCACATAAACGAGCTCCGCCGACAATTGCCCGCAGCTGAAACTGCTTGCGACCTTGAGATCGACGAGACCGTCGATCCAGTCGGGCTTGGTGGCAATGAAGCCGCAGCGCACGGAGGCCGAGAGCGTCTTCGAAAAACTGCCGATATGAATCACCCGGTCGAGCCCGTCATAGGCGGCGAGACGCGGGGCTGGAACAGTCTCGAAATCGGCGAAGATATCGTCCTCGATGATGATCAGCCCGAAAGCATCCGCAAGCTTCAGCAGCCGATGCGCCGTCACGGGCGAAATCGCGGCGCCGGTCGGGTTATGAATGGCCGAATTGGTGATGTAGAGCCGCGGCTTATGCCGTTCGAGGGCCTGACCGAACAGCTCGATATCCGGCCCCGTGGGCGTGAATGACACCGAGACGACATTGGCGCGGTGCGCCCGCAGCAGCGCATGGAAATTGAAATAGCAGGGATCGTCCACCAGTACGGTATCGCCGGGCTCGAGCAGAAAGCGGCAAAGGAGGTCAATCGCCTGCGTGCCGGACTCCGTCAACATAATCTGGTCCGGAGGCGCATTGATGCCATGTTCGCTAAGACGCCTGGCAAGCAGCTGCCGCAGAGGCGGCAGGCCGAGCGGCGTCCCATAATTGGCGAGCGTCCCGATATCGCCGCGCGCCAATGTCCGCATCGCGCGGCGCAAGGCCGTCTGCGGCAGCCAGGACGGGGGGAGCCAGCCGCAGCCGGGCTTCAAGACATCGTCGCTGACCTCTAGGGATTGCCGCGAGATCCACAGCGGATCGACATTGCGGTCCGATCTCGCTCCAGTCTCGGTGAGCGACAACGGCGGCAATGATCCGCAGACGTAAAAACCCGAGCCGGGGCGCGAACGGATCATACCCTCGGCAGCGAGCCGCTCATAGGCCTCGACCACGGTGGAAACCGAAACCTGCATCGTCTTGGCAAAACCGCGCACGGAGGGGAGCCGCGCACCCGGCACCAGGCTGCGGCTGGCGATCCGATCGGAAATCGCCGCCATCACCCCTTCGATCCGCGTATTTCCGCCAATGCCGGCTGTCGAGATATTATCCATCCGTACTGCACCTTCAACCATAACAGTTCGCATAAATTGTACTGTACCGTCTCTGGCTTGAGCAGGCAAATGCGCCGATACCCGCGGATATCAAGAAGGAGCATGTGCAATGGACAAGACGACGACAGGATGGATCTGCGGTTTGACGGGAGTGGTCATCTTTAGCGGCTCGCTACCGGCGACGCGGGTGGCCGTGATGGATTTCGATCCGCTGTTCCTGACCGTTGCCCGAGCCGTAATTGCCGGCCTGCTGGGTCTTGGCCTATTGCTCGCCTTTCGCGAAAAGCGCCCTAGCCGCGGCGATATCACCGCGCTTGCCATCGTTGCTCTCGGCTGCGTGGTCGGATTTCCGCTCTTGACGGCGCTGGCGCTGAAGCACGTCACCTCGGCGCATTCGATCGTCTTCATCGGCCTGCTGCCGCTGGCAACGGCAATCTTCGGCGTGCTGCGCGGCGGCGAGCGGCCACGCCCGGCCTTCTGGATCTTCTCCGCTGTCGGCAGCGCACTGGTCAGCGGCTATGCCCTGGCACAGGGCGTATCGGCCTCGCCGGTCGGAGATCTCCTGATGCTTGCAGCCGTTCTCGTCTGCGGACTTGGCTATGCCGAGGGTGCGGTGCTCTCGCGCCGGCTCGGCGGCTGGCAGGTCATCTGCTGGGCTCTCGTCCTGTCGCTGCCCGTCACCATTGCGCTCTGCCTCATGACCATGCCGCACAGCATCGACGGCATTGGCCGCCCGGCCTGGCTCGGCCTTACCTATGTCTCGCTCTTCAGCATGCTGATCGGCTTCATCTTCTGGTATCGGGGGCTCGCGCAGGGCGGCATCGCAGCCGTCGGCCAGCTGCAATTCCTCCAGCCCTTCTTCGGCTTCGCGCTTGCAGCGGCGCTGCTCAAGGAAAGCGTCAGCTGGTCGATGCTCGTTGTGACGATCGCCGTTGTCGGCTGTGTCGCCGGTGCCCGAAAATTCGCGCGCTGAACCATCGAGCCGAGCAAAGTCTTGCCGCTTGATCCTCTAAACCAAATAGTCTACTAAAAACATATCGGTTTAGAAGGAGCCAATCATGTCAACCCCACTGGTCCCGCCTTTCACCCGCGAAACCGCCATCGCTAAGGTCCGCATGGCCGAAGACGGCTGGAACAGCCGTGATCCGGAGCGCGTCTCCAAAGTCTATACGGAAGACAGCCAATGGCGGAACCGCGCCGAATTTCCGCGCGGCCGCAAGGAGATCGTCGAGTTCCTGACGCGCAAATGGGCAAAAGAACTCGACTATCGGTTGATCAAGGAACTCTGGGCCTTCGAGGGTAATCACATCGCCGTGCGCTTTGCCTATGAATGGCATGACGACAGCGGCCACTGGTTCCGCTCCTACGGTAACGAGAATTGGGAATTCGATGCCGACGGCTTGATGCAGCGCCGTTTTGCTTCCATCAACGACATGCCGATCAGGCAAGAAGACCGGAAGTTCCACTGGCCACTCGGTCGGCGGCCGGACGATCATCCGGGTCTTTCCGACCTCGGCCTTTGAGATGGTGCGTATTGTCTTCGAAAAACCCGACGCCATCGCCCTCGTCGCCGAAGTCTTTCGCGAACTCGGCTACGAAGGGGCGTCGATGAGTGAGATCACCGCCCGCACGAAACTGTCGAAAGGCAGCCTCTATCACTTCTTCCCCGGCGGCAAGGAGCAGATGGCGGCCGAGATCATGGCCCATATCGACGCCTGGTTCGTCAAGGAAATGTTCGAACCGCTCGAAGGGGGTGAGCCGCGCGCTGCCATTGGCCGCATGTGGGAGACGACGGACAGCTATTTCCGTTCCGGCCGCCGCGTCTGCCTGATCGGCGCTTTTGCATTGGATGAAACACGCAACCGTTTTTCCACCACCATCCGAGGTTATTTCCAGCGCTGGATCGAAGCGCTCGCCGGCGCTCTGCGCAAGGCGGGGCTGCCGGGCGCAGAGGCAAAAGCGCTTGCAGAAGAAGCCGTCGTCGGCATTCAGGGCGCATTGACACTTGCTAGGGCACTTGGCGATGAGACGATTTTCGGCAGGTCCCTTGCGCGGCTGAAGCAAAGACTGGAAACTGCAACCGATTAGCCCGTTCGGCCGATGCGAATCGCCGGCGGCCGCCCCGGCGGCACCAACGGGGTGATTCGTTTGCCTCGACGACGGAAAGTCGCCGAAACCGAACTTCGGAATCGCGGGAGTGTGGACAACCGGCATCATAAGGCCCTGATCTTAAACAATCCTCCATAAATGCATGGCAATATTAACCATGTTTGATTTGCAACTATCCAGGCTCCTGTGCTCAGCAGGGAACGGGAGCGCCGAGGAGACGGATAGAAGATGCTGCAACAGGTACACGACATCGACGATGCGCTGATCGATCAACTGCAACGTTCGGCGTTCGACTATTTCATGCTCTACACCAATCCGGAAAACGGACTGGTGGCGGATACCTCCATCAAGACGAGCCATTGCAGCATCGCCGCGGTCGGCTTTGCGCTATCGAGCTATCCGGTCGCTGTCGAGCGCGGCTGGATCAGCCGCGCCGATGCGGCCAAACGGGTGCTGGCCGCTCTGGATTTCTTCGCCAATAGCGATCAGGGCACCGAGCGTGGCGCGACCGGCCATCGCGGCTTCTACTATCACTTCCTCTATATGGAGACCGGCAACCGCGCCTGGAACAGCGAGCTTTCGACCATCGATACCGGTCTGTTGCTACTCGGCGTCCTGACGGCTGCCGCCTATTTCAATGGTGCCAGCCAGGCCGAACGCGATATCCGCAAGCAGGCGAAATTCCTTTACGAACGGTGCGACTGGCACTGGGCGCTGAACAAGGGCCAGACCATCAGCATGGGCTGGAAGCCCGCAAGCGGCTTCCTGCGCTGGCGCTACCAGGGCTATGACGAGGCGATTTTCCTCTATGTGCTGGCGCTCGCCTCGCCCACGCATGCGATCCCGCCCTCGAGCTATGATGCCTTCGCCTCGACCTATACCTGGATGATGTTCAAGGACACGCCCTTCCTCTATGCGGGGCCGCTCTTCATCCACCTCTTCTCGCATGCCTGGATCGATTTCCGCGGCATCCGCGACAAGCATGTGGCCGACAAGGACACTGATTACTTCCGCAACACGCAGACGGCGATATCAGTGCAGCGCGATTACACGGAACGTAATCCCGGCCATTTTACCGGCTATACGAAGGATGTCTGGGGTCTTTCGGCCTGCGATGGTCCGAACCCCACCGGCACCAAACATAGCCTCCGCTATGCTCCAAAGGTCTTCGGCTATGCTGCGCGCGGCGCTCCGCTCGGCCCAGATGACGGCACCATCGCCCCTTGGGGACCCTTGTCCTGCCTGGCATTCGATCGTCAGGCCGCTCTCGACGGCACAAGGGCGCTGCTGTCATCCTACCCAAACCTTCTGCTCGACGGCCGTTTTCCCGGCGGCTTCAATCCGAGCGTCATGGGATCCGGCCCGGAAGGCTGGGTGGACGACCGTTCGGTCGCCATCGACCAGGGCCTGCTGGTCATGATGATCGAAAACGCCCGCACGGGCATGATCTGGGACCTGATGCGAAAATCGCCGATTCTCCGCCGCGGCCTGGAACGCGCCGGCTTCACCGGCGGATGGCTTGATGAAAAGCCGGCCGTCGCGTGATCTGTAAATCGTGAGCGGCCGTGTTTGAAAGCGCGGCAAATACACACTCATCTGACCTGCGCCTTTGACACCTCAAAGCCTCTCGATCGCCGCAATCACTTCATCCTCGACGATAATCCCCTCCGTCAGCGCGAGGCGCCGTGACGTCTGTCCGCGCCGGCCCGGCAGGCGGACATTGGGATCCCGCGTGATCTCGCTTGCCAGCAGTGCCAAGCGCCGCGCCGTATCGGCGGCACTCATCGCTGCCGGGTTGATCGCAATGATTGTGTGGCCAAGTGCCGGCGGCGCGCCCTTGTCGTCGAAGAGCGAGGAAGACTCGAAGGCATAATTGGCGCCAGTCAGGCCCGCGGCCAGGATTTCGACCATGAGAGCCAGCGCCGCACCCTTTGAATCGCCGGCGGGAACCATCGTGCCGGCCAGAGCCTCCTCGGCGTTTGTCGTCGGCCTTCCCTCGCGGTCGAAAGCCCAGTCGGCGGGGATCGAAGCGCCTTGCTGCCGCGCCGCCATCACCTTGCCGCGTGCCACTTTCGAAAGAGCCAGATCGATCACCATCGGCTCCTCATCGGGAAGCGGCGCAGCGAAAGCGATGGGGTTGGTGCCGAAAACAGGCGTCTTTCCGCCCCAAGGCGCCATGGAAGCCGGCGCATTGGCCACCATCAGCGCCACCAGCCCCTGATCGGCAAAACGCTCCACCGTCAGACCCATGACGCCGGCATGATGGGAACGGCTGATGGCGGCAAGCGCGATACCCTGCTCGCGGGCGACAGCCGAAAGCTCGGCAACTGCAAGGTCGAGCGCCGGATAGGCATAGCCGTTGCCGGCATCGATGCGCAGCACGGCAGGAAAGGGCCGGCTCAGCTGCGGCGAGGCAAAACCATCGACCTTGCCGACCTTGGCCTGTCCGGCATAGGCGGGCACGCGGCGCAAGCCGTGACCACCCTGCCCTGCCGCTTCCGCCTCGACGAGTGCGACCGCCACCGAGCGGGCATTCGCATCACTCACCTTGCTTCGCTGCAGCGCCTCCACGACCAGCGTTTCGGCTTCGGCGAGCGACAGGTGCATGAGACAAGATCCTGAACAACATGAGGCAGATAAAGACCTTCTACGCCCTCATCTGCCCTATCGCAATGCAGCAAGGCTCTCGCACTACGCCACGTCGAACTTGACGCCCTGGGCAAGCGGCAGGGTACGGCCGTAATTGATCGTGTTGGTCGCCCGGCGCATATAGGCTTTCCAGGCATCCGAACCGGATTCGCGGCCGCCCCCGGTTTCCTTCTCGCCGCCGAATGCGCCACCGATCTCGGCGCCGGAGGGACCGAGATTGACGTTGGCGATGCCGCAATCCGAACCGCGCGCGGACACGAAGGTCTCAGCTTCGCGCATGTCATTGGTGAAGATCGACGACGACAGGCCTTGCGGCACGGCATTATGCAGCGCCAGCGCCTTATCGAAATCACTGTACCTCATCACATAGAGGATCGGCGCGAAGGTTTCCTGCTCGACTGGGCCGGTCTGCTCCGGCATTTCGACGAGAGCAGGACGGACATAGAAGGCGTCAGCCGAGCCATTTTCGACGCGCTCGCCGCCCGTCACCGTGCCGCCGGCCGCCTTCGCAGCCGCAAGCGCTGCCTGCATGCGGTCGAAGGCCTGTTTGTCGATCAGCGGGCCAACCAGAGTACCGGCTTCGAGCGGATTGCCGATCGTCACCGAACCATAGGCCTTCTGCAGGCGCGGAATGAGCTGGTCATAGACGCTGTCATGAACGAAAAGCCGACGTAGCGTCGTGCAGCGCTGGCCGGCCGTGCCCATGGCGGAAAAGGCAACGCCACGCAGGGTGAGATCTAGATCGGCCGTCGGGCAGACGATGGCGGCATTGTTGCCGCCGAGCTCGAGGATGGCGCGGGCGAAGCGGCCGGCAAGACGCGGGCCGACCGCTCGGCCCATGGCCGTCGATCCGGTTGCCGAAACCAGCGGCACTTGGCGATCATCGACCAGCAACTCGCCAAGATCGCGGCCGCCGATCAGCAGCGTCGAAAGATTGGCCGGCGCTTGGCCGCCTTCGGCAACGTAGCGCTTCAAGGCCTTTTCGAACAGCGCCTGCACGGCAAGCGCCGTCAGCGGCGTCTTCTCCGACGGTTTCCAGATGGTGGAATTGCCGCAGACGATGGCAAGTGCTGCATTCCACGACCAGACGGCAACGGGGAAGTTGAAGGCCGAGATGATGCCGATCGCCCCCAGCGGATGCCAGCTTTCCATCATCCGGTGCTCGGAGCGCTCCGTGGCGATGGTGAGGCCATAAAGCTGGCGCGAGAGTCCCACAGCGAAATCGCAGATATCGATCATCTCCTGCCCTTCGCCGAGGCCCTCGGAGGTGATCTTGCCCACTTCAATGGAAACGAGACGGCCAAGGGCCATCTTGCCGGCGCGCAGCTCCTCACCAAGCAGGCGGATCAGCTCGCCGCGCTTCGGCGCCGGCACGTTGCGCCAGGACAGAAACGCCTCGTGCGCCAACGCGATCGCAGCCTTCGCCTCATCCGTCGAATGCTCCTTCAGCCGGCCGATTTCGGCGCCGGTCACAGGAGACGTGACGGCAAGCGTTCCGCCGGTATAGCGATCGGCCGACACACCGATTTCAGTCAGAATGGCCTTGGTTTCGGCAGCAAGATCCGATGTCGCGCTCATCTTGTTTCCTCTTCCCGTAATCCTCGTTCCCGGAATTGCCCTAGAGCCGGATGATTTCAGGTCGAGTCGACCTAAAATCTGAATCCGCTCTAGAATCACAGTGTGATGTCGTCCGAAAACCGCCTACACTTTTCGGCATCACGCTCTAGACTCTGGCCCCGACGAAATGCGCGGCCTGAGCACCGGCCTCGTACCACATTTCCTTTGCCGCCCTGAAGCTCGGCTCGACGATATCTGTCGCCGGCAGCGGCAGATCGGCCTCGGAAATCTGCCCAAGAATATGGCCGGCAAGCACCTTGCCGAACACGGTGCCGGGCGCGATGCCGCGGCCATTGTAGCCGGAGAAGCCGACAACGTTCTGATCCAGCTTATGGAAACGCGGCAGCGCATTGTCGGTCATGCCGATCTTGCCATACCATTCGCATTCGAAGGGAATATCGCCCAACTGCGGAAAGAGCTTTCTGATTGAGCGCCGAGCCCAGTTCTTGTGAATGGCGAGACCGGTGTTGCGCAGCGCCCCGACGCTGCCGAAGACGAGCCGGCCGGCCTGATCCATGCGGAAGGACGAGAGCACTTCCTTCGTATCCCAGGCCCCCTCGCGCCCCGGCAGCACGGACTTGCGCAAGTTGTCGCCAAGCGGCACGGTGGCGAAATTGAAATAGGGCAGGTGCACCTGCTCGTTCCGAACCTTTTCCCAGGGGCCAGTGCTATAGGCGTCCGTCGCCACCACGATCCAGTCGGCGCTCACCTTGCCGCGCTCGGTCGAAACCACCCATTTCGCACCGCTTCTTTCCGTCGATGTCACGCGGCTGCCGGTGTGGATTGTAACGCCCGCTTTCACTACGACATGGGCAAGGCCGCGCGCATAGGCAAGCGGCTGCAGCGTACCGGCGCGCATGTCGAGCAGCGCTCCGGCATAGGCCGAGCTGCCGACCCGACGCTCCGTCTCGCGCGCATCGAGCACCGTGACCGGCGCACCGCGCTTTTCCCATTGCCGGGCGCGCTCCTCGATTTCCTTCAACCCTTCGGGACCGACGGCGCAATGCAGCGTACCGTTGCGCTCGAGTTCGCAGGCGATGCCATGCTTGTCGATCAGCTCCATGACCAGTTTTGGGCCATTGCCGAGCAGATCGAGAAGCCGTTCGCCATGGACGGCACCGAGTTCACCCGGCAGATCATCCGGCATCACCCACATGCCGGCATTAATGAGGCCAACATTGCGGCCGGCGCCGCCGAAGCCGATTTCATTGGCTTCCAGCAGCACGACATTCGTGCCGGCCTCGGCCAGATGCAGCGCCGTCGAAAGACCGGTATAGCCACCGCCAACCACCACGACATCGGCGGACACTTCACCCGAAAGCGGCTTTGTTGCCGGCGGTGGCGGGGCGGTCTTTTCCCAAAGACCATGGGAGCGTGGATCATTCAGCATGAAATCGGTCCAATCGAGAGAGCTAATGGCGCCAATCTAGCGCCATGCTCGAAATTGCGGAAGCGGCAAGAGCGACATCCGATGGACATGGCATGATGCCAAAAAATCATCGGCTCTGGAGAAAAACTTGCATGGCGGCGGCGCTTTCGACCATGATAGAGAAAAGCCGGCCGCTATGGCGGCGGCAGACAGAAGCAGGACATTCTCATGAAGCCCATTTTCGTTCAGCTCCAATGCGCCCCTGGCAAGACCTATGAGGTCGCCGATGCGATCTACCAGACGGAGCTGGTTTCGGAACTGTATTCCACTAGCGGCGACTACGATCTGCTGATGAAGGTCTACATTGCCGAAGAGCAGGATATCGGCAAGTTCATCAACGACCACATCGCCAATATCCCCGGCATCGTCCGCTCGCTGACGACGCTGACCTTCCGAGCGTTCTGAGAGATCTGGATTTCGGGTCGGTACTTATTGTGATTCGGGCTGTTTTCAAAAAACGCCCCTCACCCCCCTGCCAGACGCCTCACCATTAACCCTCTTGCCCGAAACATGACGCACGCCAACCGGCGATTAAGCCTTTTTTAACCGACCCGATGATCTGTTTTGCCGACTGATCAACGGGCGGCGTGCTGCAGCGCCGGATTGCCGGTGCATAGCGCGGCATAGGGGTCGAGGGTGGATCGATGACATCGGCTGTTGCGGATATTCAGGCAAACAAGCAGGCCGGGCCGCTGATCGTGCATGTCGTGCGCCAGTTCCTGCCGAACAAGGGCGGCCTGGAAGATGTCGTTGCCAATCTCTGCCGCCAGCTGGTTTCCCGCGGCTATCGCGTGCGCGTCGTTACCTGCAACAGCCTGTTTTCCGATCCCGGCCGGGAACTTGCCGAAAGCGAAACCATCGATGGCATCGAGATCGTGCGCATCCCCTGGTCCGGCTCCAGCCGCTATCCGCTCGCGCCAAAGGTCTTCCGCCATCTGGCCGATGCCGACCTCGTTCATGTTCACGCCGTCGATTTCTTCTTCGATGCACTCGCCTGGGGCAAACTGATGCATGGGCGTCCCATGGTCGCCACCACGCATGGCGGTTTCTTCCACACGCAGAAATATGCCGCGATCAAGAAGGTCTGGTTCAATACGGCAACACGGCTTTCGGCTCTCGGCTACAACTATCTGATCTGTTGCAGCCAGTCCGACGCGCGGCTCTTTTCACAGATCGCCGACAGCCGCGTGCGCCTGATCGAAAACGGCGCCGATGTCAGCAAGTTCTCCAACTGCGCTGCCCTGGAGGCCCGCCGCCGCATCGTCACCATCGGCCGCTTCTCGGTCAACAAGCGGCTCGACCACCTGCTCGATGTCATGACGGTGCTGGCCGCCCGCGACGCAGAGTGGCATCTCGATATCATCGGCGCCGAATCGGATCTCGATCGCGCGACGCTGGAAAAGGAAATCGCCGCCCGCGACCTCGAACGCAATGTCGCGCTGCATGTCTCGATCGACGACGGCTCTATCCGCAATATTATCGCACGCGCCTCGCTCTTTACCTCGGCCTCTGAATATGAAGGCTTCGGCCTGGTGGCGATCGAGGCCATGAGCGCTGGCCTGCTGCCGGTGCTGAACGCCAACGAGGCCTACAAGGCGATGGCGGAGACGCATCCTGCCCTGATGCTGTCGGATTTCTCCGATCCGGAAGTGGCCGCCGATACCCTGACCGCAGCGTTCGAGCGCCTGGAGGCTGACGACCTGACCTTGCGGCAGGAGCTGCTGCGCGATGCCCGCGCTTACGCGTGGGACGAAGTGGCCCAGCGCTACATGGATGTCTATGCCGAAACCCTAACCCCGAAGGGCAAGTCGCCTCAGTTCCTGCGCCACCGTGGCCAGGTGGCATAACCTTCCAGAATGCCCATCAGCCAGGCCCGCTTGTAGCGGGCGGCATCGCGGTTGAAGCGCACCAGTGCCGCCAGCCAGCCGGCAACCGGCCGCAGCAGACGATAACAGACATAGGGGAGGGGAAAGGCCTGCTTGCGCATCAGCGCGCCGAAGCCGCGCCCATATTTGCGTGCCCGCTCCACCTGCCGCGGGCCATATTCGCTGGTGACCTGATCGTGATGGACGATGAGGTCGGGAAAGAACATCGCTCGTCTGCCGGCAGCAAGGGCGCGCAGCAGAAAATCCGCCTCTTCGCCGCTCTGGAACGGTGATTCCGAACCGACGCCGAGATCCTCGTCGAAGCCACCGATATCGGTTAATGCGGCGCGGCACACGAAGATGCCGTTGGAATTGCCGCATTTCAGATAATTCCAGCGCGTCAGCGCCAACCGCCTCTCGCCCGTCGGGCTGACCGAGGCGAGACCTTCGGCATCAAGCGTGCGTCCCGTGACGATCGCGAGGTCCGGATGGGCTGAAAACAGCGCCGCAGCCGTCGAAAGCGTATCAGACTCGTACCAGCAATCGTCGTCGGGAAAGCAGACGTAATCGCCCTCCGCGACCGCCATGCCGTTGTTGCGTGCCCGCGAAAGTCCCTTCGGCGAACGGACGTGCCGAATGAGGAAAGAGGAGGAAAAGCGGTGGATGAGCTCGTGCAGCCGGTCGTCGAGGTTCTGATCGACGACGACGACCTCGAAATCGCGGTGACGCTGTTCGACAAGCGAGCGGAACAGCCGCTCCAGCTGATCGAACCGATCGATCGTGCAGACGATGAGGCTGAACAATGAAACCCTCCGGACAAGCCCCAGGCGGCCAACATCAGAAGGAATGAATATTAGCCGAAGTAAAAAATGAACTTAGCGCAGCATTAAACCCTAAATATTAAGGCATATGAAATAGAGCTGACGGTATCCCCACGAAGAGCCGGATATATGCGGTTAGTTCCGGCAATTTGAGGAACGGTCTATCTTCATGACCAAGGGCATAATGGCAAATTCGGTGTTGAACGCGGCGGCGGGATTGACCCTGCTCGCGACCGGTTTTGCCTGTTCGATCATCGCGGCCCGCCTGCTCGGCCCGGAAGCCAACGGTGTGATCGCCTTTTCCCTGTGGCTGACGACAACCGGCGCGCTGATCGCCGAGCTTGGCGCCGGCGTCACGCTGCTGCGCATCCTGCCGCAGTTGAAGGGGAACGGCTATTCGGCTGAAGAACGGCGTGGCTTTGCCGCCTATCTCCTGCAGCCGACGATCCTCGCAACCGTGATCCTGCTTGCCGGCTATGCCGCCTATTACTGGGATGCGGAGCGGCTGCATTGGGCGGGCGATGCATCTGAAGTCATTGCCATAACAGGCGTGTTCTTCGTACTTCAGTCTCTCGGCGCCTACAGCAAGAACTATCTGATCGGCGAGCAGCAGGTCGGCGCCTTCCTGCGCATCACCGTGGCAAGTTCGGTGCTGCAGCTTGCGACCGTCCTCGTGGGCGCCATTGTCTTCGGCGTCAGCGGCGCGCTTGCCGGCTATGCGATCGGCCAGCTGCCTATGTTTATCGCGACACTCCGGATCGCGATTGCCCGCAAGAACAGCTGCGGCGTCGGCCTTTCCGCGCTCATCAGCTCATCGCTCATTCTTTCGATCGAACTCATCAACAGCTCGATCTTCCTCAACCGCATCGAGCTTTTGTTCCTGCAGCGCTACTGGGGCATCGAAGCGGTAGGCTTTTATGCCGTCGGCCTGTCGCTCGCCAATCTGGCGCTGCAGCTGCCCGTGCAACTGAGCGGCAGCCTGCTGCCCTATTACTCCGAACAGATGCATGCGCGCGCATCGGACAAGCTGCCCGTCGAGGTCTTCGCCGGCGTGGCGCGCAGCATCGCCTATATCACGCTGCCGATGAGCTTCGGCCTCGCGGCGATCGCGCCCGAGCTTGTCGTGACGATCTTTGGCCAGCCCTTCGCTCCGAGCGGCGGCATGGTTGCGTTGCTGTCGCTGACGGCGGCACCATACGTCTTTATGCAGATCTGCACGCAATATCTCTATTCGCTCGATCGCGTGCGCGAGCGCACTGTCATCGGAGTCATTGCCAGCTTTGTCATGGTCATCGGCTGCCTGGCCGCAGTGCCCTTTTACGGCGGTGAAGGGGCAGCGCTGGTGCGCTTCCTGGCCTTTACGGCCATGTGCCTTCTGATGGTGCGCCGGATGGAATTCGAAGGCTCGACGCGCGGTATGCTCATCAACCTTGCAAAAGTCACGGTTGCTGCCATTCTCTGCGCGATTGCAGCCTATGGTTTCGTTCAGGCGTTGACCGGCGTTGCGGGCCTCGCAAGCGCCATCATTGCCGGCGCCCTGGCCTACGGTGTCGCGCTCAGACTGCTGAAAGCCGTTCCAGCCGAGGATATCGAGGTCATGCAGAAGATCGCGGCGCGGCTGCCTGCCCGTGTCAATCCGATTGCCACGCAGGCTCTGGCTCTATTGGCGCCACGCCGAATGTGAGGAGACTATCATGGCTGGTTGGGGAGCCGCCGAAAAACAGGACAAGGAAGGGCAGACAAGATCAGCAGCCATCCCGGTAACCTTCGCCGGCACGGTCGGCCTGTTTACTCCGGCCGTTGCATCTTCGCGCGACACCGCCGTGCTGTTTCTCAGCCCCTGGGGTTTCGAGGAAATGTGCGTCCGCAAGTTCTGGCGCATTCTGGCGGAAGATCTCGCCGATATCGGGATATCAAGTCTTCGTTTCGACTATGCCGGCACGGGCGACGCGCTTGACATCGCCGACAAAGGCAATGGCCTGACACCGTGGCAGGAAACCGCGCTTGCCGCTGCCGCCAAACTGAGAGCGCTTTCCGGCTGCGAGCGCCTGATCCTCGTCAGCCAAGGGCTTGGCGGCACCATTGCCGCCACGCTCGCCGAACACCTGTCCAACATCGACGGCATCGCCTTCCTTGCGCCCGTCATCTCCGGCCGGGCCTATCTGCGCGAACTGACCGTCTGGTCCAAGATGATCGATGAAAGCATGGGGCTCGCCGAAGCGCAGCGCCAGACCGAAGGCGTCACGGTCGCCAGCCTGCGCATGCCCGATAGCGCCGCCGACGCAGTCAGGAAACTGAACCTGATGACGCTCGACCGGATCGCCGCGCCGAACTGCCTTGTGCTGGCGCGACCCGGCCGCCCGGGAGATGCAGACTTCGCGCGTCATCTCGAAACGCTCGGTCCTCATGTCGAACAGTCCGCCTATGAGGGCTATGACGATCTCGTATCGAACCCCACCATCGCCATCATGCCGACCGCGGCCGGCCGAAAAATCATCGCCTGGGTGCAATCGATCGCCGCCCGGCCTGGCACGGCTGCATCGGCGGGGCTCGTCTCCCCCGTTGCGGAACCCCTCGCCGGCGACGGTTTTCAGGAAACGCCGCTGCGTTTCGGCACGGGAAACCGTTTGTTCGGCATTCTCTGCGAACCCGAAGGTGCCCGCACCGGCGCAACCGCGCTGCTGCTGACGACCGCTTATGACAGACACGCCGGCTGGGGCCGGATGTCTGTCATCATGGCGCGGGCGCTCGCTCGCGATGGCATCGCGTCACTGCGCTTCGATACGGCCAATGTCGGCGACAGCCCGCCGCTTTCCGGCGCTCCCGAGCAGGTGCTCTATTCCCGCGAACAGCATCGGGATGTCGAAGAGGCATTGACCCTTCTGGAGCAGCGGAATCTGCTGCCGGCCTATATCGTGGGACGTTGCAGCGGCGGCTATCTTGCCTTCCAGGCGGCACTGCGCGATGCGCGCTGCAGCGGCCTCATCACGGTCAATCCCTACAGCTTTCATTGGGATGAGAGCCGATCGGTCGATGAGGCGCTACGCTTTGCTCCCCGTTCGCTGGAAACCTATGGGCGCAAACTCCTGCAGATGGAGACGCTGAAGCGGCTCTTCAGCGGCCAGATCGATGCGAAGAGCGCCATCCTCAACATGGCGACGGGCATCGGCCGGCGCGCAGCGCGAGCGGGCCGCCGGCTGCTTGGTGCGTTCCCCATCTTCGCTGCGGCTCAGGGACCCGTGTTGGGTGGCTTCCGCACACTCGCCAAGCGCGGTGTCGATATGTCGCTGATCTACAGCGCCCACGATATCGGCCTGGATCATCTGCATGACCAGTTCGGGGAGAACGGCGCCGGCTTGAAGCACTTCCCGGACATACGCCTGACCATCATTCCGGAAGCGGACCATAACCTGACCCCGCCCTATGCGCGCAAGGTGTATCTCCGAGAGGTCAGGGAGATGGGTCTGAGGCTCGCCAACCGATGACGCACTGGCCGGAAAGCCGCCGGAAATGTTCGCCCCATCCGATACTTGCTGTATAGTTGCTTCATGAGGCTCCTGATCGTCGAAGACAATCGCGAACTGGCGTCCTGGCTCGGCAAGGCGCTGCGTCAGGCGCAATATGCCGTCGACATCGCCTATGATGGCGAGGATGCCGAGCATATGCTGAAGGTTGCCGGCTATGCCGTCGTCATTCTGGATCTGTCGCTGCCGAAGATGGATGGTTTGACGCTGCTGAAACGCCTGCGCCAGAGCGGCAATAAGGTGCCGGTCATCATTTTGACGGCCAATGCCAGCCTCGACGGGCGGGTCGCCGGGCTCGACAGCGGCGCTGACGATTATCTCGCCAAGCCTTTCGAGATCGCCGAACTCGAGGCGCGCATTCGGGCCGCCGTCCGCCGCGGCCATGACCGTGCCGCTCCCGAAATCGCCGTTGGCGATCTGCTGTTCGATGGCGGAACGCGGCAGTTCTATCTGGCCGGCGAATCCCTGGCGCTGACACCGCGCGAACATGCCGTGCTCGAACATCTCATCATGAAGGCCGGCACGACCGTCACCAAGACGACGCTGTCGGAGAGCGTCTTCGGTTTCGACGATCTCGCCGATACCAGCGCCATCGAAATCTATGTGCATCGCGTGCGCAAGAAGCTCGAAGGCAGCACGGTACAGATCGCGACACTGCGCGGCCTAGGTTATCTCCTTCGCCATGCGCAGTGAAGCCTCCCCACCGACAGGGCTCCCGGGCCGCCTCGTCGGCGCGCTGACAACAAGCCTCCGGGCGCAATTGTTCGCCTGGGTGGTGCTGACGCTGATCGGCGCGATCTGCATCAACCTTTATCTCAGTTTCCGCTCAGCGGATGCGACGGCCGATCTCGTCACCGATCGCACGCTGCTTGCCTCGGCCCGTGTGATCGCCGAGGCCGTGCATGTCGATGCCAGCGGCACGGTGCAGATCGACATTCCGCCCGCTGCCTTGGAAATGTTCGACACGGGCTATGGCGACCGCGTCTTCTATCAGGTCGTGACCGCATGGGGAAATCTCGTCGCCGGTTTCCCGGACCTGCCGCGGCCGAAGCGGGATCTGATCGGCGAAGACAGGACGTTTCGCTCCGACGGCGTCCGCGTGCTCATGTTGAGCCATCCCGTCGTCGGCCTCGATCAGGACAGCACGATCTCCGTGGCGGTCGCCGTCACGCACAACAGCCAATACGCCATGCGTCGCAGGCTGTGGCTCTCGGATTTCACCAAACAGCTCGCCCTCGTCCTTCTTGCCGGCGTCGTGACCATTATCGGCCTGCAGCGGGGCCTGGCGCCCGTACTCCGGCTGCGTGACGCGGTGCGCGCACGCGGCCGTCAGCGCCTGGATCCACTGGATCCCCATATGGTGCAGAACGAGCTTCGCCCGCTCGTCCATGCGCTGAACGATCACATGGAGCGGGTGCAGAACCAGATGGCGGCGCAACGCCGCTTCGTCTCGAACGCCGCCCATCAGCTGCGCACGCCGCTGGCGCTGATTTCGACGCAGGCGAGCGTGGCCGCGCGTGAAGCCGATACCGCCAGGCGCGACGAGGCGCTGACGGCATTGCGTTCCAGCACGCGGCAGGTGACGCGCCTTGCAAGCCAGCTTCTGACGCTTTCGCGCGCCGAGCCCGGCAGCCGCCGGCCGCGCAACGACACCATCGATCTCGCGGAAACCGCCCGGCGCGTGCTGGAAACGCTCGCCGAAGAAGCCTTGCGTCGCGACATCGATCTCGGTCTGGAAGCGGACGAAAAGCCGGTACATATCGAAGGCGACGGCACCATGCTGCGCGAGATGCTGGTTAATCTCGTCGACAATGCGCTGCGCTACACGCAGGCGGGCGGCCGCGTGACGGTCGGCGTCGGCCGCGAAGGCGATACGGCCCTGCTATGGGTCGAGGACAACGGCCCGGGCATCCCGGAGGCCGAACGCTCGCAAGTCTTCGAACGCTTCTATCGCATCATGGGCACGGAGCCGGAGGGCAGCGGCCTCGGCCTCGCCATCGTCCGCGAAGTGGTCGATGGCGCCGGCGGCTCGGTCACGCTTGGCGAAGCGACGGGCGGCGGCCTGCTGGTCCGCGTGCGGCTGCCGGCCGTTTGAGAGTGCGGACGGCGCTGATGGAGGGATAGTCCCCTCTCCCGCCCGCGGAGTAGGACAATCGCATATGGGGTGGATCAGCACGGGAAATTCCTTCGCCCCAGCGGGGAGAAGGTGGCCCGAAGGGTCGGATGAGGGGGCTGGCTGATTTGAATTCATGGATTTTCGTAGTCGTGGTGGAGGCCCCTCATCCGCCTGACGGCACCTTTCCCCGAGGGGAGAAGGAGGGCGGCGGCGACTTCAGTTCATATGCGATACCCCTGACCTGCGGTGAAAAAGCCTTCGACACGAAAAAGGCCGGGCGAAACGCCCGGCCCCTGGCCTTGGGAGGTGCCAGTAATTGGCTGCTTAATGCGTGTCGAGGCTCTGCTGCGGACGCCAGCGGGTGATGCGGTTCTCGATGAGCGTCATCACATATTCGGCGCCGAGCGTGACAATCATCACCAGGATGATCGCGGCATAGAGGCCGGCGGCATCATAGGTGCCCTTGGCGATCGAGATCAGGTAGCCGATACCGGCCAGCGACCCGACGAACTCGCCGACGATCGCGCCGATGATGGCGAAGGAGAAGGAAATGTGCAGGCTTGCAAATATCCAGCTCATCGCCGAGGGCAGGATGACGTTGCGAGTGACCCGCCAGTTCGAAGCGCCAAGAATGCGGGCATTGGCAATCATGTTACGGTCGGCTTCGCGAACGCCCTGGAAGGCATTGGCGAACACGACGAAGAATACCATGATGAAGGCGAGCGCCACCTTCGACGCCAGGCCGAGACCCATGATCATGACGAAGATCGGCGCGAGAACGACGCGCGGGATCGAATTGATGGCTTTGATGTAGATCGAGAGGATGTCGGAAGCGAGCCTGTTGCGGCCAAGGGCGACGCCGACAAGGACGCCGGTCACCGAGCCGATGATAAAGCCGATCAGCGCTTCTTCCATGGTGACGCCCAGATGGTACCAGAGCGAGCCGCTCTCGGTGCCGTCGACGATCCACTCCCAGAGGCGTAGTGCGATGCCGTAAGGGCTCGAATAGAAGAACGGATCGATCCAGTGCAGGTCGGAGGCGAGCTGCCAGAGGCCGAGGATGGCAAGCAGAATGCCGACCTGCCATGCCTTGACGACATACTTGCGACGAGCGAGCGCCTTCAGCGCTGCGGCTTCGATTTCCGCGTCCGAGGTGCCGGTGCGGAAGATCGGGGCATTGCCTGCTTCGAGAGCTGTGTTTGCCATGATCAATCCTCCCTTATGCCGCTTCCGCGGCACGGCGATAGCTGGTTTCGACCTCTTCGCGCAGGTCGTCCCAGATCGTCTTGCAATAATCGATGAAGTTCTGCTCGTAACGGATTTCCGAGACGACGCGCGGGCGCGGCAGGTCGATCGTATAGACCGATTTGACCGTCGCGGGGCCGGCCGTCAGGACATAGACCTTGTCGGCCAGCGCGACGGCTTCCTCGAGATCGTGCGTGACGAAGACGACAGACGCCTGCCGCTCGGCCCAGAGTTTCAGCAGTTCTTCGTGCATCACCGTGCGGGTCTGCACGTCGAGCGCCGAGAAAGGCTCGTCCATCAGCAGGATTTCCGGCTCGTTGATAAAGGTCTGCGCCAGCGAGACGCGCTTGCGCATGCCGCCCGACAGCTGATGCGGATAGTGATGCAGGAACTTCGAAAGGCCGACGCGGGCAAGCCAGTCCTTGGCCATCTTCTCAGCCTCGGCCTTCGACTTGCCGCGAAACAGCGGGCCGGCCATGACGTTTTCAATGACATTCTGCCAGGGGAATAGCGCATCCGTCTGGAAGGCGAAGCCGACGCGCCGGTCGATGCCGTCGACCGGGCCGCCCATCAGGCGGACCTCGCCGGCGCTCGGCTTGGCAAGGCCGGTGACGAGATTGAGCGTCGTCGACTTGCCGCAGCCCGTCGGCCCGACAACGGCGACGAATTCGCCGCGCTCGACGGTCATGTTGAAATCGCGCAGTGCGGTCAGCGACTTTCCGGTCGGCGATACGAAACGGCGGCTGACATTGATGAGTTCGATCGCCGGGGTACGGCGTTCATCCTGTTGCATGGTGCTGATCCTGACGCGTGCCTTCAGGGCGTGCACGCAAAGCCCAGTGAACTGCAAAGTCTCTTGAACCGCCGCTTCCGGAACCTGTCGGAAAACTGGCCGGAAGCGGCGTCATGACTGCTTACTTGACGTTCTTCACGAATTCCGTCGTGTAGGTCTTCGACAGGTCGATCGTCTTGCCCTTCACATTCTTGGAGAACTGCGAGAGCACGGCGAGAACCGTCTTCGGACCATCTTCCGGCATCACGCCATCGGCCGTGAACATTTCCTTGCCGGCGTCGAGAGCCTTGATGTAGCCCTCCTTGTCGCCGACGTAGAAGTCCTTCGGCATCTTGTCGGCGATCTCGGCGCCGGAGTGGGTATTGATGAAGCGCAGCGTCTTGACGAAGGCGTTCGCAAGCTTCTGCACTTCTTCCTTATGGGCGTCGACCCATGCGGCATCCATATAGAGAGAAGCGGCCGGATAGGTACCGCCGAGCGCTTCCTCGGTGCCCTTCAGCGTGCGCAGATCGACGAGAATCTTGGCTTCGCCGGTCTTTAGCAGGCGCGAGATCGTCGGCTCGGTGGTCATGCCCACCTGGATGGCATCCTGCTGCATGGCGGCGATGAAGGTCTGGCCGGCGCCGACCGGAACCGGCGTGATGTCGGCCGGGGAGAGGCCCGCCTTCGACGCCATGTAGAGCGTCAGGAAGTTCGTCGACGAGCCGAGGCCGGTGACGCCGGCGCGCTTGCCCTTCAGGTCGGCGAAGGACTTGATATCCGGATATTTGGCCGAAACGAGCTCGACTTCGCCCGGTGCCTGGCTGAACTGCACGACGGACTTGATGAACTTGCCCTTGGCCTGCAGGTCGACGCAGTGGTCGTAGAAGCCGACGACACCCTGAACGGCGCCGGCCAGCAGCTGGTTTTCGGCGTCGACGCCGGCGGATTCGTTGAGAAGCTCGACCTCGAGGCCTTCATCCTTGAAGTAGCCGAGGGATTCGGCGAGCTTGGCCGGCAGGTAGATCTGCTTTTCGTAGCCGCCCACCATGATGGAAATCTTGTCGGCAGCATTGGCGGCCGTGGCTGCAAGCGAAGCAGCTGTCATGACGAGGGAAAGGGCTACGGTATGAAAAAAGGTGCGCGATGGACGCATCAATGTCTCCTCCTGTTTTATTCTTGCGCCATACGACGCGCGGGAAAGGCGCTTCCTCCACGAAGCTCAGCAAACCTAGCCTGGGCAACCTTTCAGTCAGCTTTCAGTCCGGAATCTTCCAATACAAGGCTCGACTTTTGTTTCAGCGCCGCCGGCAAGGCAAATCGGGTGGGCGTTGCCCGCTTACGCAACCAGGATGGATGTGAAGGGAAAACAGGCCTTCCTGGAATGTCGCCGGCAACTGGCGTACCTTTCAGAAAGGCACCGTTTTCAGCCTGCATCCGTCGAAAGCACTCGCGTGACCTTGGCGATTCCCTTCAGGCAACTACTTATGATTGATCGTCGCAAGGAGGTGCGATCCATGAAAGCAGCAGCCGCAGTCCTGATTCTGACAACGATAGCGCCAGCCGAGCCGGCAACGGCCATCTCGCGCTACGAGTCGTCGAGCAAAACGTGCGCGTCCGTGCAGCAACTGATCGCCAGCGAGCGCGCCGCAATATTTCGCTATCCTTCCCGAGGCGGCCGTATCGTGCTGTATGACCGGTACGTTGCCGATGACGGCCAATGTGGTTCGGGAGACTATGCCGCTCGCGCCTACGTCCCGACGAAAGACAATCCGCTCTGCCCGGTGCATAACTGCAAATCGTCTTCCATTTTCAATCCGCATTAGCGCGCTGATACGCATTGATGCTTCGGATTTTCTGTGGGTATGTGACGATGGGATTACAAAATATTACAGAAAATGACTCTCGGTTGAATTCTACCCATATTTAACGCACATTTTGCGGGCAGATAGAGCACCCGAATCCTACTTCCGGGTCTCGCGAAGTAAGGTGATATCCGCTAGGTCCCCTGTTTGATAAGGAGATTGCGCAGTGAGTGCAAAAGTACCAAACCCGATCGATGCCTATGTTGGCTCTCGCGTGCGCACGCGTCGACTTATGCTCGGCATGAGTCAGGAGCGGCTCGCTGAGCAAATTGGCGTTACCTTTCAGCAGGTCCAGAAATACGAAAAGGGCACCAATCGCATCGGTGCCAGCCGGCTGCAGGCGATAGCTGGCGTGCTGGCCGTGCCGGTTGCCTTCTTCTTCCAGCAGGACAATACGCAGCCGCTGAACACGGACGGCCTCGGCGCGATCAACGGCCTTGAGGATCTGTCGGAGTTCCTGACCTCGAAAGAGGGCCTGAATCTCAACAAGGCATTCATGAAGATCAACGATCCCAGCGTCCGCCAGTCGGTGCTGACATTGATCAAGTCGCTGGCGAATGCGTCCGATTCCCTGACGGACCATGTGCCTCGGACGGCGAACATGTCGGCAAGCCTTCGCAACTGACCTCCGGCCTCCCGGCAAACGGGCCGCGGGCATGTGCCTGCGCCAGCCTGAAACATGCTGTGAGACCTCGCATCCAGGCCCGCTGCCGAACCGTCCCGCGGACGGCGGCGGCGGCCGAGGTCATGCCGCATTAGGCTTCCGGCACCAGGATATTGCTTGCCGTGCTTTTCGCCGGTCCGCGCTTCAAACCGTTTCACTCCCTGAAATTGCAAAGTCAAGATTTTGCCACAATCAGGCCTCGTGTCACGCTGCGTGTCACGCGCCAAGCTGCAAAACATCCGTTACGCTTTGCTCATGTTCCCGGACCAGACACGATTCATCTGCCGGGAACGGCGGCAATAGAGGGCATGAAATGACAGCATTACTTCCGATCGGAGCAGCGCAGCAGGATCCAGACTCGCTCAAGGAACTGGCATCAATCGCTCGGCTCATCACCTATGCAAGGCAGAGCGCCAAGAACCTGAATGCGGAATTCCCGGTCTGGTGCCTGGATTTGGCACTGGGGGCCGTGTTGCAGGAAATGTATGCAAATGGCTTGCCGAATCCTTTGTTCGACGAGGGTACGGAGACAGCAAACGTGGTGGCACACTGAGCTGATCGATTCCGGCTTCCACCGGGATCTCGAACAATGCCGATATGGTTTCAACCAGCCATATCGGCATTGTTGCTCTGAGCAGGAAGGCTGCCGGGCGGACGGGATAAAACAACACCAGAAAAATGCGCAGCGGCTTTCCGTCCGGAATTGCGATAAATTGATGAGATGGAACGGCTCGGAAATTCCGTGAAAAACTGAACCGCTCTAACGAGCATCCTTGCGCGGCTGCACGCCCGCTACGAAAATCGAAATGCATTGGCGCAAATGGCGCAGCCGCGTTTCACGGTCCGGCCAGTCGCTCGGATGGCCAGGTTTGGAAATCATGGCACCGAAGATCATGTTCATCAGCATGCGCGCGCCGCTGGCCACATCGGCAATCTCGATCAGGCCGCGTCTTTGCTGCTGACTGAGCCAGTCGGCAAGCATCTGCTGCGATTGCTTGGCGCCATACGTGTGCAACAGCGTCGCAATCTCCGGGAATTGCTGCGCTTCGCTGATGGAAAGATGGATGAAAGCCTCGCGTTCGCGCTCCTGGGCTTCATCCATATCGATCATGAAGATCTGCTCGAGCGCCTCGACGAGGGGTAGATTCTCGTCGGGATCGCGCGGAAGGGCCAGCATGGATGCCCGGTGTTGAGCAATGATCGCCTTGAACAAGTCAGCCTTGCTCGGAAACAACTTGTAGAGGGTCTGTTTTGAAATCCTGCATCTGGCGGCAACGAGATCCATCGTCGTACTGCCGTAACCAAGTTCATAGAAGGTGGCACGCGCCACCCCGACGATCTCCGCGCGGCGCGCGTCGTCATTTGCGGTTTTCGGGCGGCCGCGCGGTCGTCGCCTGGCGGCCTGATCTGCCTTGCCTGCTCGTTCTTTTGTCAGCACTTCCGTCTTGGCCCCAACAGCCGAATGCGATTGACATTTGAAGCAGTATAAATATTTTCGGTACGACTTGGTACTGTAAATAAGGCAACAGGAAATAGCAACGTGCGAAAGCCCGCCAATCCCACTTCTGCGCCCGCATATGCGATGGTATCCAACCGCTTTTCAGCCGGCCGCGCCTCGATGACCGTCGCGGGGATTGCCCTCGCGATGTTGCTGGCCGGCTGCAACCAGCAGAATACGGCCCAAAACAATGCACCGGCCGTCAAGACGGAAGTCAGCGCGATGTCGCTGCATCCGCAATCCGTCGCAATCACCGCCGAGCTGCCCGGCCGCACCAGCGCCTATCTCGTTGCCGAAGTGCGGCCGCAGGTCGGCGGCATCATTCGCAGCCGCAATTTCAAGGAAGGCAGCGAGGTCAAGGCGGGTGATGTGCTCTATGAAATCGATCCCGCCTCGTATCAGGCATCCTATGACAGCGCCACCGCCGCCTTGCAGAAAGCGGAAGGGGCCGTGCCGAGCGCGCAGTCGAAAGTGGATCGTTATAAGAGCCTCACCGCACAGGACGCCGTCAGCAAACAAAATCTGGACGATGCACTTTCCGCTTTGGCTCAGGCGAACGCCGACGTGGCATCGGCGAAAGCGGCCCTCGAAACGGCACGCATCAATCTAGACTACACCAAGATGCGCGCGCCGATCGGCGGCCGCGTCGATGCGTCCGCGGTAACGGTCGGCGCTCTCGTCACAGCCGAGCAAACGACTGCGCTGACCACCATTCGCCAGCTCGATCCCATCAATGTCGACGTTACCCAGTCGAGCACGAACCTGCTCGAATTCCGGCGTGCCGTCGCCGAGGGCCGATTGAAGACCAGCGGCGACAACGTTTCCGTGCATCTCACGCTCGAAGATGGCAGCCAGTATAAGGAAACCGGCAAGCTGGAATTCGCCGAATCCTCCGTCGCGGAAACCGTCGGCACAATTACGGTGCGCGCCGTCTTCCCCAATCCGGATCGCGTGCTGCTGCCCGGCATGTATGTTCGCGCGACCATTCAGGAAGGCATCGCCGAAAACAGCTTCCTGGTGCCGCAACGCGCTGTGACGCGCAACACCAAGGGCGAACCGATTGCCATGTTCGTAGCCGCCGACGGCAAGGTGCACCAGCGGGTTCTGAAGGTGCAGCGCAGCATCGGCAACAGCTGGCTGGTGAACGAAGGTTTGGCCGACGGCGATCGCGTGATCGTGGAAGGCACGCAACGCGTCCGTGACGGCCAGGAGGTCAATGTCTCGCCAGTGACCATCGACGATGCGACCGGTGAAGTGAAGCAGGCCGCCGCCGACAGCAAGCCTGCCGAACAGGCCGCATTGGAAAAGACCGACACCAAGAACGCCTCCGGCGCTCAGAAGTGAGGTAGATGATGTCTCGTTTTTTCATCGACAGGCCGATCTTTGCCTGGGTCATCGCCATCGTCATCATGCTCGCCGGCGCGCTTTCGATCCTCACCTTGTCGATCTCGCAATATCCGCAGATCGCGCCGACCACGGTCAGCATTTCCGCCACCTATTCCGGTGCCGATGCCGCAACCGTCGAAAACTCGGTGACCAAGGTCATCGAACAGGGCATGACCGGTATCGACAATCTCGACTATATGACATCGACATCGACATCGACCGGCCAGGCGTCGATCTCGCTGACCTTCACCAACAAGGCCGATCCCGACGTCGCGCAGATGCAGGTGCAGAACAAGCTGCAGCTCGTCACCGCCCAGCTGCCGACGACCGTGCAGTCGACCGGGATCATCGTTTCCAAGTCGACATCGAACTTCCTGATGGTTGTCGGTTTCGTGTCGACCGACGGCAAGCTCAACTCCAATGACCTCGCCGACTATGTTTCCAGCACGCTCAACGATACGCTGAAGCGCATCGAAGGCGTCGGCAACACACAGATTTTCGGCTCCGGCTATGCGATGCGCATCTGGGTGGATCCGGACAAGCTTGCCAAATATCAGCTGATGGTGAGCGACGTCACCAGCGCGATCCAGTCGCAGAATTCGCAGGTTTCGGCCGGTCAGATCGGTGCCCTGCCGCAGCGCAAGGGTCAGCAGCTCAACGCGACCGTTACGGCCAAGAGCCGCCTGCAGACGCCGGAGCAGTTCGAAAACATCATCCTCAAGAGCCAGCCCAATGGCTCGCTGGTCCGTCTCAACGATGTCGCCACCGTCGAGCTCGGAGCTGAAAGCTATACGACCTCGAGCACCTATAACGGCCATCCCTCGGCCGGTCTTGCCGTCATGCTCGCGTCCGGCGCCAATGCCATCAATACGGCGGAAGCCGTGCGGACGACCATCGACAATCTGAAGCAGACGCTGCCGCCGAATGTCGAGGTGGTCTATCCCTACGACACGACGCCCTTCGTGAAGCTGTCGATCGAGGACGTGGTCAAGACGCTGTTCGAGGCCATCGTGCTCGTCTTCATCGTTATGTTCGTCTTCCTGCAGAACATCCGCGCCACGCTGATCCCGACACTCGCTGTTCCGGTCGTCCTGCTCGGTACTTTCGGCGTGCTCTCGCTCTTCGGCTATTCCATCAACACATTGACCATGTTCGGCATGGTGCTCGCCATCGGCCTTCTGGTCGACGACGCCATCGTCGTCGTCGAAAACGTCGAGCGCGTGATGGAGGAAGAAGGATTGTCGCCGCGCGAGGCGACGATCAAATCGATGCAGGAGATCACCGGTGCCTTGATCGGCATCGCCACGGTATTGTCGGCCGTGTTCATCCCGATGGCCTTCTTCTCCGGTTCGGTCGGCGTCATCTACCGCCAGTTCTCGGTGACGATCGTCTCGGCGATGATTCTCTCGGTCATTGTCGCCCTGATCCTGACGCCGGCCCTTTGCGCCACCATCCTGAAAGAACCCAAACACGGGGCGAAGGAAAAGGGCGTCTTCGGCTGGTTCAACCGCAATTTCGAGCGAGCGACGCATCGCTACCAGCGCAGCGTCCACGGCATGATCCGCCTCACCATCGTCTTCCTGCTGGTGTTCGTCGCAATTGGCGGTGCGGTGGCTTACCTGTTTAACCGGCTGCCGAGCTCCTTCCTTCCGGACGAGGATCAAGGCATCCTGCTGACAGCCATCCAGCTCCCCCCAGGCGCTACGAATTCGCGCACATGGACCGTGCTCGATCGGGTGAAGGACTACTATCTCAACAACGAGAAAGACTATGTCGAAGGTGCATTCGCGGTCGCCGGTTTCGGCTTCAGCGGCCAGGGCCAGAATGTCGGTATCGTCTTCGTCCGGCTGAAGGACTTCGACCAGCGCAAGACGCCCCAGTCGAAGGCGCAGGCAATTGCCGGCCGCGCCATGGGTGCCTTCTCGAAGATCAAGGACGGCAACGTCTTCGCGCTGGCGCCTCCGGCGATCCCCGGTTTCGGCAGTTCGAGCGGCTTCGACTTCTTCATCAAGGATATCAACGGTGCCGGCCATGCCGCATTGATCCAGGCCCGCAACCAGTTGCTCGGCGCCGCGGCAAAGAACCCAAAGCTGTTCGGCACCCGTCCGAACGGCCAGGAAGATACGCCGCAATATTCCTTGAACATCGATCAGGAAAAGGCGAGTGCGCTGAATATCGCCCTTTCCGACATCGACACGACCTTGTCGACGGCTTGGGGCGGCACCTATGTCAACGACTTCATCGACCGCGGTCGCGTGAAGAAGGTTTACGTACAGGCCGACAAGAATTTCCGCATGCAGCCGGAGGATTTCGGCCGCTGGTACGTGCGCAACTCCGGTGGCGACATGGTACCCTTCTCGGCTTTCTCGAACGGCCAATGGAACTATGGTTCGCCGCGCCTCGAGCGCTATAACGGCTCGTCCGCCGTCGAAATCCAGGGGTCAGCAGCGCCGGGCGTTTCCTCGGGCGATGCCATGAACGAGATCGACAAGATCATGGCCAGCCTGCCGCCGGGCTTCAGCCACGAATGGACCAGCCTCTCCGCCCAGGAAAAGCTCTCCGGCAACCAGGCAAGCCAGCTTTATGCCATCTCCATCCTGGTCGTCTTCCTGGCGCTCGCCGCCCTTTATGAGAGCTGGTCGATCCCGCTTGCCGTCATGCTGTCGGTGCCGATCGGCATCTTCGGCGCCTTGTTGGCTGCAACCCTGTTCGGTCAGTCGAATGACGTCTACTTCAAGGTCGGCCTGCTGACGACCATCGGCCTGGCGGCCAAGAACGCCATCCTGATCGTCGAATTCGCCATCGAGCAGCAGAACCAGGGCAAGAACCTGATCGATGCGACGCTGGTGGCAGCCCGCCAGCGCCTGCGGCCGATCCTGATGACCTCGCTTGCCTTCATCCTCGGCGTCATGCCGCTGGCGATCGCCAACGGTGCCGGCTCAGGCAGCCAGAACTCGATCGGCATCGGCGTCATGGGCGGCATGATCTCGGCGACCGTGCTCGGCATCTTCTTCATCCCGCTGCTCTTCGTCTCGGTGCGCCGCATCTTCAAGGGCAAAGTCGTGGCGACGGCAGCGGACACTCCCGCGACCGATACCGGGAGCACACACTAACGAAACATAGCTCGCCCTCGGTATCGAGAAGCGGCTTGAACCAAAAAGGGCTCCCGTCGGTAATGCGGGAGCCCTTTTTGTTTTGATATCATGTACTCCGAAAGAGTTTCCTGCTGTGCGTGAGGAGCGTTGGCACCATAGATCCTTCTCCCTCGGAGAGAATGGGTAAGAACTATAAGTGTGACCTCAGAGCCCTACACGGGTATTCCTCTATCTCCACCAATGATCAGTGAAACACAGCGCTCGTCAGTTCGACGGAGCCGGAACCGCCGCCGCAGTCTGCGGCTTCGGAGACCATCTCGCATGCAGCTTGGCAAGCATCAGGTAGATGATCGGCGTTGTATAGAGCGTCAGTACCTGCGACACGACAAGACCGCCGACGATGGTGATGCCGAGCGGCCGGCGCAGCTCCGAGCCTGGGCCGGTAGCGATGATCAGCGGGATCGCGCCCATCAGCGCCGCCAGCGTCGTCATCAGGATCGGCCGGAAACGCTTGAGGCACGCCTGATAGATGGCCTCCTCCGAAGACAGGCCGAGCGTTCGCTCGCCCTGCAGGGCGAAATCCACCATCATGATGCCGTTCTTCTTGACGATGCCGATCAGGAGGATGATGCCGATGAAGGCGATCAGCGTCAGCTCCGTACCGCTGATGGCGAGCGCCAGCAGCGCACCGAGACCGGCCGACGGCAACGTCGAGATGATCGTCAGCGGATGCGCCAGGCTCTCATAGAGGATACCGAGGACGATATAGACCGTCAGCAAAGCTGCCAGCAGCAAGAGCGGCTGGCTGCCGGACGATTGTGTGAGGCTCGCGGCATCGCCGGCAAAATCCGCATGCAGCGTATCGGGCAGATGCATGTCGAGCACGGCTTTCTGTATGGCATCGTTCGCCACCTGCAGCGGGATATTGAGCGCCAGATTGTAGGAGATCGTCACGGCAGGATACTGCCCCTGGTGGTTGACCACCAGCGGCGCGAGCGTTCGATCGATCGATGCGACGGCGCTCAGCGGTACTTGCGTGCCGCCGGAGGCCGGCACATAGAGCTTAGAAATATCATGTGGGTCGAGCGCATAATTCGGATCCGCTTCCAGCACGACGCGATACTGGTTGCGCTGCGTGTAGATTGTCGAGATCTGCCGCTGCGCGAAAGCGTTGTTCAGCGCGGCATCGATGGACTGGATGTTGACGCCGAGCTGCGAGGCCATGCTGCGGTCGATATTGACGGTCGCCTGCAAGCCGTTGGGCTGCCTGTCGGTCGCGACATCGGTCAGTTCGTGAAGGGCCTGGAGGCGCTGCAACACCTTGGGTGCCCATTCGACCAGCTCGTCATAATTCGCGCCCCAGACGGTGAATTGATACTGCGATTGCGACTGGCGCGCCCCGGCGCGGATATCGCCGGGCGAAAACAGGAAGGTGCTGAGGCCCGGAACGGCCATCAACTGCTTACGGAGCCGGTCTATGACGTCGGCCGTTGGCGCACGCTCCGATTCCGGCTTCAGCGAGATAAAGAGCTGCCCGCGATTGATGGAGCTGGAGAAGCCTCCACCACCCACGGAGGAGCCAATACCGGAAACGGCGGGGTCCTTCGAGGCGATATCGGCGGCCTGCTGCTGCAGCTTCACCATGGCCGGATAGGAAATATCGGTCGCCGCCTGCGTTCCGCCCTGGATGAAACCGGTATCGTCCTGCGGAATGAAGCCCTTGGGAACCTTGACGTAGAGATAGCCCGACATGACGACGCAGGCGATGATGACAAGTACGGAAAGAACCCGATGGTGCAGCACGGCCTTCAGCGTGCGGCCGTAAAATCCGATAATCGCAGCCAACGTGCCCTCGACGAGGCGGCCGAACGGACCGGGCCGTGCATCGATATCATGCGGACGCAGGCGATGGCCGCAGATCATCGGCGTCAGCGTCAGCGACACCAACGTCGAAACGGCGATCGTAAAGCCGAGCGTCAGCGAAAAGGTCTGAAAGAAGCGGCCGACGATGCCGCCCATGAAGAACAGCGGTATGAAGGCAGCAAGCAGCGATAGGCTGATCGAGATGACAGTGAAGCCGATTTGCTTGGCGCCTTCGAGCGCCGCCCGCATTGGCTTCATGCCGGTTTCCAGATTGGCATAGATGTTCTCGATCATGACGATGGCGTCGTCGACGACGAAGCCGACGGAGACGGCGAGCGCCATGAGGGAGAGATTGTCGATCGACAGCCCGAAGAGCCACATCGCGGCAAAGGTCCCGGCAAGCGACAGCGGCACGGTGACGCCGGCGGCAAAGGTCGGCGTGGCGCGCCGCAGGAAGATAAAGACCACGGCCATGACAAGGCAGATCGTGGCAAGCAGCGTCCATTGCATGTCGTTGACGCTGGCATGGATCGTCGTGGTGCGGTCGGAAAGAATGGAGACGTTCACCCCGGCGGGGATGAGCCGCTGCAGCTCGGGGATCAGTTGTTTGACGCCATCGACAGTGGCAATGACATTCGCATCCGCCTGCTTGGTGATGTTGAGCAGCACGGCCGGCTTGCCATCATACCAGGCATCGGAGCGACTGTTGCGCACGCCCGGCTCGACTGTGGCGATATCGGAGAGACGAACGGCTGTGCCGTCGCCGCTCTGCACGATGATCCTTCCATAGGCTTCCGGCGTGCGCAGCTGGCTGTTCATGGCAACGGAAAACGCGCCGCCTGCTCCATCGATGGAGCCGAAGGGACCGAGCACATTGGCGTTGACGATTGCCGTGCGCACGGCATCGAGCGATAGGCCCATGGCCGCGAGCCTGTCGGGATCCAGGCGAACACGTATCGCCGGCTGATCGGCACCGCTCACCGTTACACCGCCGACGCCATCCACCTGCGAGATGCGCTGCACCACCACGGTATCCGCCGCATCATAGATGGCGCTCGGAGAGACGTTGTCTGAAGTCAGCGCCAGAATAAGAACGGGGGCCGCAGCCGGATTGATCTTGCGGAAGGACGGCAAGGTCGGCAGATCGCCCGGCAGGTCGGTCGCCGCCGCGTTCAGCGCCGCCTGCACGTCTTGGGCGGCGCCATCAACGCTGCGCGAGAGGTCGAATTGGGCAATGATGGTGCTCGATCCGAGCGAGCTCACCGATGTCAGCTGCGTCACGCCGGCGATCGTGCCGAGATGGCGCTCAAGCGGGGCTGCAACGCTCGCCGCCATGCTGGCGGGATCGGCGCCGGGACGGCTGGCGGAGACGACGATGGTGGGAAGGTCGACGGTCGGCAGGCTTGCGACGGGCAGAAAGCGATAGGCAACGATGCCGAGGATCACCAACCCGATCGCCAGAAGCGTCGTCCCGACCGGGCGTTTGACGAACGGCTCGGAGATATTCATGTCTCGTCACTCGCCAATTCGTTCATTTCGGTGCTTGGCATGCCGCTGGTGCGGCCGAGGATCCGGGCGCGCAGGCGTTCGAAAGCCAGATAGATCACCGGCGTCGTATAAAGCGTCAAGAGCTGCGAAAGCACGAGCCCGCCGATGATGGTGATCCCGAGCGGAATGCGCAGCTCGGCACCCGTGCCCTGCGCCAGCGCCAGCGGCAGGGCGCCGAAGAGCGCTGCCAGCGTCGTCATCATGATCGGCCGGAAACGCAGGATCGAGGCCTTGAGGATGGCCTCGCGCGGCTCGAGACCTTCCTTGCGCTCCGCCTCCAGCGCAAAGTCGATCATCATGATCGCGTTCTTCTTGACGATGCCCATCAGGAGCACGATGCCGATCAGCGCGATGATCGACAGATCCTGCCCGAACAGCATCAGCGCCAGTAGGGCGCCGACACCGGCCGAAGGCAGCGTCGAAAGGATCGTAACGGGATGAACGGCACTCTCATAGAGCAGGCCGAGCACGATGTAGATCGTCACGACCGCCGCCAGGATCAGCCAGGGCTCGCCGGCGAGTGACGAGGCGAACTCCTCGGCATCGCCGGAATATTTGCGCTGAATATTGTCGGGCATGCCGATATTCAGCTCCGCCGCCTTGATCTCGGCGACGGCATCGCTGAGCGACGCACCCTTGGCGAGATCGAAGCTGAGCGTCACGGCCGGAAACTGCTCATCATGGCTGATGACCAGCGGCGCGGTCGTGAAGCTCGCCGTCGTGAAGGCGTTGAGCGGCACCTGCGTGTCGCTGGCGCCGGCGACATATAGCTTGTCGAGCGATTTCGGATCCGACTGGTATTCTGGTGCAGCCTCCAGAATGACGCGATACTGATTGGCCTGGCCGTAGATCGTCGCGATCTGACGCTGACCGAAGGCATCATTCAAAGTATCGCCGACGGCCTGCATCGAAACGCCGAGCCGCGAGGCGGTCTCACGGTCGACATCGACGAAGATGCGGCCGCCGCCCATTTCGACTTCGGAGGCGACATCGATGAGCTTCGGGCTTTGCTGCAGACGCTGCGCCAGCTTTGCGGCCCAATCGACCACAGTCGCCGTATCCGTTGCCGTCAACGTGTACTGATAGGGCGCGCGGCTCGCCCGGGTGCTGATCGAGATGTCACGCACGCTCTGGAAGGTGACATGGATGCCCGGCATGCCGGCGACCTCTTCGCGCATGCGGTCGATAATCTGATCGGCGGAAGCGTCACGCTGGTTCCTCGGCTTCAGCACAAGGCTGAGATTGCCCGTGTTCAGTGTCAGATTGCTGGCGCTGGTGCCGATGACGGAGACGACGCCACTGACATCGGGATCCTTGCGCAGCCGGCCGGCGACATCGGCCTGTATCTGCTTCATCGTTTCGAAAGACGTGGTTGGCTCGGCCTCGATGACGGCGGTGATCAACCCCGTATCCTGAGCCGGCAGAAAACCCTTGGGGATGACGACATAGAGCGCGATCGTCGCGGCCAGCGTCACGACCGTGATCATGAGCATCAGGGCGCTGCGATCCACCGTCCAGACGAGGCTGCGGCGATAGCCTTCGATCAGCCACTCCGTAAAGCGATCGGCGCCGGCCAGGAAACCGCCCTGCCGCTCCTTGGGTTTGCGCAGGATGCGCGCGCACATCATCGGGGTCAGCGTCAGCGAAACGACGGCCGACACGACGACGGCAATGGTCAGAGTCAGCGCGAATTCGCGGAACATGCGACCGACGATCCCGGTCATGAACAGCAGCGGGATAAAAACAGCAACCAGCGAGACGGTCAGCGAAATGATGGTGAAACCGATCTCGCCGGCGCCCTTCAGCGCCGCCTGCATCGGGTTTTCACCTTCTTCGATGTGGCGAGCGATGTTCTCGATCATCACGATGGCGTCGTCGACGACGAAGCCGGTGCCGATCGTCAGCGCCATCAGCGAGAGATTGTCGAGGCTGAAGCCGGCAAACCACATGACGCCGAAAGTGGCAATCAGCGACAGCGGCAGCGCGACGCCTGCAATGAAGGTCGCCGTCATCGTTCGTAAGAACAGCAGAACCACCAAGATGACGAGGCCGATACTGATGACCAGCGTCCATTGTACGTCATGGATCGAAGCCCGGATGGTCTCGGTGCGGTCATTGACGATATCGAGCGAAATGCCGGCCGGCATCGCCTGCTTCAGCTTCGGAAGCTGCTTCAGCACGTTCTCGACCGTCTGGATGACATTGGCGCCCGGCTGGCGCATGATGTCGAGAATGACCGCGGGCTGTCCCTGATACCAGGCACCGACGCGGTTGTTTTCCAGTCCTTCGACGACGGTTGCCACGTCCTTCAACTGCACGGGCGCGCTGTTGCGATAGGCGACGATGACCGATTTGTAGACGTTCGGATCGACGATCTGGTCGTTGGCGGCAAGCGTGAAACTCTGCTGCGTGCCGTCGAGCGCACCCTTGGCGCCGGCGACGCTGGCATTGGTGATGGCGGTACGGATATCTTCAAGGGCCAGGCCATAGGAAGCGAGACGCGGCAGGTCCACCTGGATGCGGATGGCAGGCTTGACGCCGCCCTGGATGTTGACGTCGCCGACGCCTGAGACTTCGCTCAGGCGCTGCGCCATCATCGTATCGGCGAAATCGCTGAGCTCACGGATCGAATAGCTGTTGGAGCGTAGCGCCAGCGTCACGATCGGCGTATCCGCCGGGTTCACTTTCGAATAGGTCGGCGGATAGGGAAGCGTGCGCGGCAAGGTCGAGCCGGCGGCATTGATCGCCGCCTGCACATCCTGCGCGGCGCCATCGATATCCCGGCCGAGATCGAATTGCAGCGTGATCTGGCTGATGCCGAAGGCGCTCGACGAAGTCATGGAGGCGAGCGACGGGATCTGGCCGAGCGGCCGCTCCAGGGGCGCGGTCACCAGCGCCGCCATCGTATCGGGATCGGCGCCTGGAAGCTGCGTCGTCACCTGGATCGTCGGAAAATCGACTTGCGGCAGCGGCGCGACCGGCAGGAAGAGAAAGCCGAGAATGCCACCCAGCAGCACGGCTACCCCGAGGAGCGAGGTGGCAATGGGCCTGGAGATGAAGAGCGACGAAACGTTCATTGTTGCTGCGTCGGCGCGGCGGATGAATTGTTGGATACGGAGTTGCCACCCGTATCCGCGCCCTGCCCCTCACTCGCGGCAGGCTGACCGTCCTGACCGCGATGGCCACCTTGGCCGTTGTGCCGACGGTGCGGCCGCTCGCCGCCATTGCCGTTGTCCTGGCTCGTCTGCGGATCGTTCTCCGCAACGGGCTGTCCCTGATCCTTCGATGCAGGGGCATTTGGCGCCACTTCATCCGGATTGGCCGAAATCTGAACTTTCGACCCGTCCTGCAGCCGCGCGAAACCCGTGGTCACCACCTTGTCGCCGGGGGATACGCCCTCGGCGATGACGGCCTGCGTGTCGTCCTGCTGGCGTACCTTCACCGGCTTCATGGCAACGGTCTGGTCCTGGCTGACGATATAGACGAAGGTGCCGTTCGGCCCGCGCTGCACGGCGCCGCTTGGAATGACAGTGACGCCCTTCAGCGTCTCCACTAGCAGGCGGGCATTGACGAAAGCGCCCGGCCACAGCGCCAGCTTCTCGTTGGGGAAATTCGCCTTCAGCTTGACCGTGCCCGTGGTCGGGTCGACCTGGTTGTCGACCACCGCCAGCGTGCCATTGTCGACCACCGTCTGGCCATCGCTTCCCATAGCCTGCACAGCAAGCGTTCCGGCCGCGCTTGCCGCATTGACGCGGGCTAGCTGCTGCTGCGGAATGGAAAACAGTACGGAGATCGGCCGGATCTGCGACAGCGTCACGATGCCGGTCGCATCCGACGAGCTGACGAGGTTGCCGACATCGACGTTGCGGATGCCTGTGCGCCCGTCGATGGGCGCCTTGATCGTCGTATAGTCCAGCGTTGCCTGCGCGCTTTCGATGGCTGCCACATCGACCTGGACCTGTGCCGTATACTGCGCCACCAGCGAGGTCTGGGTGTCGACCTGCTGCTGCGTGCCAGACGCGCTCTTCACCATCAGCTGAAAGCGGGCGAGATCGCGTTGAGCGCCGGCAAGCAGCGCTTCGTCCTGTGCCTTCTTGGCAACCGCCTGATCACGCTGGGCCTTGTAGACTCCATCGTCGATGCGGGCGATGACATCGCCCTTCTTGATATCCTGGCCTTCCACGAAATCAATTTCGACGATCTTGCCGCTGACCTGCGCCCGCACGGTGACGGTGTTCAACGCCTTTACCGAACCCACGCCATCGATATAGACGGGCACATCGGCGGTCTTAGCGTCGGCGGCCAGCACCGGAACAGGGCCGCTGAACTGTGAAAGGCTACGCCGCCCTCCGCCACCGCCTTGACTTCGTCCGCCGCCCCGGCGTTCGCCTTGCGCCTGCTCGGCTGGCGCTGCGGCATTCTGATAGCCGAGCAGCTTCTCCGCCGGGCCAAGCCAGCGATCGCGGGTCGCATAGGCGCCGTATCCAACCGCGCCGATGATCGCCAACCATACCGCGACCCGAAATGTCCGAGCCATCAACACACCTTCCTTCAAAACCTTCGGCGATCTGCGATCGCCGATAAGATGGCGCGACTCTAGCTTGCATCGAGCCGCTTAGGAATTTGGTATGGCCATTAAATTTTGTCCATTTTAGCGCGACTTAGCGTAACAAACTGTTACATTAGACAAAAACCAGGGTTGTAGTTGCAAGGACGAGATATGCCCACGTGTTGGCCGGTTGAACCGGTCAAAGCACGCCCCAGCCGCGATAACGCCCGCGACCTGTCATCTCGCGCAAGCCGAGTTCGGCCACCAGATTGAGCGCGCCTCTCGAGGTAACACCGACATGCCGTGCGATCATCTTCGCCGAAACAATCGGTCGCGACAGCACGATATCGATGACCTCCGGCAGGCTGCTGTTCGAGCGCCGGTCCTTGAGCCTCAATTCCATCTGCAGCTTGGCGAGCGACAGACGGTCGAGCTCCTTCAGGCCCGATTCGGCCGAAAGCGCCATGGCCTCCAGAAAGGCCGTCAGGCGCGTGATGCGGTCCGACGCGCGCCGCCGATCGTGCCGGACCGCTTTCAGGCCGACATTCAGGCAGAAGAGATGTGAGGTGATCTTGCCGCGGCTGCGCAGATAGGCACTCGCCAGCAAGCCGCCAAGCCAGTGCTGCCGGCGCAGCGGTTCGATCCGCTCCCAGGCGTCGAAAAGCACGGCAGCACCAAGAACCGGCGGCAGCCGATCCGCATCGCGAAGGGTGGCGCGCCAGTGCTCCAGTCGCTCGTCTTCATCCCAATCCTCGTCGCGAACGAGCGCAAGCGGATCATGGACATCGACCGTCGCCGGCCGGGCTTCCGGGACACCGCCATTTAGGACCTTGTCAGATCGGGCGAGAATGGCGTCGATCTCGGCAAAATCGACGCCGAAATCGTCATCCTCATCCTCCGACACCTCGGGCTCCGATGCTTCGGCAAGTGTCGGACGCACCACGATCGCCTCGTCGGCCTCCCCCGCGTCACCACGCAGGACCGCAAGGCCGGTCGCCTCAAGTCCCCAGGAAGGATCGGCGGTCCAAAGACGGCGCCTCGTCCGCAGCACGGCGTGAGCGATGGTCAATTCATGGGTCGGCGTGCGTGTATCCATGCGCGCATCGTGCAGGACCAGATCCTCCACATGCACCAGCTCACCGCTAACCCAGAGGGCACCCGCGGCATCGAAAAAATGCCCGCGCTCGCGAAAACCGTCCGCCACGGCATGCCGCAGAACGCGCTCGTCCAGACGCGCCAGCATGTCTTCCGCCTTGATGATGGCGGGCAGAAGTGTCGGAATCGGGAGCGTGGTCAAATCATATCGCATTGGAATCGCTTTATTGAATCGGCCTTACGGAACTTATCACCGCCCCGTGTGATGCGATAGGAAAGGAGTTCTGTGAACTGTGGACGACAATCACTATTTTTCATCTTGACCTTCCAGTAACAGGAAGGTTCATAAACCTATCCAACGCCCGATTCCGGGCAATGGAGTTTGATATGACATTGCATGACGAACATGATCACAGCCATCACGGCCATGGTCATCACCATCATCACGATCACCCGCAAGAGGCGGTGACACGCGATCCCGTCTGCGGCATGACGGTCGATCCGAACGCTGGCAAACCATCGCTGGACTATCAAGGCCGCACCTTCCATTTCTGCTGCAATGGCTGCCGCGCGAAGTTCGAGGCTGCGCCGGAAAGCTATCTCACCGCCAACGATCCCGTCTGCGGCATGACGGTCGACCGCGCCACGGCGCCCCATTTCCTGAAGCACGAGGGCGAGAAATTCTATTTCTGCTCGGCCGGCTGCAGGACAAAGTTCGAGGCGGATCCATCGGCCTACCTCAACGGCAACAAGCCTGCACCGAAGCCGGTACCGAAGGGCACGCTCTATACCTGCCCGATGCACCCCGAAGTCGTCAGCGACCATCCCGGCGATTGCCCGAAATGCGGCATGGCCCTGGAGCCCATGGGCGTGCCCTCGGCCGATGAAGGCCCGAACCCGGAATTGATCGATTTCACGCGCCGTCTCTGGATCAGTGCCGCGCTGTCGCTGCCGCTGCTCATCATCAGCATGGGTCCGATGATCGGCCTACCCATCCGTGATTGGATCGGAGAACCGATCGCCACATGGTTCGAACTCGTGCTTGCGACGCCGGTCGTGCTGTGGGCGGCCCTGCCCTTCTTCCGCCGTGCCTGGAACTCGCTCGTCAACAGAAGCCCGAATATGTGGACGCTAATCGGCCTCGGCGTCGGCACCGCCTATGTTTATAGCGTCATCGCCACGCTTGCCCCCGGCCTGTTTCCGATGAGCTTCCGCGGGCATAGCGAGAGCGTGCCCGTCTATTTCGAGGCAGCTTCCGTCATCGTTGCGCTGGTCTTCGTCGGTCAGGTGCTGGAACTAAAGGCCCGCGAACGCACCGGCTCGGCCATCCGCGCGCTTCTCGACCTCGCGCCGAAAACGGCGAGGCGCATCGGCGCCGACGGCAGCGAAACCGATGTGCCCGTCGACGAAATCCAGGCCGGCGACCGGCTGCGTGTGCGCCCCGGCGAGCGCATCCCCGTGGACGGCTCCGTCATCGAGGGCCAATCCACCGTCGATGAATCGATGATCACAGGCGAGCCCCTGCCGGTCGAAAAGGCTAAGGGTGATGCTTTGACCGGCGGGACGATCAACAGGAACGGTACGCTCATCATCCAGGCCGAGAAGGTCGGCGCCGAGACGACGCTGTCACGCATCGTCGAGCTCGTTGCCAAGGCGCAGCGCTCGCGCGCACCGATCCAGACGATGGTCGACCGCGTCTCCGCCGTCTTCGTGCCAGCCGTCGTCGCAGCCGCCATCATCGCCTTTGCCGTATGGGCCTTTATCGGGCCGGAGCCGCGACTGGCGCATGCGCTGCTTGCCGCCGTCGCCGTGCTCATCATCGCCTGCCCGTGTGCGCTGGGGTTGGCAACCCCCATGTCGATCATGATCGCCACCGGCCGCGGTGCCCACGTGGGCGTGCTGGTGCGCGATGCCGAGGCGCTGGAACGCTTTGCGAAAGTGGACACATTGATCGTCGACAAGACCGGCACGCTGACCGAGGGCAAGCCGAACCTGACCGACATCGTCACCGCGCCAGGTACCGATGAAGCCAGCCTCCTCTCGCTCGCCGCCAGCCTAGAGCGCGGCTCCGAGCACCCGCTGGCGGAAGCGATCGTTGCCGGCGCCGAGGCGCGGGGAGCGCATTTCGTCGACATTTCCGGCTTCTCGGCAGTGACCGGCAAGGGCGTCGAGGGCCGCACCGGCGAAACCGCGATCGCGCTCGGTAATGCCGCGATGATGACCGATCTTGGCGTTTCCGCTAACTCCCTGAAGGCCGAAACCGAACGCCTGCGCGGCGAAGGCAAGACCGTCATGTTCGTTGCCATCGACAGGAAGCTGGCCGGCCTTGTCGCTGTCGCCGATCGGATCAAGCCGACCACGGCCGCCGCGATCAAGGCGCTGCATGAGAGTGGCTTGAAGATCGTCATGGCGACGGGCGATAACGGCAAGACCGCCGCCGCCGTCGCCAAGCAACTCGGCATCGACGAGGTGCGCGCCGACATGCTGCCGGAAGGCAAGAAGGCGCTGATCGACCAACTGCGGGCCAAGGGCAGCATTGTCGCTATGGCCGGCGACGGCGTCAATGATGCTCCGGCACTTGCATCAGCCGATGTCGGCATCGCCATGGGCACCGGCGCCGACGTCGCCATGGAAAGCGCCGGCATTACGCTGGTGAAGGGCGATCTCAACGGCATCGTGCGGGCGCGCCATCTGTCGGAGGCGACCATCCGTAACATCAAGCAGAACCTTGCCTTCGCCTTCGGTTACAACGCGCTCGGCGTGCCGCTGGCAGCCGGCGTGCTCTACCCGGTCTTCGGCCTGCTTCTGTCGCCGATGATCGCGGCAGCCGCCATGAGCCTGTCCTCGGTCTCGGTCATCGGCAATGCGCTGAGGCTGCGGCTGGCGAAATAGGAGAACAAAAATGAATATCGGCGAAGCATCGGGCCGCTCCGGCCTGCCGGCCAAGACCATCCGCTACTACGAGGATATCGGCCTTATCCGCCCCGACCGCGGCGACAATGGCTACCGCGATTATGGCGCCGATGACGTGCACAAGCTGCGCTTCCTGCACCGCTCACGCAGCCTCGGCTTCTCGGTGGAGGAGTGCCGGCAGCTGCTGGCGCTCTACGAGGACAAGAGCCGCGCCAGCGCCGACGTCAAGGACATCGCCGCCGCAAAACTCATCGAGATCGACCGCAAGATCCGGGAACTGACGGAGCTACGCCGCACGCTGGAACATCTCGTCCACGCCTGCCACGGCAATGAGCGGCCGGACTGCCCGATTTTGGAGGAGTTGTCGGAGGAGTGAGGATGCCGCCTCGGCAGGTCAATCGAATGCCTTGATGTCGGAATGATGTGCCTGGCCCCTCACCCAAGCCCTCTCCCCGCAAGCGGGGAGGGAACTCTTAAAGGACCCTGCGCGGCTCGACTCAAATGAGGGGGCCATGCCCACGGCGGCGGCATCAATAGGCACGGCTGACCAGTCTCTATATCGCTCCAGTCAGCCAACGCGCTCTACCGCAATCGCCGTCGCCTCGCCGCCGCCGATGCAAAGTGCCGCGATGCCTTTTCTCACACCCTGACGCTCCAGCGCATGCAGCAGCGTCACGATCAACCGTGCCCCGGTGGCACCGATCGGATGGCCGAGGGCGCAGGCGCCACCATTGATATTAAGCCGATCGCGCGCAATACCGAGCTCTTTCGCGGCCGCCATGGCGACGACGGCGAAGGCCTCGTTGATCTCAAAGAGATCGACATCGCCGATCTTCCACCCGGTCTTGTCGAGCACCTTGCGGATCGCCGGGATCGGCGCGGTGGTATACCAGGCCGGCTCCTGGGAGTGCGTGGCATGCGCCTTGATTTCGGCGAGGATGGGCAATCCCTCACGCTCGGCGAGCGAGCGGCGCGTCAGGATCAGGGCGGCAGCGCCATCGGCGTTGGCCGAGGCACTGGCAGCGGTAATCGTGCCATCCTTGCGGAAGGCGGGCTTGAGCGTCGGGATCTTTTCAGGTGAAACCTTCTGCGGATGCTCATCCTTGGCGACTGTTACCGGACCGCCTTTCGCCATCACTGACACCGGGGTGATTTCGGCTTCGAAAGCGCCGGTTTCGAGCGCCTTGCGAGCGCGAGACAGGGTCTCCACTGCATAGGTATCCTGATCGTCGCGGCTGAACTGATAGGCCTCGACCGCCATCTCGCCGAAATCGCCCATCGAGCGGCCTTTCTCATAGGCGTCCTCGAGCCCGTCGAGCATCATATGGTCGAAGATGCGGTCATGGCCCATGCGATAGCCGCCACGGGCCTTGGCGAGGAGATAGGGCGCATTCGACATGGATTCCATGCCGCCGGCAACCGCGATGGAGGCCGAACCGGCGAGAAGCAGGTCGTGCGCCAGCATGGTCGCCTTCATGCCAGAGCCGCAGACCTTGTTGACGGTGGTGGCACCGACGGCATCCGGCAAGCCAGCCCCGCGAGCAGCCTGGCGAGCGGGTGCCTGTCCCTGCCCCGCAGGCAGCACGCAGCCGAAGAGAACCTCATCCACCCTCTCTGCCGAAAGACCGGCACGCTCCAAAGCCGCGCGAATGACATGCGCGCCGAGTTCCGGCGCCTGCAATGACGAGAGTTCGCCCTGGAAACGGCCAAGCGGCGTGCGCGTAGCGGAAACGATAACGACGGGATCGATAGCGGGCATGACATCTCCTCGCGGTCAGCAAACGGTATCTTCAGTTGTCATTGCTATCACGTTAGATGATGTCCGTCATCTAAATATCGCAAAGGAAGAGCGCAAAGTGATCCGCAAGACGCGATTGCCCTGGAGACAGATACATCCTAAGGATATCCAGGAAATTGAAAAGGATATTCCATGCCGCTTTACATCAAGGACGATGCCATCGATAGGCTGGCACGGCGCTACCAGGCGCTGACCAAGGCTTCCACCAAGACCGAGGCAGTGCGGCTCGCGCTGCAGAAGGCGCTGGATGAGGAGCTGACCAAGCCAGCCTTAGCCGATGTCGCCGTCGCCTTCTGCCGCAATCTCAAGCAGAAAGCCACTGGCAAAGGTGCAAGTGCCGGCACCGCGGGAGAGGCCTGATGTTTATCGACGCGACGGTACTGTCGGCGATGATGACCGACGAAGAGGAGGCGCGTGCCTTTGCCATCCGCATGCAGCCGGCAACGGCGCGAATGACCTCGCCGCTTTCCGCAGCGAATGCCGCTATCCTGGTCTCAGATATTTTGGGATTGTCGCCGACCGAGGCCGGCGAAGCTGTCCGCACATTTTTGCAGCTCATGAACATTCAGCTGCTTGCGGTGCCGCCCCGCGCCGCCACCTTGGCGACGGAAGCTTATCAGCGTTATGGCCAAGGCGACCATCGGGCGCGCCTCAGCCTTGACGATTGCATGACCTATGCCTGCGCCCGCTATTATCGCCAGCCGCTATTGTCGAAAAGCGACCGATTCAGCCAAACGGATATCGAGCTGGCCTAAGGCCAGCGCCACACCATTACGGGCAAAGAGAAGCGGAGCCTGCACTATAGGTGCTCGAACGAGCGCCGACGGAGTTCGGGGCAGCGGCGCATTGCAGTCGGGAAATGGAGTCGCCGGCGCGGATCGGGCCAGTCACGGACGGGTCGGTGTTGATGGTGCCATCCGGGAGAATTGCGTCCTTAGAATGGTCGACATTGCCGACATCCGCCTGGAACGCCTCGACATTGACGCGCTTGGGATGATGCTTATGAGCTTGTTCCGCCATGGCGGCGCTGGACATGCCGAGGACGAGAGCGGAGATGGCGAGGGTTCTGAGCAGCATAAGACTGCCTCCTATGGGAGTTGAAGCAACATTCATATGGGAACGGACGAGCCATTTTTACAGCGGCTTGCGTCTCAATATCGTTAAGAATTCTAAGGTTTTGATCAGGTCTTCACTTTATGGCGGGACACCTCTGCGCCGGCATCGTGCGGCAGGCTGATAAAGCGCAATGCGGAGATGGCACCGATAAGCCCAACGACAAGGAAAGCCCAGCGAAAATCGACAAGCGAGAGCGTTTCCCCACCATGAATCATGCGCGAGAGATTAAGAACGGCGGCAGCGACGGCAACGCCGAGCAGCAGCGAAACCTGCTGCAGCATGCTCGACAATGTCGAGGCCGAACTGCGCTGCGCTGCATGGATATCGGCAAAGCCAAGCGTATTCAGCGCCGTGAAGTTCATAGACCGCGAAAGGCCGGCGATGAATAGCAGGCAATATATCAGTGGGTCCGGCGTCGCCGGCGACAGGAACGCACAGCCGCCGATGCTAGCCGACGAGATCACGCCATTGACGACGAGCACACTGCGGAAGCCAAAGATTCTCAACGTCTGCGTGGTGATCGCCTTCATGCCGAGATTGCCGGCAAAGTAGAATAGCAGATAGGTGCCGGCATCGATCGCCGTGCGCCCGAACCCGACCTGGAAAAGCAAGGGAATTAGAAAGGGCGTGGCGTTGATCGCGACCCGGCTCGCCGTACCGGCAGAAAGCGTCGACATCGCGAAGGTCTGCACCTTGAAGGCGGAGAGATCGAGCAGGGGCGCATCGACCGTCATAAAATGCCGGGTGGCGATGACGGAGAAAACCACACCAGCAGCAATGAGTGCAATGCTGGGTGCCAATCCCGTGGTACCTTGGACCACGAATTCCAGACCGGCGAGCAGGAAGGTCAACCCCGCCGCCGATTGCAGGAAACCGATGAAATCGAGCCGCGCAGCCTTTTCCTCCCGTTGATCCGGCACAAAGCGCAGGACGAGACCGAGCCCGATGATGCCGATCGGGATATTGATCAGGAAGTTCCAGTGCCAGCTGAGATAGGTGGTGATGAAGCTGCCGAGCACCGGGCCGATGACCGGAGCCGTCAGCGCCGGCCAGGTGATCATCGAGATGGCATGCACCAGATCGGACTTGCGCGCGTTTTTCAGAACGATGATGCGTCCCACGGGCGTCATCAGCGCGCTGCCGACGCCCTGTATGGCGCGGGCAGTGATGAACTCGGTCAGACTGCCCGAAAGACCGCAGAACAGTGATGCCACGGTGAAGATGATGATCGATGCCAGGAATACACGCCGCGCGCCATAGCGATCGCCGGCCCAGCCGGCCAGCGGGACGAAGGCCGCCATGGTGAGCAGATAGACCGTGATGCCGATGCTCATCGACACCGGCTCGACGCCGAAGGTCATCGCCATCTGCGGCAGCGACGTGGTGACGATGGTGCCATCCAGGATTTGCATGAAGAAGGACACGGCGACCACCAGGGCGATGATGCGGGACTGCCGGCCGAAGCTTGCTTCGGAAGGTTCTTCTGTGGTCCGGGCAACGGTCATGGGATGAAATTTCGGAGATTGGCGTTCAAGGAGGCCGTGCATTACCGGCAGCAATCATATGATCATTGAATACGCCCATCATGGTGGCTTGCAAAGTCACAAATCCAAGCTGTTGCCATTAAAAATTGACAGGGTGACATAGAACCGCGGTTCGAGAGAGCCAATCCAAAGACATCCCACCCGCAAGATTCATCAATCGTCCGAATAGCGCTGCTCGCGCCAGGGATCGCCATACATGTGATAGCCGTTCTTCTCCCAGAAACCGGCCCTGTCCGCACCGATGAACTCAATACGGTTCAGCCACTTGGCGCTCTTCCAGAAGTAAAGATGCGGCACGACGAGGCGCATTGGGCCGCCATGCTCGCCGGTCAACGGCTGGCCCTCCCAAGCGGTGGCCAGAATCGCATCTTCGGCAGCGAAATCCGCAAGCGGCAAGTTTGTGGTGTAGCCGTCATAGCTCGTCAGCAGCACATGCTGCGTCTCCGCTGTCGGCATGGCAAGATCGAGGAGATCGCGCGTCGAAACCCCTTCCCAGCGATTGTCATAGCGCGACCAGGTCGTCACGCAGTGAATATCGCTGACGCGGGTGCTTTGCTCGATCGCCCGGAAAGCGGCCCAATCGAGGCTGAGTCGATTTTCCACGAAGCCGATCACATCGAGCCGCCAACTCGGCAAAGAAATCTGCGGCTGCACGCCGAGATCGAGCACCGGCCAGTTCTTGACAAGATGCTGCCCCGGCGGCAGCCGCTCTGTTTCGGGCCGGCTGACGCGCCCCGTCAGAAACTTGCCTTCCGCCGCCCAGCGGCGCTTGGAAGTCGTAAGCTTGCTATCGGCGGGGATCTGGTCGTCGCTCATGCCGGTATCCTCTTTCTAGTAGATAGAAATAGGATGACCGAGCTGGGCAGGTGTCAAGTCAAGGAACAGCAGATAGCTGGCTATATTGCCGCGATGGCGATATGGAATAGCTGCGCCTTGCCCGAGATCGAGTGCCGCCCGGCGCTGTCGTCGGAAATCAAAAGGCAATCGCCCGCATCAAGCGCCATGCCATCGATTTCGGCATTGCCGCGATGGCAAAGAACAAGAATGGTCCCGTCCCCGAAAGCGACTTCGCTAGGTCCATCGACCAAAACGCGCCGCACGGAATGCGTAAAACGGCCCCGCCGCGTCATGACATTGAGATCGGTAATCGTCCCGTCGATCAATGTCGCCGAAGTCGGCGCGTCGGCAGCGAAGGCCAGCGGCTCGCTTGCCTGTGTGAGGCGTTCGGGTGAGCGCCCCTCGATGAAAAGGGTCATGCCCTCACCATTGAGAATGGATAGCGTACGATCGATGCCGGGAAAGACCGAGAACGGGCCGTCCGTGGCAACGGTCGCCATGCTGACGCGCCAGTCGAAGTCGGCAAGCCCGGCGCCCTCAGGCGAAACGGCGATCTCCACCGTTTCCCCGCCGCCGTTTTTCCAAGGCATGCGCTTATGGTCACTGGCGCGCAGCAGCTTCATCTCAGTTCCCCAGGATGGCCGGCAGGCGCAGGCCCTGCTTCTTGGCCCAGTCGAGGGCGATGTCGTAGCCGGCATCGGCATGGCGCATGACGCCAGTCGCCGGGTCGTTCCAGAGAACGCGCTCCAGGCGCTTGGCGGCATCATCCGTGCCGTCGGCGCAGATGACCATGCCGGAGTGCTGGGAAAAGCCCATGCCGACGCCGCCGCCGTGATGCAGCGATACCCAGGTGGCGCCCGATGCTGTGTTGAGCAGGGCATTCAAGAGCGGCCAGTCGGACACGGCATCCGAGCCGTCCTTCATGGCTTCCGTTTCGCGGTTCGGCGAAGCGACCGAGCCAGAGTCGAGATGGTCGCGGCCGATGACGACGGGCGCTTTCAGCTCGCCGTTCCTGACCATTTCGTTGAAGGCAAGTCCGAGGCGGTGGCGATCGCCGAGACCGACCCAGCAAATGCGCGCCGGCAGGCCCTGGAAGGCGATGCGCTCGCGTGCCATGTCGAGCCAGTTGTGCAGGTGCTTGTTGTCGGGCAGCAGCTCCTTCACCTTGGCGTCGGTCTTGTAGATATCTTCCGGATCGCCCGAGAGGGCAGCCCAGCGGAACGGACCGATACCGCGGCAGAAGAGCGGGCGGATATAGGCCGGCACGAAGCCCGGGAAAGCGAAGGCGTTTTCGAAACCCTCTTCCTTGGCAACCTGGCGGATATTGTTGCCATAGTCGAGCGTCGGCACGCCGGCATCCCAGAAGGCGACCATGGCTTCGACATGCACCTTCATGGAGGTACGGGCGGCGGCTTCGACGGCCTTCGGATCGCTCTCGCGCTTGGCCCGGTGTTCGGCCACCGTCCAGCCGATCGGCAGATAGCCGTTCAGCGGGTCGTGGGCGGAGGTCTGGTCGGTGACGATATCCGGACGCGGTCCGCCGGCCTTCATGCGCTTTACGAGTTCCGGGAAGATTTCTGCAGCGTTGCCGAGCAGGCCGACGGACTTGGCTTCGCCAGCCTTCGTCCACTTGTCGATCAAAGCAAGCGCTTCATCGAGCGTCTTTGCTTTCTCGTCGACATAACGGGTGCGCAGGCGGAAATCGATGCGGGTTTCGTCGCTTTCGACGGCGAGGCAGCAGGCGCCGGCCATGACAGCCGCCAGCGGCTGTGCGCCGCCCATGCCGCCGAGACCGCCGGTCAGGATCCACTTGCCCTTGAGGTTGCCGTTGTAGTGCTGGCGACCGGCTTCGACGAAGGTCTCGTAGGTGCCCTGCACGATACCCTGCGTGCCGATGTAGATCCACGAGCCGGCCGTCATCTGGCCGTACATGGCAAGACCCTTCTTATCCAGCTCATTGAAGTGATCCCAGGTTGCCCAATGCGGCACGAGGTTGGAGTTGGCGATCAGCACGCGCGGCGCATCCTTGTGGGTGCGGAACACGGCGACCGGCTTGCCGGACTGCACAAGCAGCGTCTCGTCTTCGTTGAGCGTCTTCAGCGTCGCGGCGATACGGTCGAAATCATCCCAGGTGCGGGCGGCGCGACCAATGCCGCCATAAACGACCAGCTCGTTCGGGTTCTCGGCAACGTCCGGGTCGAGGTTGTTCATCAGCATGCGCAGCGGCGCTTCAGTCAGCCAGCTCTTGGCATTGAGCTCCGGACCACGAGGCGCGCGGATCTCGCGGATATTATGGCGTGGGTTGGTCATGTCACATCTCCAAGGAGGGCAGGATGTTGGTTGAAATCGAGGCATTGAGCGCGCCGGAGCCGATAAGCTCGCTGGCGGCTTTCAGGTCGTTCGCCATGTAGCGGTCCTCTTCCAGCGACGGCACGGCGGCGCGGATCGAAGCAATGGCAAGGGTCAGTTCCGGGCTGGTCGTCAGCGGCGCGCGCAGCTCGACGCCCTGGGCAGCCGTCAGCGCCTCAATGCCGATGATACCGAAGAGGTTTTCGGTCATTTGCAGCAGGCGGCGGGCGCCATGGCAGGCCATAGAAACATGGTCTTCCTGGTTGGCCGAGGTCGGCGTCGAATCGACAGAGGCCGGGTGCGACATCTGCTTGTTTTCCGACATCAGCGCAGCCGAGGTCACTTCGGCAATCATTAGGCCGGAGTTCAGGCCGGGCTTCTTGGCGAGGAAGGCCGGCAGGCCGTAGCTGAGCGCAGGATCGACGAGCAGCGCGATGCGGCGCTGGGCGATTGCGCCGATTTCGCAGACAGCGATGGCAATCTGGTCGGCGGCGAAAGCGACAGGCTCGGCATGGAAATTGCCGCCGGAAACGACGGAATTATCCGAAAGTACCAGCGGATTGTCGGTGACGGCATTGGCCTCGATTTCAAGGGTACGGCCGACGGAGCGCAGAAGGTCGAGGCAGGCGCCATCCACCTGCGGCTGGCAACGAATGCAATAAGGGTCCTGCACGCGCTCGTCGCCTTCGATATGGCTTTCGCGGATCACGGAACCGGCCAATAGGCCGCGAAGGGCTGCGGCGGTATCGATCTGACCCTTATGGCCGCGCAGAGTATGAATATCGGGATGGAACGGGGCGGAGGAACCCATCGCCGCATCCGTCGACATCGCGCCGGTAATGAGCGCGGCCTGGGCGGCACGATGAGCACGGAAGAGGCCCGCAAGCGCAAGACCGGTCGAGACCTGCGTGCCGTTGATCAGCGCCAGCCCTTCCTTTGCAGCGAGCACGACCGGCTTCAAACCAGCCTTTTCGAGCGCTGCCGCGCCGGAAAGCCGCTCGCCGGCATAGAAGGCCTCGCCGTGCCCCATCATGACCGCAGTCATATGCGCCAGCGGCGCAAGATCGCCCGAAGCGCCGACCGAACCCTTTTCGGGAATGACGGGCACGACGCCCCCTTCGAGCATGCCTTCGATCAGCCGCACCAGCTCCAGCCGCACGCCGGACGCGCCGCGTCCGAGCGAAACCAGCTTCAGCGACATGATGAGGCGAACGACATTCTCAGGCAGCGGCTGGCCCACGCCGCAGCAATGCGAGAGAATGAGATTGCGCTGCAGCGTTGCGACATCCGCACTGTCGATCTTGATCGATGCGAGTTTGCCGAAGCCGGTGTTGATGCCGTAAACCGGCGCATTGCCGGCGGCTATTTCGGCGATGCGGGCGGCTGCCTTGGCGATGCCGGCATCGAAAGACGCATCGAGCTTAGCCGGCTCACCGCTCCAATAGATCGTCGCCAGCTGCTGCAGCGAGACGGAACCCGGATGGAGAACAACAGTCATCGGTTGAACCTCTTTCCCTTGAAAACATGTGCATGGAGGGGATTGAAGCCGATGCGGTAGACAAGCTCCGCCAGGCTTTCGACATCCCAAATGGCAAAATCGGCCGACTTGCCGGCCTCGAGCGTCCCCGTCTCGGAGAGCAGACCAAGGGCACGCGCACCCTCACGGGTGGCGCCGGCAATGCACTCCTCGACCGTCAGGCGGAAAAGGGTGGCCGCCATGTTCATGGTCAGCAGCAGCGAGGTCAGCGGTGAGGTACCGGGATTGGAGTCCGTGGCAATGGCGATCGAGACGCCTGCATCACGCAGGGCCTGAACCGGCGGCTTCTGCTTCTCGTTGATGGCATAGAAGGCGCCTGGCAGCAGCACGGCAACCGTGCCAGCCGCAGCCATCGCCTTGACGCCGTCCTCATCGAGATATTCGACGTGATCGGCTGATAAAGCACCATAGGAAGCGGCAAGCTTGGCACCGCCGAGATTGGAAAGTTGTTCGGCATGCAGCTTCACCGGAATACCGAGCGACTTGGCAAGATCGAAGACGCGGGCGATTTCGGCCGTCGAAAAGGCAATGCCCTCGCAGAAGCCGTCGACGGCATCGACAAGGCCTTCGGCCTGGGCTTGCTTCAAACCGGGCAGCACGACATCATCGATATAATCGCCGTTACGCCCCTTGTATTCAGCCGGGGTCGCGTGCGCACCGAGATAAGAAGTCACGACGCGAACCGGGCGGACTGTCTCCAGTTTGCGCGCGGCCTGCAGCATCTTCAATTCGGATTCAATGTTGAGGCCGTAGCCCGACTTCACCTCGATTGTCGTTACGCCTTCGGACAGCAGAGTGTCGAGACGCGGCAAGGCGACGGCGACAAGCTCATCCACCGACAGTGCCCGCGTTGCGTTGACGGAGGAAACGATGCCGCCGCCGGCACGCGCGATCTCTTCGTAGCTCGCGCCTTCCAGCCGCATCTCGAATTCGCGGGCGCGGTTGCCGCCATAGACGATATGTGTGTGGCAATCGACGAGGCCAGGGGTCACCCAGCGCCCTTCGAGATCGACGATTTCTGCACCTGACGTATCGGGCAGATCGGCTTCGCTGCCGGCAAAGACGATGCGGCCGCCCTTGGTCAGGATTGCGCCCTTCTCGATCGTGCCGAGCCGGGCCTTACCCTCTTTCAAGGTTGCAAGGCGAGCATTCCGCCAGACGCGGCTTGCCCCGCAGTTTTCCTTGCCATCGTTGGGGCCGTCTTCGGAAAAATTGTTCCCACCCATCAGCTTTACGCCTTTCCTCGTTGGCTCATAATGTATATACATAATCGAAAGGCTGACAAGAGGGATTTTGGACTCCATGTCCGAAAGGAAAGGGTGAGACCATGACGAGACTTCATGCACGCGTCGCAATGCTTGGCGACGGATGGCACGAGAATGTGCGACTGACCCTCGAAGGCGGCCGCATCGCCGAGATCGTCACCGATGTCGCTCCCGAAGCCGGCGACGACAGGCAGGATGTTCTGGTGCCTGCCATGCCGAACCTGCACAGCCATGCCTTCCAGCGCGCTATGGCCGGCCTTGCCGAAGTCCGCGGCCCGGCCAACGACAGCTTCTGGAGTTGGCGCACCGTCATGTACAAATTCGCTTTGTCGATGACCCCTGACCATGTCGAGGCCGTTGCCGCGCAGCTCTATATGGAAATGCTGGAAGCAGGATTCTCCCGGGTCGGCGAATTCCACTATCTGCATCATGACAAGGACGGCAGCCAATATGCCAACATCGCCGAACTGGCCGAGCGCATCGGCGCCGCCAGCACTGAGACCGGCATTGCGCTGACGCTGCTGCCCGTCTTCTACGCCCATTCCGGCTTCGGCGGCGCCGCTCCCATCGACGGCCAGCGCCGCTTCATCAATTCGATCGAGAGCTTCGAAGCCCTTATGGCCGGCTGCCGCACGGTGACGAGCCGCCTGCCCGGCGCCGAACTCGGCATCGCGCCGCATAGCCTGCGGGCCGTGACGCCCGAGGAACTGGCCAAGCTTGTGCCGATTGCCGGCGAGGGGCCGATCCACATCCATGTCGCCGAGCAGGTGAAAGAAGTGGAGGATTGCATCGCCTGGTCGGGTGCCCGGCCAGTGCAGTGGCTGCTCGACAATGCGCCCGTCAATGAGCGCTGGTGCCTGATCCATGCCACACACATGACCGAGGATGAGACGCGGCGCATGGCTAGGAGCGGCGCGATCGCCGGCCTTTGCCCGATCACAGAAGCCAATCTTGGCGATGGCGTGTTCCCGGCACCGCTATTCTTGGAAGCAGGTGGCCACTACGGCGTCGGTTCCGATTCCAATATTCTCATCTCCGTGCCGGAGGAGTTGCGGCAGCTCGAATATTCGCAGCGCCTGGCGCTGCGCGCCCGCAACGTCATCGCAACATCAGGCGGTTCGACCGCCCGCATGCTGTTCGACGGCGCGCTGGCGGGCGGCGGCGCGGCTCTCAAGGCAGCGGCAGGCCTTGCCGTCGGCAACCATGCCGACATCGTTTCGCTCGATGTGAGTGCGGCACCCTATCTCTCCGGCGACCGCATTCTCGATCACTGGACGTTTGCTGGCGGCGTCAAGGTCGATGGCGTCTGGGCGCTGGGCCGCAAGCAGGTCGAAGGCGGCCATCATATCAAGCGGGAGGCAATCTCGGCGCGATTCCGCAAGGCGATGGCTGAACTCATTGCTTAAATACCGCTTTTCCTCCCATTGATTGACCCCTAAATAACTTGCGGGAAATTCCATGTCTTTCACGGAACAGATGGGCGGTATGACCACGAGCAAAGATGCGACCCTGCATCAGCGTATCCTCACCGATATCGAAGGCCGGATCGTCTCCGGCGCCTGGCCGCCGGGCCACCGCATTCCATTCGAGATGGAATTGGCGGATCAATATGATTGCTCGCGCATGACGGTGAACAAGGCGCTGACCCAGCTTGCGCGCGCCGGTCTGATCGAACGGCGAAAACGCTCGGGCAGTTTCGTCACGCATCCGCAGGCGCAATCCGCCGTGCTCGAGATCCACGACATCAAGTCGGAGGTCCAGTCGCTCAATCTGCCTTATTCACACAGGCTGATAAGACTCGCGGAACGGCGCGGACGACCTGAGGACGCGCACCGGCTGCAGTTCGTCGGTTCGGTCTCGGTGGTGGAGATCACCTGCATCCATTACGCCGGCCCGCGCCCCTTCTGCCTGGAAGATCGTGTCATCAATCTCGATGCCGTGCCGGAGGCGGCCACGGCCGATTTCGAGACCTTGCCGCCCGGCCCCTGGCTGCTCAACCAAGTGCCGTGGAGCACCGCCGAACACCAGATCCGCGCCATATCCGTCGAGGGTGACGCTGCCGCCAACCTCGATGTTCAGAAAGGCACGGCCTGCCTGGTAGTCGAACGGCGCACCTGGAGCGCGGCCGGCCCGATCACGCATGTCCGCCTGACCTATCCTGGGGATCGCCATAGCCTCGTGGCGCGATTTACACCGGCAAGCTGACCATTTTCCCGCATCACTTTAAGGGCGCTGCGGGGACTCTGTCGGCGGCGGAATAAGGCTTTCGGATTGACGGACTGGCTGGGCGGGATCGACCAGCAGAATACTGAGCGCAATCAGAACCAATGCCAGAATCAGGAGGATTCCGATCAGAAGCGGACGAATCGCGGTCATTTCGTTCTCCAATCTCCCCAGCCCAGCGCAAAGCGCGATAGGGAATTCGAGATAACCGGCGCAGTCTAGCGGTAAATGTTAAGCAATGCTTGATGTTCCGGGAAATATCCGGCCTTTTCCAGGAATTTCTCACCGCGTCGGGCGAGACGCCCGTCTCACGCTTGTTTGAGTGGCGAGTGATGAAAGCGGCGCCTAGGATCAGGATGCAGATGGCGCAAACCCGTTGCGCGGCCTGCTGCCGATCAATTTAGCCCTCCATATCCTCCAGATCAAAGATGACCGACAGATCGCTCGGCCTGTATATCAAGGGAGTTAATGCCCATGCATCGCAAACGTCTGATCACGGCTGCGCTGACGCTTTCCGTCGCCATGCTTGCCGCGCTGCAAAGCGCTGATGCCGCCGAGCTCGTCAAAGTGCGCGGCACCGTGGAAAGCCTCAATGGCGATACGCTCAAGGTCAAGTCCCGAGATGGCAGCGACGTGACTGTCGCGCTGAAATCCGGCGGCAACGTCGGCGGCGTCGTCCAGGCTGCCGTCGGCGACATCAAGCCGGGCGATTTTGTCGGCATCGCCTCGCAGCCGACCAACAGCGGCATCAACGGCGCTCTAGAAGTGGTCATCTTTCCGGCCTCGATGAAGGGAACCGGCGAAGGCGATCGCCCCTGGGATTCGGCGCCGAACAGCTCGATGACCAACGCCACGGTCGCCAACGCCGTGACCTCCGTCGACGGTCCGACATTGACGCTTACCTACAAGGGCGGCGAACGCAAGATCAGCATCCCCAAGGGCACTCCCGTCGTTACGCTGACATCGGCGACGAAAACCGACCTGAAACCGGGCGCCGGCGTCTTTATCACAGGCGAACGCAACGCCGATTCCACAGTCTCTGCCAACCGCGTCGCCGTCGGCCTCAACGGCACCGTGCCACCGATGTGATTGCTGCGAAAACCGCACGCAGCCGGACAATCTTGAATTCGATCGCCAAAAGTAATACCTCTTTTCAAGAAAGTATTACCGAGGAAGAGATGAGCACGACCGTAACAGCGAAAGGACAGGTGACGATTCCCAAGGCCGTCCGCGACATGCTTGGGATCGGACCCGGAAGCCAGGTCGATTTTCGCCGCATGTCCGATGGCAACGTCGTTCTTGTCCCGGTGGATACACAGGAGCAGGCTAGCCGATTCGGCAAGTTCCGTGGTCATGCCGGCAAAGGTATGAGCACGGACGAAATCATGGCTTTGACGCGCGGCGAAGATTGAGGTGATTTTCGTCGATTCCAACGTGCTGCTCGATATCATCACGAACGATCCCGTGTGGTATGGCTGGTCGCTCGCGCAACTCGATGCTGCAAGCCTTCTCGGCCCTTTGTGCATCAACGATGTCGTATATGCCGAAATATCCGTGCGTTACGATAGGATCGAAGATCTCAACGAAATGCTTGCTGAGACTGGGCTTCGTATCGAGCCGATCCCGCGGGAGGCGCTCTTCCTCGCTGCCAAGGTTTTCGCTCAATATAGAAAATCGGGCGGAACGCGCGGCGGCGTCCTGCCAGATTTCTTCATCGGTGCTCATGCAGCCATCGGCGGCCTGTCTCTTCTGACACGCGATACGAAGCGCTTCCAGACCTATTTCAGATCGGTCAAGCTCATTAGCCCGCAGGAAACATAAGGCGGGATGGAACAGGAAAACCTGTTCCGTCGCCTGCTGTATGACCTTGGTCGCATCGCCTTTCATCGGCTCGATGCGATACGAAACGGCCGAAAGTTATTCGCCGACATGCCGCATGGCCTCGGCCAGCGAAATGTCCGACTTGATTTCCCGCGTCGACATCGATGTCACCGTGTGCCTGACGCCCGGCAGCCGGTTCAGCTCCTGCCGCAACAAGCGGTCGAGGGCGGCCATGTCGGTCGCCAGGATATGGAGGAGATAGTCCGCCTCCCCCGTCGTCGCATGGCAGCGCCAGATCAGCGGATGCCGGCGTACGGCCGCTTCGAAGGCGTCGAAGCGCTCGACATCGATGGAGACTTGCACGAAAGCTTCCAGGCCGAAGCCGAGGCGGGCGGGATCGAGAAGCGTCCTGTATCCGCGGATCACGCCAGCCTCCTCCAGCGCCTTCACCCGCTTCCAGCATGGCGTCTTGCTGAGGCCGGCGAGTTCGGCAAGTGCGGCAAACGAGATGCGGGCATCGGCCTCGAGGGCTGCGACGATCTTGTGATCCAAAGCGTCTAATTCCATCGTTCTCTCCGCGGTGTCAATATTCATCGATCGTACTCTATTTATCCGATTCTGGATGACAAATAGGAACAATGTTCAAGCCGAGATTTCGTATTCTGCAGGAAGAGCAAACATGCTTGGCGGCCGAGGGCCGGAACAAAGGGAACGAGGATGCAGAAGAAAGACTACTACGCGCGCATCGAAGCGCCCGAAATGCGCGACTACGGCGTTTACCTGCAATGCGACAAGCTGCTCGCCTGTCAGAAGCCACTTGACGGCATGGTCAATGGCGACGAATTGCAGTTCCAGATCGTGCATCAGGTGGAAGAGCTCTGGATGAAGCTCATGGCCTACACGCTGGTCGACGTCATCGCTTTCATGGAGGAGCGCAACACGCATCGCGTCGTCACGCTGATGGGCCGCGTGCACCGGATCATGCGTATGATGACGGCGCAGCTCGACCTCCTGGAAACCATGTCGCCGAAGGAATATCAACAGATCCGCCTGCAGCTCGGCAATGGCAGCGGCCAGGAATCGCCCGGCTTCAAATTCCTGCTGCGCATGCCGCCGGACATCTGGCATGCCTTCAAGGCCAACTATCTCGATGCCGCCGGGCTGACTGTCGAGGATATTTATGACGGCAAATATGATCACGGCGACAGCTACGTGGTCGCCGAGGCGCTGGTGGAATATGACGAGCTGTTCCAGAAGTTCCGGGCCAATCACATCTACCTGATCCAGCGCTCCATCGGGCTCGGCTCGAAATCCCTGAAAGGCCGCCCGGTCGAACTGCTGCAGGCCGGCACCCGCCATCGCTTCTTTCCCGACCTCTGGGACATCCGTGCCGAAATGACCGATCGCTGGGGCAGCGAATATGGCGTCGTCCGCGATTCCATCTCCAGCCACGACGCCGCTGAATAGGCGCTGACCGAAACGGCCTTCCGCTGCCACTGATTTCAGCGGAGGCCTTTCTGGGCGAGACCTGGCCTCTGGATAGGCTCCACCCGCTCGGCAAACGCCGCAAGGGCGTCACGACCGCAGTCTTTTCCAGGCATTCAGTCCGCAATCGGCGGACGCACAGGCCGACAGGGACATCTTCTGCCTGATCGCAGCGGTCAAATCGCCACGCTCCTTCCCCATCGAGCAAACTACCCGATTGCCGCCTTGCGGGAAACTGATGGCGCCTTCCCCCAAGGCGGTACGCAGCCTGATTTCAGCCCACGAAATGCAAAAACCATGAAATATAGCCTATTGCATAAATTTGTTCCCTAGCATATTTAATTAGTAACTTCAAAATCCGATCCTCCCCGGAGCCCCGCATGACGCAATTTCAGGAAGCCGCCGCGCAAGAACGTGCATGGAAGTTCGCGAGCCGCGACGAGGACGACCGCCCCAGCCTTCCGGAAGTCAATTCGACTGTTAAGGTTCCCCATGCCGGCAGCTGGATCCGGCGCCTAATCGCCTTCCTCGGCCCAGGCTATATGATCTCAGTCGGATACATGGATCCCGGCAACTGGGCGACGGATATCGCCGGTGGAGCGCAGTTCGGCTATACGCTGCTTGCCGTCATCATGCTGTCAAACCTGATGGCGATCCTGCTGCAGGCGCTGTCGGCAAGGCTCGGCATCGCGACCGGCCGCGACCTCGCCCAGGCCTGTCGCGATACCTATCCCCGACCCGTCAATCTGGCGCTCTGGTTCGCCTGCGAGCTCGCGATCATCGCCTGCGACCTTGCCGAAGTCATCGGCACCGCAATCGCGCTGCAACTGCTTTTCGGAATTCCGCTGATCGGCGGCGCGCTGATTACCGCGCTTGACGCTTTCCTGCTGCTGCTTCTGATGAGCAAGGGTTTCCGCTACCTCGAAGCCTTCGTCATCGCGCTGCTCATCGTCATCGCCACTTGTTTCGCCGTCCAGATCGCCGCCGCCGCCCCGCCGGTCGCAGCGATCCTCGGCGGCTTCATCCCATCGCCCCAAATCGTCACCAATCACGAAATGCTCTATATTGCCATGGGCATCATCGGCGCGACGGTCATGCCGCATAATCTCTACTTGCACTCCTCGATCGTCCAGACACGGGCCTACAAGCGCACGGAAGAAGGACGCCGCGACGCCATCAAATGGGCAACCATCGACAGCACTGTCGCACTGATGCTGGCGCTGTTCGTCAACGCCGCGATCCTTATCGTCGCAGCCGCCGCCTTCCACACCAGCGGCCACTCCGATGTCGCCGAAATCGGCCAGGCCTACGAGCTGCTGTCGCCGTTGCTCGGCCTCGGTATCGCCTCGACGCTGTTTGCAGTGGCGCTGCTCGCCTCCGGCCTCAATTCGACGGTTACGGCGACGCTTGCCGGCCAGATCGTGATGGAAGGCTTTCTCCGGCTCAGGATTCCGCACTGGGCAAGGCGACTTTTGACCCGCGGCCTCGCAATTATCCCGGTTGTGTTCGTAACTGCCATCTATGGTGAAAAAGGCACGGCGGATCTGCTGGTGCTGAGCCAGGTCATCCTGTCCATGCAGCTGCCTTTCGCGGTTATCCCGCTGGTCCAGTTCGTGACGAATCGCGAGAAAATGGGCAACTTCACCGTCTCCAGAAACATTGCTGTTCTTTCCTGGGTGATTGCGGCAATCATTCTGTTGCTGAACTTTAAACTCCTCTACGACACCATCTTCGGTTGACGAATCATCTTGAACGCGCGAATCTCGTCCTGTGGATGATCACGGCAGTTAACCGAATCGTAATATTTGCCTATATTTCGCCATGATTTGCCCTAGTTTGGGCCCACCGCAATCTGCAGGGTTCCTCACTTCATGGCCGAAAGTCCATTGCGCGTTCAATTTCCTGCAGAGGCTGCCATCCAGGCACGGACGCATCATGATTTTCACATTCCGTTTCTGCCGCGCTCAGCGCATCTGCGTCATCTGATCGCCATCGGCCTGGCGGGCACTGCATCCTTCGGCCTTCTGGCAACTGTGCTCTATCCGCTGCTGGCGCACCATACGATCGAACAAGCCGTGCCTGTGCGCACGGCCGAGCTGGCGCGACCGCAGCCTGCAATGCACAAGAGCAACCGGCTGGCGGCAAAGCAGCGTTTCGACGGCGCTCGCTTCGCTCAGGTCGCGGAAAAGCTCTCCAGCGGGGAAACCCGCGTCTTCACCTATCACCGCACGACACTGGTCTTCAAATCCGACCAGTCCGGAACTGCGCGCACCAATGCCGAAGCCATCAATGTCGCCTATGGCGACGAGCGCGCCGACAACATGCTGTTCTCGCCACCGTCGCTTTCGGATATCCGCAACGGCATCTATCCGCAAACCGCACATTATGATGCCGTCAGACGTTCCCGCTTCCCCACTCGCGGCGTACCGCTGAACGTCAGCGTGTCGAGGGCAACGACCGGCGAGCAAGGCCGGGAATTCCACCGGCTGGTCTCCATGCCGAAGGACAAGCAGGAACTGCAGGATATCCTGGCGTCCGCGGGCCTCGGCAGCGACGCCGGCGACGAGCTGCAGCGCGCCCTGGAGACCGATACGGTTTCGCCCGGCGACAGCTTGGAACTGCTGCTCGAGAAGACGGGTCCGAACGCCCGCCCGAAACTGATCATGGCTCGCCTCAGTGGCGACAAGACGCCGGAGCGGGTCGTTGCCCGCGACGATGCCAACGGCTTCGTGCCGATGGCCAACGACAGACTATTTTCGACGCTCTATAGCGAAAGCCAGGCGGACGCACCGTCCTCTTCGGAAGTCGCCGCGGTCGATCTCAGGAACGTCGACGGCAATGACGAGGCTGCGGTCAGCGCCAAGCTGGAGAAATCCGGCCTGAGCAAGGAATATGCCCTGCAGCTCATCAAGCTCGCCAAGGCCAAAGGCGTGTCGCTGACCAGCCTCGAGGATGCTCCCGACAGCGTCGACCTTCTCTTCCGAAAGTCCGATGACGGCCGCAACGAGCTGATGTTCATCGAATTCCATGCCGATGGCGACACGCATCGCTTCTATCTGCATAAGGACGGCAGCGACGGTTCCTCGGAATTCTATGATGAAAGCGGCCATTCGATCGCCAAGTCGCTGGTACATCGTCCCGTGCCGAACGGCACGCTCGGTGACGGTTTTGCCTGGCGCGTCCATCCCATTCTCGGCGTGAAGAAATTCCACAACGGCGTCGATTTCCGCGCACCGATGGGTAGCCCTATCCAGGCGGCCGGCGACGGCGTCGTCGAAAAGATTTCCTGGGAAACCGGCTACGGCAAATATGTCCGCATTCGTCATGACGGCGGTTACGAGACCACCTATGCCCATATCTCCGCAACGCCGCAGTCCCTGCGCGTCGGCCAGCGTGTCACGCAGGGGCAGGTCATCGCCTATGTCGGATCGACCGGCTATTCCACCGGCCCGCATCTCTATTATGAACTGCGCGTAAACGGCCGCTATGAAAACCCATTGACTGCGCAATTGCCGGCTGGCACGAATCTGACCGGCAAGTCGCTCGACAGCCTGCGCTCGCAGGTCAGCCACGTCGAGAACATCATGAGCTATCTCGACGTTCCGCCAGCCCGCGGCAATCAGCCCGGGCCTTTCGCCAGCTTCAATCAGGGACCGAATTCGATCCCGAGCCTCGGACCAAGCTTCGGGCCGAACCATTTCGGCGCGCCGTCGCCGTAAACCGGTCAAAAGCCGGTACCTGCGCGGTCATTTTGCAATCCGCCCGGGCTGCTGGTCATGGCGCCTCCGTGCCGAATGCGATAACAATCCCCCGATACATCGCCAATGGAGACGATATCGCCGCGCTATGTGAATAGGCGCGCCGAAATCGTCCCACGGCAATCCGCGAGGAGCAGACATTGGCGCGCAAGCCGTTGCCGGGACCGAAGGACACGCTGCCAAGCGAAAGCAGGCGCCTGCGCGCCGATGCGCAGCGCAACCGCGACACGCTGATCGAAGTCGCGGCGCAGGCCTTCGCCAGCCACGGCACCGCCGCCTCGCTCGAGGATATAGCGCGGCGGGCGAATGTCGGGATCGGAACGCTCTATCGCCATTTTCCCAGCCGGGAGCATCTCGTGGAAGTGGTTTATCGTCATGAAGTCGAGGCACTATGTGCTGCGGCCGAGACACTCTCCGGCGAACTCGCCCCCGATCAGGCCTTGGAGGAATGGATGCACCGCTTTGTCGGATATCTCGCCACCAAGCGTGGCATGGCCGACAGCCTGCGCATTCTCGTCAACAGCAACTCCAAGCTCTTCGCCGACAGCTACGGCAAGGTGCCCGTCGCGCTTGCCGGCCTGATCGAAAGAGCGGTCGCGGCCGGCTCGATCCGCGCCGATGTCGATAGCACGGACGTGCTGCATGCCCTGTCGGGCGCCTATTCCATGCCCAATTCGCCGGAATGGCACGATCGTGCCCGGCGTCTCGTGCGCCTGCTGATGGATGGGTTGCGCTGGGGTGCCCGGAAAACACCGGGGCCGCAAGGGACCTGATAATCGGCAGGATACTTCCTATATCCCTTTGAACTGAAATCGTCAGGCGAGTTTGGTTCTGCTGACATTCACCAGAGCTGAGGAGAGCAAGAATGTCCGAAAGAGCAGTCAAGATCCCCGGTCCCGATCATCCGATCACGATCGAGGAAAAGCAGGCCCATGTCACCGTCTCCGTCGCCGGCAAGGTAATTGCCGACACGCGTGAGGCGTTATCGCTCAAGGAAGCATCCTATCCGGCCGTGCTCTACATCCCCCGTAAGGATGTCGACATGTCTTTGCTGCAAAAGACCAATCACGAGACCTACTGCCCCTACAAGGGAGAATGCTCCTACTACAGCATCCCGGCGGGTGGCGAGCGTTCGGTGAACGCAATCTGGACTTACGAAAATCCCTATGCGTCCGTCAGCCGGATCAAAGATTACATGGCCTTCTATCCCGATCGCGTCGATTCGATCGACGTGAAGGCTTAAAGAGCAAGGCCGCTCGACGCGTCGAAGACGTAAACCTGCTCCGGGCTCACCGAGACATTCAGCGGCTGCCCATAGCGCACCGGCGCCTCGCCATCGACAACGGCCGTCACCTGCTCGCCTGCCAGGTCGAAGAGCACATGCGTCTGCGCGCCTGTCGGCTCCACAAGCAGCGTCTGGCCAGTCAGTGGCGAACCGCCGCTGACAAGGCTGAGATGCTCAGGTCTCAAACCAACCTTAACGCTCTGGCCCACCTTCACCTTACGCTCCGCGGCGATGCGGATCGGCGTGCTGTCCTTTAGCCGCACGGCAGGGACGCCCTCAATACCTTCGATCACGCCGTCAAGGAAATTCATGGCCGGCGAGCCGATGAAGCCGGCGACGAAGAGATTGGCCGGCTTGCGGTAGAGTTCGATCGGCGTTCCCTGCTGCTCGATCCTACCCTGGTTCAGCACCACGATTCGGTCGGCCAGCGTCATTGCTTCGATCTGATCGTGGGTGACATAGATCGAGGTTGTCTGCACCTTCTGATGCAGCGCCTTGATTTCCGAACGCATCTGCACGCGCAGCTTCGCATCGAGGTTGGAAAGCGGCTCGTCGAACAGGAAGACGGCCGGATTGCGCACGATGGCGCGGCCCATGGCGACGCGCTGGCGCTGGCCGCCGGAAAGCTGCGCCGGCTTGCGGTCGAGCAGCTTGGAGAGATCGAGCATGCGCGCGGCCTCGTTGACCCGCTGCTCGATCACCTGCTTGGTCTCGCCCGAGAGCTTCAGGTTGAAGCCCATATTCTCGGCGACCGTCATATGCGGATAGAGCGCGTAGGACTGGAAAACCATAGCAATGTTGCGCTCGCGCGGCGTCATGGCGTTGACCACCTGGCCACCGATCGAAACGTCGCCATCGGTGATTTCCTCAAGGCCGGCGATCATCCGCAGCAGCGTGGACTTGCCGCAGCCCGAGGGGCCGACGAGCGCGATGAACTCGCCGTCCTCGATCGACAGCGAGATGTCGTGGATGACGGTCAGCGCGCCATAGGCCTTGTGGATGTTGTGCAGTTCGACGGATGCCATGCTTTTTACTCCAGTAAGGCTCAGGATTTCACGGCGCCGGCGGTGAGGCCGGCAATGATGTGCTTCTGCGCCAGGAAGAAGACGATGACGGTGGGCAGGATAGTGAGTGTGATGAAAGCGAGTACCAGCTCCCACTCCGTGCCGAATTCGCCGCTATAAACCATCATGCCGAGCGGCCAGGGATAGATCGAATCCGAGTTCAGCATGATCAGCGGCAGGATGTAACTGTTCCAGCTGCCGACGAAAGAGATGATGCTGACGGTCGCGATGATCGGCCGCGAGAGCGGCAATGAGATGTGCCAGAAGAAGCGGATATAGCCGCAACCGTCGACAAAGGCCGCCTGGAACAATTCTTCCGGAAGGTTTCGAAAATAATTTCGGAAGAGCAAAATGCTCATGCCCAAGCCGAACGCCACCTGCGGCAGCACCACGCCCCAGTAGGTGTTGAGCAGACCGAGATCGCGGATGCGGATGAAGAGCGGCAGGATGGCGGTGGCGGCTGGGAACATCAGGCCGATCAGGAAATAGTTCAGCAGGAAGTTCGAGCCGAAGAATTTCACATGCGCGAAGGCGAAGGCAGCCATGGCCGAGACCGACAGCGTCAGGAACACGGTCAGCACTGCGATGATCAGGGAATTCATCATCTGCCGCCAGTAGCGGTCGCCGAACAGGATGCCGGTATAATTCTCGAAATGCCATTCCGCCGGCAGGCCGAAGGGATTGGTGCGGAGATCGCCGAGCGTCTTGAAGCCGCCAAGCGCGGTCGTCAGCAGCGGGATCAGCACGATCGCGGCAATAATGGTCAGCGACACGTAGAGATAGATCTTCGTGCCGGTGGTCAGTCGAACGGATGAGGCGAGGTCAGTCATTGCGCATAAATATCCGTTTGTAGCCGAAGGCGAGGGTGACGCAGATCACGAACAGCACGACGCCGACGGCGCTGCCGAGGCCGACCTGCATGCGGGTGACACCGAAATTGTAGAGGAAGGTCACCATCGTCTGGGTCGAATTGAACGGGCCGCCTCCGGTGAGCGGCATGATCATGTCGAAAAGCTGCAGCGATCCGACCACGGCGAAGAAGACCGAGAGACGCAGCGTCGAGCCGAGCAGCGGCAGCGTCACATAGCGGAATTTCTGCCAGCCGGTGGCGCCGTCGATTTCGGCCGCCTCAAGCACGCTCTTGTCCAGCGACTGCATGCCGGCGATGAACAGCATCATGTGAAAGCCGAAATATTTCCAGACGATCACGCCGAGCACGGCGTACATCGCGAGATCCTTATCGGCGAGCACATAGGGCGTCGGCGTGCCGAGGAAATGCGCGATTGCTGCAAACAGGCCGTAGTCGCCGTCATAGACGAAGCGCCAGATCAGGCCGGCGGCCACTTCGGCCAGCACATAGGGCAAAAAGAAGATCAGCCGGAAAAGCACGACGCCGCGAATGCGGTGCGCCAGCATCGTCGCGAGCCAAATGGCAAGCGGCACTTGGACCGCGATCGACACCAGGATGATCAGCGCATTGTTCTTCAGCGACGTCAGGAAGGCGCCGTTCTTGAAGAGAACCTGGAAATTGCGCAGCCCCACGAACTCCGTCGGCGGGCCGTAGCCGTTCCAACGATAAAGGCTGTACCAGGCAGCTTCCCCCATCGGCAGGATGACGAAGATGGTGAAAAGCAGCAGCGCCGGCGGCAGGAACAGCAGAATAACGGGGAGGCGGCCACGGGCAGCCGGCGATTTTCGCTTCGTTGCGGGTCTCGCTCTTGCGACGGAAGGTATGACGGTCGTGGCGCTGACATCGGTCATGGGCAGTCTCGACAATTGCAATTCAAAGAAAAGCCGGCGCCGGCACAAGGGAGAGGCCGGCGCCGGAGGGCGCTAGAACTGGTCCTGTTCGAAGGCGTCCTGGACCTGCTGTGCGCCATCCTTCGGCGAAATCTGGCCGGACACGATGCCGACAGCCACATCGTTGACGACGCGGCCGACCGAGGGTCCAAGATCCTGGTCGAAGAAATTCTGGTGCCAGGTCGAATGCGCCAGCTGGTCGGCGGCTTCGTGCATCAGCGGACCTTTGACGCCGTCTTCGGCGCCGACGGCGACCGGGATGATCATGCCGGCCTGCGCCATGGCGCGCTCGTTTTCGGCATTGGTGAGATAGGCGAGGAAATCGAGCGCCTCGGGTGGGGCCTTCTTGGTGACGGCCCAGCCGTTCAGTCCGCCGAGCGTATCTGTGGGAAGGCCGGCACCGCCGGTCACGGCCGGGAAGGCGAAGCGGCCGATATTGTCATCCGCCAGGCCCTTGCCGTTCCCGGAATTGGTACGCTGGTTGGCAACGGTATTTTCGAAGCCGAGGATCATCGCAGCCTTGCCATCGCCGAAGACGCCGAGCGCCTGCGGCCATGTGGTGCCGAGATAACCGGGCTGGAAGGGTTCGAGCTTGCCGAGCTCGGCAAGCTGTTCGCCGGCCTTGATGATCGCCGGATCGTTGAAGCCGTTGCCCTTGCCGTTCTTGGCGTCGTTGAAGACCTGCTGACCGCCGTCGCGCATCACCAGATAGCTCCAGTAGAAATGGATCGGCCATTTCTCCCCGCCGCCACCGGCGATCGGCGCAATACCGGCAGCCTTGATCTTCTTGACCGCGGCCAGATAATCGTCCCATGTCTTGATGGCACTGGCATCGACGCCGGCCTTGGCGAACAAGGCCTTGTTGTAGAAGAAGGAAACCGTGCCGAGCTTATAAGGTACGGCGCTGATTTTGCCGTCGAAGGTCAAGCCCTTGACGGCTGCCTGATTGTAGCTCTTAAGCCAGGCGCCGTCCTTGGCGTTCATCGCCGCAGTCAGGTCCATCAGCGTGCCCGTCGCCTGCTGCTGCTTGAGCACCCCACCGCCCCAGCTGAAGAAGAAATCGGGAGCGTCCTTCGATTGCAGCAGCGTCGGCAGCTTTGCCTTGAAGGCTTCATTGGCCAGGAACTGCATCTCGATCTTCGTGCCGGGATGCTTGGCCTCGTACTGATCCGCGATCTTGCGCCAGACGGCGACATAGTTCGGATCGGTTTCCAGATGCAGCCATTTGACGACGGTGTCGGCGGCAGCCCCCGTCGCACCGGCGAGAATGGCCAGTCCGGTCGTGGCGGCGACAGCTGCGATGCGAAGGGCTTTAGCCCCACGTAAATGGATCATGATTTTCTCCTCCCAAGGGAACAAAGAGCCTCAATATTTTTTCCCTTATGCGGAATAATTCAACGGAGCTTTGCTGAAATGTCAACCGCCGTCGCTAAATTTTCGGCAGATTGCCCGTAAAATGGCTTGACATTGGGCAAAGGCCATAGGTTATTTAATTCGCACCCCGTTAAAAATACCAGGCCGCAGCCGAGCGGGTTCGTCATTCGGCGCCAATTTCATGAAAACAGCAGATCCCGAGCTTATGCGGGCGATAAACCGCTTCAATGTGCTGGATACGATCCGGCGGGCGGGCTCCATCGCACGCATCGAAATCAGTGACCGCACCCAGCTTTCGACGACCACAGTTTCGGCGATCACCGCGTCGCTGCTGGATGACGGGCTGATCCTGGCCCGCACCGAAGGCGACCTGCGTGAGGCTGCAGCCCGCGGCCGGCCCCGCGTCATGCTGGAGCTCAATCCGGATGCCGCGCGCGTCGTCGGTGCGAAAATCGCCGCCAACCGCATGGTCTTCGTCGTGACGGACTTTCGCGGCGAGGTTCTGTCGACGCTGACGCTGGCGCTACGCGTCGACCGACAGCCGATCGGCGTCATTGCAGATTTGATTGAGGATGGCGTGCGTCGCTGCGTCGTCGATGCCAACCTAGCCCTCGATGAGATCGATTCCGTCTGCCTCGGCCTGCCCGGCGTCATCGAGCACCGCACCGGCCATGTCCGCACCAGCCCGATCTTCCGCGAGACGGGCGTCGATTTCGCCAAGGAGATGTCGGAGCGCCTGGGCGTGACCACCATCGTCGAAAGCGATGCGCATGCCATCACGCTGGCGCATCACTGGTTCGGCAAGGCCAGGGATCTGGACGATATGGTACTGGTGTCGCTGGAACAGACGCTGGGGCTTGGCGTGCTGCATGGCGGCCAACTCTTTCGCGGCGCCGGCGGCCTCAGCCATAATCTCGGCGATCTCGTTCTCGGCATGGGACCGCAGGGCATCATTCGTCTGGCAAGCCTTGCCGGCGAAAGCGCCATTCTCGGCGATCAGCCGAGCGGCCGTTTTGCCGAAGCCATCCGCCTCGGACGCGGAATGGCACATGCCAAGACGCTGATAGACGCCGAGGATAACACGTTGATCAGCGCGGCCATCCGCGCTGGCGAGGCCTGCGGCATGGCACTCGCCAATATCGTCACGCTGTTTGCCCCGCCACGCGTCATTCTTGTGGGTTCGAGCCTGGCGCTCGGCCAGCCCTTCCTCGACAGCCTGCGGGGGGCCTATTCGCTGGCCATCCCGCCATCGATCAGGGGCGTGACCGAACTCGTTTTCGACCAGTCCACCGATGAGACCTGGGCGCAGGGCGCCGCCGTCGTGGCACTGCGCGAACTCTACGAATCGCCCTGGGGAACGACGGGGCCGGCACCGGCCCTGTGATTTTGCAGGACAGCAAAGATAATTCATCTGGAGGAATCTATGAACAAGGTCGGCATCGGCATCATCGGCTGCGGAAATATTTCCGGCGCCTATCTCACCGCCATGAAATCCTTTCCCATCCTCGACATCAAAGGTGTCGCCGACCTCAATCGCGAGCTCGCCGAGGCGAAAGCCGCCGAATTCGGCCTGAAGGCGGTCGACATCGCCGCCTTGCTGGCGGACCCGTCGATCGAGATCATCGTCAACCTGACCATTCCGAAGGCGCATGTCGCCGTCGGTCTGCAGGCGCTCGATGCCGGCAAGCACACCTATTCGGAAAAGCCGCTCGGCATCAATTTCGCCGAGGGCAAGACGCTTGCGGATGCTGCTGCCGCCAAGGGGCTGCGGATCGGCGCTGCGCCCGACACCTTCCTCGGCGGCGGCCACCAGACGGCGCGTGCCATCATCGACGAGGGCGCGATCGGCATCCCGGTCGGCGGCACCGCCACCTTCATGTGCCCGGGGCACGAACGCTGGCATCCGAATCCAGCTTTCTATTATGAGGTCGGCGGCGGCCCGATGCTCGATATGGGTCCCTATTACATCACCGATCTCGTTAATCTGCTCGGCCCGGTCTCGCAGGTCGCCGGCTTTGCGGTGACGCCGCGTAAGGAGCGCATCATCACCAGCGAACCCCGTAATGGCGAGCGCATCCCTGTGCATGTACCGACGCATGTTGCCGGTGTCATGGCCTTTGCCAATGGCGCGGTCGTCCAGATCGGCATGAGCTTCGATGTCGCCGGCCACAAGCATGTACCGCTCGAAGTTTACGGCACCGAAGGCACGCTGATCGTGCCTGATCCGAACCGGTTCGGCGGCCCGGTGGAATTCTTGAAGAAGGGCGGCGAATTTGCCGAGCGCGAGATCACCGCGCCCTATGCCGATGGCAATTACCGCTCGCTCGGCGTCGCCGACATGGCGCATGCCATTCGCTCGAACCGTCCGCACCGGGCCAATGGCAGCCTGGCGCTGCACGTGCTCGAGGTTATGGAAGCCTTCCAGACGGCTTCCGATACGGGTCGTACGGTCACCATCACGACGCAAACGGAGCGTCCCGCTCCTCTGTCCGAATCCCTGGTGGATGGACAGATCGGCCGCTAACAGCACAATTTCAGGAGGAATACCATGCGTGAAGCACTTATCGTCTGGGGCGGCTGGAGCGGCCACGAACCGCAGGAATGCGCCCATATCATCCGCGACATGCTGCAGGAGGACGGCTTCAAGGTCTATCTCGAAAACAGCACCGAGGCCTTCGCCGACCCCTCGATCCACGATCTCAGCCTGATCGTACCGATCGTCACCATGTCGAAGATCGAGAAGGAAGAGGTCAAGAACCTCGCCGATGCGATCGAAAGCGGTGTCGGCATAGCCGGCTATCATGGCGGCGCTGGCGATAGTTTCCGCGAAAGCGTCGAATATCAGTTCATCATCGGCGGCCAGTGGGTCGCCCATCCCGGCAACATCATCGACTATACGGTCAATATCACGCGGCCGGACGATCCGATCATGGAGGGGATCACCGATTTCCCCTACACGTCGGAGCAATATTACATGCATGTCGACCCGTCGAACGAGGTGCTGGCGACCACGACCTTCACCGGTGACCATGCCTACTGGATCGACGGCGTCGTCATGCCCGTCGCCTGGAAGCGCAAATACGGCAAGGGCCGCGTCTTTTATTCCTCGCTCGGCCACCAGGCCAAGGAATTCGATGTGCCGCAGATGAAAACCATCTTCCGCCGCGGCGCCAATTGGGCGGCACGCTGAGCCCTGCCTCTTTCGAAAAAACCGCTCCTCATATTCATTTGAGGGGCGGCCTTTCGCAATCATCCTTATGAGGCTCGGCCGGCTACAGCCTCATTGCTTCGAGCAAATCGCAGTCGGAGCAGACCGGACAAGCGCCGCGATAATCGTCCGCGAAAAATACCGTGCGGCATTTCTTCTTAAGGGCCTGCTTTCCAGCCCATTCCCAGACATTCCAATTTGTCAGTCTCGCATCCAGCGGCTAACTCGGAGCCAGATCGTACGCGCCGCTGACGCCGAGGAGCAGTCATGCGCCTCGACTGGCGCGAACGGCAGGGCCGCGACGAAAGGCTTGCCGGGCTTCATTTCCAATGCCGATCAATCGGTTAACGGTTCTGTTATCTATCCCTAAAATAGACCTCCAACGAGATTCATGATCCGAAACTGAAACGCGACCAGTTTTCGTTTGACATTCCTTTATCTTCATTTATCGTCATTCTTGTTTCGGTTTTCGCGTGAGGGATGCAAATCGAAACAAAGGGAGGAATAATTGTCCGAAAATCAGATCAAAACGGAAAACGGCATGGTTTGCGGCGTCGGCCGCACTGCCACTGACATCGTGCGGTGCAATTCTCGCCGGCGCGATATTTCCGCAGACAGCTCGGCACAATCCACCTCCCGACAACCATAATCTCAGCAACAGACACCGCCCGGCGATGGCATTTCCGGACGGATCAGTCTCTTCGCGATCCTCGCGGCAGCATCGATATGCGACGCATGGAAGGAATTTATCGTGCTTGAACTCAGAGGCGTATCGAAGTCGGTCGGCGGCGAGACGCATATCGCAGAAACGAACCTGACGCTGCAACGCGGCACGCTGAATGTGCTGCTGGGACCGACTCTGTCGGGCAAGACGTCGCTAATGCGGCTAATGGCCGGGCTCGACAGGCCGACCACAGGAACGATCCATGTCGACGGCGCCGACGTCACCGGCCAACCGGTGCAGCGCCGCAACGTCGCGATGGTCTACCAGCAATTCATCAACTATCCCGCCATGACCGTCTACGACAATATCGCCTCACCGATGCGGCTGAGCGGCAAAAGTGCTGCGAGTATCGACAAGGAAGTGAAGAAGGCAGCCGATCTTCTGCGTCTCGGCCCCTTTCTCGACCGCCTCCCCTTGAGCCTCTCCGGCGGCCAGCAGCAGCGCACCGCGCTCGCCCGCGCCATCGTCAAGAATGCAGGGCTGGTGCTGCTCGACGAGCCGCTCGCCAATCTCGACTACAAGCTGCGCGAGGAACTGCGCGCCGAACTGCCGAAGATCTTTGCCGAATCCGGCGCGATTTTCGTTTATGCCACCACGGAGCCATCCGAAGCCCTGCTTCTCGGCGGCAATACCGCAACCCTGGCGGAGGGCCGCATCACGCAATTCGGGCCGACGATCGATGTCTTCCGTAATCCTCGCGACCTGATTACCGCCACGACCTTTGCCGATCCGCCGCTGAACACGATCGCGCTCGATAAGCACGGCAGGGAATTCGTGCTCGACAGCAATATTCGCCTGCCCGTACCGAGGGGCTTAGAGGATCGGCCGGATGGCCGCTACACGATCGCCTTCCAGCCGCATCATCTCGCGCTCGCGCCGCAGACGTCGGAGGCGGTCGCCGCCCCGGCACGGGTCATGGTGACCGAGATCACCGGCTCGGAGAGTTTTATCCATATCGATTTTGCCGGTCAGCGCTGGGTAATGCTGACCCAGGGCGTGCAGGATATCGATGTCGACGATGCGATCGATGTCTACATCGATCCGCGCCACATCATGGTCTTCGACATCGAAGGCGCCGCCGTCACTCCCGCCCTGCAACAAGCCGCCTGAGGAGAGACAATGGCCCGCATCGACCTTGACCACATCAGGCACGCTTACAACGACCATCCCAAATCCGACGCCGATTACGCGTTGAAGGAGGTCAATCACAGCTGGGAAGATGGCAGCGCCTATGCACTGCTCGGTCCTTCCGGCTGCGGCAAGACCACGCTTCTCAACATCGTTTCCGGTCTGGTGCAGGCCTCCGAGGGTCGCATCCTCTTCGACGGCAAGGACGTGACCCGGCTGTCGACCCAGGAGCGCAACATCGCCCAGGTCTTCCAGTTCCCGGTCGTCTACGACACGATGACGGTCTACGACAATCTCGCCTTCCCGCTGCGCAACCGACACGTTCCGGAAGCGGAGGTTAAGCGTAAGGTCGACGAAATCATCGAGATGATCGGCCTGTCCGACAGTGCCCATCGCAAGGCCCGCGGCTTGACGGCCGATGCCAAGCAGAAGATTTCGCTCGGCCGCGGTCTCGTGCGCTCGGACGTCAATGCCATCCTGTTCGATGAGCCTCTGACCGTCATCGACCCGCATATGAAGTGGGTACTGCGCTCGCAGCTGAAGCAACTCCACCGCCGCTTCGGCTTCACCATGGTCTATGTGACCCACGACCAGACGGAGGCGCTGACCTTCGCCGACAAGGTGGTTGTCATGTACAATGGCGAAGTGGTGCAGATCGGCACGCCGAATGACCTTTTCGAGCGCCCGCGCCACACTTTCGTCGGTTATTTCATCGGTTCGCCCGGCATGAACGTCATGCCTGTCGAAATCGAAGGCAGCAGCGCGCGCATCGGCAACCGCACGATCGCGCTGCCCGGCGCGCCTAGGGAAAAGCGGACCGGCCGTTCCGAACTCGGCATCCGCCCCGAATTCGTCCGCATCGGCCGCGAGGGCATGCCCGCCACCGTCACCAAGGTCGAGGATCTCGGCCGCCGCAAGGTGGTCCGCGCCAAGCTCGACGGCCAGGAGATCGTCGCCGTCATCGGCGAAGACCAGGTGGTGCCGGCCGAGCCGCACATCGCCTTCGATCCGGCCGGCATCAATATCTACGCCGACTCCTGGCGCATCGAGATGGGAGCCTGACGATGGACAAGACCTGGAACAACAAAGCCTGGTTCATGCTCATTCCGGTTCTGCTGCTCGTCGGCTTTTCCGCCGTCATTCCGCTGATGACCGTCGTGAACTATTCGGTACAGGACACGTTCGGCAACAACGTCTTCTTCTGGGCGGGCACGCAGTGGTTCGAAGAGATCCTCCATTCCGGTCGTTTCTGGGATTCGATGATCCGCAACCTGATCTTCTCCTTCGTCATCCTGGCGATCGAAGTGCCGCTCGGCATCTTCATCGCCCTCAACATGCCAAAGAAGGGCATCGGCGTTCCCGTCTGCCTCGTGCTGATGGCCTTGCCGCTGCTCATCCCGTGGAACGTTGTCGGCACGATCTGGCAGGTCTTCGGCCGCAGCGACATTGGCTTGATGGGTTATGTGCTGGTCAATCTCGGCATCGACTACAATTATGTCTCCGATCCGGCCGATGCCTGGGCGACGATCATCGTCATGGACGTCTGGCACTGGACGAGCCTCGTCGTGCTGCTCTGCTATGCCGGCCTCGCTTCCATTCCGGATGCCTTCTACCAGGCCGCCAAGATCGACGGCGCCTCGCGCTGGTCCGTCTTCCGCTACATTCAGTTACCGAAGATGAACCGCGTGCTGCTGATCGCCGTGCTGTTGCGTTTCATGGACAGTTTCATGATCTACACCGAACCTTTCGTCGTCACAGGCGGCGGCCCAGGCAATTCCACGACCTTCCTGTCGATCGACCTTGTGAAGATGGCGCTCGGCCAGTTCGACCTCGGCCCTGCCGCAGCCATGTCGCTGATCTACTTCCTGATCGTGCTGCTGCTCTCCTGGGTCTTCTACACCGTCATGACCAATTACGATGCGGGAGCGAGCCGATGAGCGGCAAACCTCTATCCACCACGGCCGATGCCGCCGCGATGCACAAGATGGCCGCCTCCGATGCCGCCACAAATGCCGTTACGGTGACGGGTGCGCGGGTCAGCCGCCGCCAAGTCGAGAAAGGGCGCTGGTCCTGGCTGGTGCCGACGCTCTATATCGTCTTCCTGCTGCTGCCGATCTACTGGCTCGTCAATATGAGCTTCAAGACCAATGAGGAAATCGTCAGCGGCCTGACGCTCTATCCGCATCAGCCGACGCTGCGCAACTACGCGATCATTTTCACCGATCCGTCCTGGTACAAGGGCTACATCAACTCGATCACCTACGTCGTCATGAACATGGTGATCTCGGTTGCCTGTGCGCTTCCCGCCGCCTACGCCTTCTCTCGCTACCGCTTCCTCGGAGACAAGCATGTCTTCTTCTGGCTGCTGACCAACCGCATGGCCCCGCCGGCGGTCTTCGCGCTCCCCTTCTTCCAGCTCTATTCGGCCTTCGGCCTGATCGACACCCATATCGCCGTGGCGCTGGCGCACTGCCTGTTCAACGTGCCGCTGGCGGTCTGGATTCTCGAAGGCTTCATGTCCGGCGTGCCGAAGGAGATCGATGAGACGGCTTATATCGATGGCTATTCATTCCCGCGCTTCTTCATCAAGATCTTCATTCCGCTGATCGCAAGCGGCATCGGCGTCGCCGCCTTCTTCTGCTTCATGTTCTCCTGGGTGGAACTGCTGATCGCCCGCACCTTGACGACGACCGACGCCAAGCCGATCGCCGCTATCATGACACGCACGGTCTCCGCCGCCGGCATGGACTGGGGCCTGCTTGCCGCCGCCGGCGTGCTGACCTTGGTTCCCGGTGCGCTCGTCATCTATTTCGTCCGCAACTACATCGCCAAGGGCTTCGCGCTCGGCCGCGTCTGAAGGAAAACCGCCATGAATACAGATTTTTCCTGGATGGCCTGGACGCTGCCGACGGTGCTGTTCTTTGCGACGATCCTGCTCTTGCTGATCGGCATGGCGGTCTGGGAATATTTTTCGCCGGGCGGCAATCCGCGCCTCGGCATCCTGCGCTTCGAAACGACACGCGGCGATCGGCTGTTCATCTCGCTGCTCGGCGCCGCCTTCATCCATCTCGCTTGGCTGGGCCTGGGAGGCCCCAGCCTCTGGTGGGCTCTTGCTCTTTCCGTGGTCTACGCCGTCGGCGTCTTCCGTCTGGTCTGAAGCAAACCGATAAGGCGGCCGGCGGTCCGGCCGTCCCGAAATGCACTCGCAACCTGTAGGGAGGAATATATGCGAAGACATCTCTTGACGACGACGGCTGTCGCCCTGCTGGCCCTGGCCGGCACGGCCAACGCCGGCATGAACGAAGCCAAAGCGTTCCTGGACAAGGAGATCGGCGATCTTTCGACACTCTCGCGCGCCGACCAGGAAAAGGAAATGCAATGGTTCGTCGATGCAGCCAAGCCTTTCCAGGGCATGGAAATCAAGGTCGTTTCGGAAACGCTGACGACCCACCAGTATGAATCGCAGGTTCTGGCACCCGCCTTTACCGCCATCACTGGCATCAAGGTCACCCACGACGTCATCCAGGAAGGCGACGTTGTCGAAAAGATCCAGACACAGATGCAGACCGGCCAGAACCTCTATGACGGCTGGGTCAACGATTCCGACCTGATCGGCACTCATTGGCGCTACAAGCAGGTGCGCAATCTGACAGATTGGATGGCGGACGAGGGCAAGGACGTCACCAATCCCAATCTCGATGTCGCCGATTTCATCGGCACCAGCTTCACCACCGCTCCGGACAAGAAGCTTTATCAGCTTCCCGACCAGCAGTTCGCCAACCTCTACTGGTTCCGCTACGACTGGTTCAACGACCCGAAGAACAAGGCCGACTTCAAGGCCAAATACGGTTACGAGCTCGGCGTACCGGTCAACTGGTCGGCCTATGAGGATATCGCCCAGTTCTTCACCGGCCGCGATGTCGATGGCAAGAAGGTCTTCGGCCATATGGACTACGGCAAGAAGGACCCGTCACTCGGCTGGCGCTTCACCGACGCCTGGCTTTCCATGGCCGGCAACGGCGACAAGGGCCTGCCGAACGGTCTGCCGGTTGACGAATGGGGCATCAAGGTCGATGCCAATTCGCGTCCTGTCGGCTCCTGCGTCGCGCGTGGCGGCGACACCAACGGACCGGCCGCCGTCTATTCGATCCAGAAATATCTCGATTGGCTGAAGGCCTATGCTCCGGCGGAAGCGCAGGGCATGACCTTCTCGGAATCCGGTCCGGTTCCGTCACAGGGCAATATCGCCCAGCAGATCTTCTGGTACACGGCCTTCACCGCCGATATGGTCAAGCCTGGCCTGCCGGTCATGAATTCGGATGGCACGCCGAAGTGGCGCATGGCGCCGTCTCCGCACGGCGTCTACTGGAAGGACGGCATGAAGCTCGGCTATCAGGACGTCGGTTCCTGGACGCTGATGAAGTCGACCCCGGTCGACCGCGCCAAGGCCGCATGGCTCTATGCGCAGTTCGTAACCTCGAAGACGGTGGATGTGAAGAAAAGCCATGTCGGCCTCACCTTCATCCGCGAATCCACCATCCGCGACAAGAGCTTCACCAAGCGTGCGCCGGAACTCGGCGGCCTGATCGAGTTCTATCGCTCGCCAGCCCGCGTGCAATGGTCGCCGACCGGCACGAACGTTCCTGACTATCCGAAGCTCGCGCAGCTCTGGTGGCAGGCGATCGGCGATGCCGCATCGGGTGCCAAGGATGCGCAAGGAGCCATGGATGCGCTCTGCGCCGATCAGGAAAAGGTGATGCAGCGCATCGAACGCGCGGGCGTTCAGGGCGATATCGGTCCGAAACTCGCTGAAGAGCACGATCTTGCCTACTGGAACGCCGATGCCGTGAAGAACGGTCATCTCGCTCCGCAGCTGAAGGTCGCCAACGAGAAGGAAAAGCCGATCACCGTCAACTACGACGAGCTGGTCAAGAGCTGGGCCGACGCGAAGAAATAAATCGGGTTCATGATGCTATAGTGGATGCCGGGGCTCGAAAGAGCTCCGGCATTTTTCGTTTGGTCTTGCAAAAATAACGCTGCGATGACTGTCACAGGCTTGACACATTTCCCGCGAGCACGAACTATCCCTATCCGGATCATGATGTCGACATACATCAGAACCCATTGATATATTTCATGGATTTCTGCACAAGGAGAACAGCGTGAGAAACGGATATTTTGGGCGCAGGACGCTCATCACCGCCATTGGCCTTGCGTCCGCCTTGCCGGCTTTGGCCGCCGATCTGCCGGCGCCATCGCCCGACGACAATCTCAATGCCGTTCTTTGGGACCAGACCTCGGTGGAGGCGCAGGCCAACGCGCTGGGTGCCTATGCGCTCGGCCGTATCAGGCTCGATGAAGCGCTGGCCGACAAGAACTGGACCGCAGCTCCGGTCGAGCAAACAGGTAATTTCCAGGACTTTCCGCCGGCCATCATCCTCGATGTCGACGACACCGTGCTCAATACATCGCCCTACCAGGCGCGTAACGTCACGGCGGGTACGAGCTTCAAGCCAGAAACCTGGACGCAATATGTGAATGCCCAGCAGGACAAGCCGATTCCCGGCGCGGTGGAATTCACCCAATATGCCGCTTCAAAAGGCGTGAAGGTCTTCTACGTCACCAACCGCACTGCCGATGAGGAAGGCCCGACCGTCGAGGAAATGAAGCGCTTCGGTTTTCCGATGGGTGACAATGTCGACACTTTCCTGAGCGCCAAGGAACAGCCGGACTGGGGTTCTGCCAAGGGCACGCGCCGCGCCTTCATCGCCAAGAACTACCGCATTCTCCTGATGTTCGGCGATAATTTCGGCGACTTCACCGACGACTACAAGGGTACGGTCGAAGAGCGTCAGAAAGCCTTCGAGGCCAACAAGGCGCATTTCGGCCACGACTGGATCGCCATCGCAAACCCGACCTATGGCTCGTTCGAAAGCGCACCCTACAAGGGTGACTACAAGCTCGCGCCGGAAGAACAGCGCCGGATGAAGCAGGATGCACTGAAGCCCTGGGATGGGAAGTAACGGCAGACTTTGAGGAGAGTGCGACACCCCCTCTGTCACTTCGTGACATCTCCCCCATAAGGGGGAGATTATTAGGAGTTTGCCGCTTGTCACTCGTAAAACAATAAACAGCAATTTGAGCGAATTCGATGTTTCCTTGAGGTACGGCATGCCCGCGAGTTACCGATCTCCCCCTTGTGGGGAGATGTCACGAAGTGACAGAGGGGGGTGACGGCGGCGCGGCATATAACAAAGCCCGGATAAACTCCGCTCAACCCTTCCGCTTCAGCTTCGTCGCACCTTCCTCCACCAGCCGCTTCGCTGCCTCGGCAACCGTGATCTTTCCGAAGGCGAGCTGGTCAGCGACGGGGCGGGCGACGTTTACGTCGAATTCCTGCGAACCGAGCGGTGCCGGCACGGGATAGGTGCCGACCTGATCTTTCAACAGCTCGATATAGTGCACCGTCTGCTGCTCCACCGGATTGAGCGTCGGCAGGATGGCGGCGCGTACGGTGGGCGACATCGGCACGCCGCGTTCGACGCCGAGGATCTTGCCGGCCTCTACATCGTTAACGAAGAAATTGATGAATTTCGCCGCCGCTTCGCCGTTCTTGCTGGTGGCGCCGACGCTCCAGATCAGCGCCGGGCGATAGTAGTGGCCAGATGGACCATCCTTCTTCTCGCGCGGCAGCATGGTGACGGCAAGCTTACTTTTGACGACAAGCTGGTAGCCAACGAGCTGGTTGGAATAGGCCATGCCGATGGCCGATTTGCCGAGCGCCAGGCAGTTGCTCTCGATGACGTTCTGGTCGAGCGTCTGGACATCGGCAGAGACCGTGCCGCCGCGTTTGCGCAGGTCTTCCCAGTAGCTGTACCATTCCTTGGCATCATCGACGCCGAAGCCGAGCCCGCCCTCCTCCGTAAAGAGGCTTTTGCCGCGCTGGCGCAGCCAGACATCGAGCACGTAATTGTAACGTGCGCCATAAGGGCCGCCCCAATAGCCGCGCTTACCGGCAGCCTTGGTCATTTCCACCGCGAGATCGGCATATTCGGCCCATGTGGTTGTCGGACCCGGCGGCGTCAGGCCGGTCTTCTTGAACATCTCCTCGTCATAGAACATTGCGAAGGAATTCAGCCCGAGACCGACGCCGTAAAGCTTGTCGTCGATCGTGGTCAGCTTCAGCACGTCCTTGCCGAAACTGTCGACATTCAGCGTCGAAGGTACGAAGTGGTCGAGCGGCATGCAGGCGCCGCGCTTGGAATAGTCGGAGATCGTGCTTGGCTCGAGCTGGAAGACATCGGCGATGTTCTGGCTGGCCATGCCAGTGGCAAGCTTCGCCCAATAGCCGTCGCCGCTGATGCTCTCGCCGATGACGGACAGATCGGGGTTCTTGCTATGGAACAGCTCGGCAACGGCGACCGTGCGCTTGCCGCGATCGGGCGAACCCCACCACATGGCTCGGAGCTGCGTCGTATCGGCAAAGGCGGGTATTGCGCTTCCCCCGACGGCAAGGCCAGCTGCGGTTCCGGCAGCTCCGATCATGAAAGAACGACGATTCATGCGCATGAGATTCCTCCTTCTCTTGCGTATCATCCGCAGCGATCTCCCCGACGCCTCAGCGGACAAGTCGGTGCGACGATATGCAACTTCATTGCACTGTGCAATAAAAAATCTTTCTGTTGCAAATTTGCATAATTTTGCATAGCGTTTGTGGCATGAACGATATACGCTCCAAACGCATCAGGCAGGCCGACATCGCCACTGCCGCCGGCGTCTCCGTCTCGACGGTGTCGCGGGTCCTCACCAATGAACCCGGCATCAGCGAGATGATCCGTCAGCACATCTTCAAGGTGGCGAGCGATCTCGGCTATCCGCTGAAGACAGCAGCCGAGACGGCGGCCGGCGGTCTGGCATTGATCGCCAGCGACAGCGTCACCGGCGGCCTGAGCGTCTTCTATGAAGGCATACTGGAGGGCCTTCGCGCAGGCGCTGCCGAGCGCGGCATGCGCTTCGACATCCGCCTCATCCGCGAGGCAAGGACGGAACCGGAACTGGTGAGGGAATATCTGCAGGCCGCCGGCGCCGAAGGCCTCTTCCTCGTCGGCATCGACCCCTCGGAAGAGCTCTGCCGGTGGCTCGACGCCAGCGGCACCCCGACTGTGCTTGTCAACGGCACAGACCCGAAGCTGCGCTTCGACGGTGTTTCACCCTCGAATTTCTTTGGCGCCTATAACGCAACCCGACGCCTGCTCGATGCCGGTCACCGTCGCATCCTGCATTTGACCGGCTCACATCGCCAGACGATCCGCGAGCGCATCCGCGGCTTTGAGGCGGCGATCGCTTCGGTGGAAGGCGCTGAAGGCCGCATCGTGCCGATGAATTTTCGCGGTAGCTCCAGCCAGGAAGCTCATGACAAAACCGCCGAGATCCTTGCAGCAGGCGAAGGCTATACCGCCGCCTTCTGCATGAACGATTTCATCGCCGTCGGCGTGCTCGACGCCGTCGTTGAAGCCGGCCTTCGGGTGCCGGAGGATTTTGCCATCGTCGGCTTCGATGATCTTCCCTGTGCCCTGATGACCAATCCCCGGCTGGCAACCATGCGCGTCGACCGCGCAGCCCTTGGCCGGGAAGCCATCGGCCTGATGATCGCACGCTTCCGCGACCGCGATGCGCCGGCCCGCCACATCTGCCACGGCGTTCCGCCGATCGCCGGCGGCACGCTGCCACCCGAAACCTGAAGCTCAATCCCGCCGCGGAAACGATCGAGAAGGCCGAACCGATGATCTATGACCCCGTCAGCGCCAATCCGCTTGCCGGCAATCCGCTGAAGACCCTTACGGACATGCGCCGCGCGCTGACTGACCTGTTCGATCCGCTGCTGCCCTATTTTTCCGAAGGCAATGCACGCGTTCGCATCGATGGTGCAGGCGCCCATTTCGACCGCGCAGCCGCCGATCTCGAAGGTTTCGCCCGCCCCCTCTGGGGCTTGGCTCCGCTCGGCGCCGGCGGTGGCGACTTCAGTCACTGGGATCGCTACGCAGAGGGCCTCGCCAATGGCGTCGACCCGAAGCATCCGGAATATTGGGGCACGGTCAACGGCCGCGATCAGCGCATGGTCGAGCTGGCCGCCCTCAGCTTTGCGCTGGCGCTCGTGCCCGAAAAGATCTGGGAGCCGCTCGATCGGCGCGCCCGCGACAATCTGATTGCCTACCTCAAGCACGCCCGCACCTTCGACTACGCCGACAACAATTGGAAATTCTTCCGCATCTTCGTGGATGTGGCACTCGACCGGCTCGGCGCCACCTTCGACCGCAGCCTGACGGAAACCTATCTGAACGAGCTGGACGGCTTCTACATCGGCGATGGTTGGTATCGCGACGGCAATGTCCGCCGCATCGATCACTATATTCCCTTCGCTATGCACTTTTACGGGCTGATCTATTCCAAGCTCGTCAATGACGACCGCGCCAAGCACTATCGTGAGCGTGCCGTCCTCTTCGCCAAGGATTTCCGTCACTGGTTCGCGCCCGATGGCGCCACGATCCCTTTCGGCCGCAGCCTCACCTATCGCTTCGCCTGCGCCGGCTTCTGGTCGGCATTGGCCTTTGCCGATGTAGAAGCGCTGCCTTGGGGCGAGATCAAGGGCCTGTGCCTCCGACACCTGCGCTGGTGGGCCGACAAGCCGATTGCCCACCGCGACGGCACTCTGCCGATCGGCTTTGCCTATCCCAACCTGCTGATGTCGGAGAACTATAATTCTGCCGGCTCACCCTATTGGGCCTTCAAGGCCTTCCTGCCGCTGGCGCTGCCCGAAACACATCCATTCTGGACTGCAGAAGAAAAGCCACCGGAGAGTGAGCCGGCTATCATCCCGCAAAAACATCCCGGCATGGTCCTGATGCGCAGCAAGGATGATGTTGTTGCACTCTCCTCGGGCCAGGAAAACCAGCAGATGCGCTTCGGCGCGGAGAAATACTCGAAATTCGCCTATTCTGCCCGCTACGGCTTCAGCGTCGAGAGCGACGAGCGTATCTTTGCCGGCGGCGCCTTCGACAGCATGCTCGCCTTCAGTGACGACGGCCTGCACTATCGCGTACGCGAGACCAATGAAGAAGCGAAGCTCGCCGGGTATACGCTTTACGCCAAATGGTCCCCTTATCTGGACGTGACGGTAGAGACATGGTTGGTGCCGGCCTCGCCCTGGCACATCCGCCTGCACAGGATCACCACGCCGCGGCCGCTGCAGACGGCCGAAGGCGGCTTTGCCATTGCACGGCGCGACTTCGAGGCCGACACGCTCTTCTCCGCGACCGGCTCCGCCTATGCGATCGGCGAAGAGGATTTCAGCGGCATTGTCGACCTCGGCTCTACGATCGCACGCGAAGGCGTCGCGCATAAGGCGCCGCCGAATACCAATCTTATCGTTTCCAAAACGCTGGTGCCGCAATTGCGGGGCACGATTCCGGCTGGAGAGACCATTCTCGTTTCCGCCGTGCTTGCGGCGAAAGACCCATCCGCCGTCCAGCATGCCTGGAGCAACCCGCCGGCCAAACCCGATATCGATACGCTGCGCACACTCGTCGAGGACAAGGGCATTATGGTCAGCGCCATCGAGGCGCCGGGTCGCCTGCCATGACGCCATCCCCCTCCAGCCGCCCCGCCATCGCCCTCGCCATGCAGCCATCGCGCACGCAGCATGTGCTGCCGGACGCACTCATCCGGCGCCTCGATGCCGTCGGCCGCGTGCTCGATGCCACACCGATGCAGCGCTTCGACGATGAACGTGCGGCCAAGCTGCTCTCGGAAACCGAAATCCTAATCACCGGCTGGGGAGCGCCGACAATTGATGTTGCTGCGCTCGCACAGGCGCCGCATCTGAAGCTGGTGGTCCACGCCGCCGGTACGGTGAAGGGCCTGCTGGGGGACAGCCTCTTCGACCGCGGCGTCCTGGTGAGCCATGCCGCCCAAGCCAATGCGCTGCCGGTCGCCGAATTCACGCTGGCCGCCATCATCTTCGCCGGCAAGAAGGTCTTTCAGTTTCGTGATCTCTACGTTGCCGATCGCAACCGCAATCGGACGATACCGATGCACGCCGAGGCCATCGGCAACTACGGCCGCACCATCGGCATCATCGGCGCTTCTCGCATAGGAAGGCGCGTGATCGAGCTGCTTTCGCCCTTCGACTACCGAATCCTGCTCCACGACCCCATGATCGGTGACGCCGAGGCGGCCACACTGGGCGTGGAGAAAACCGAGCTGGACGCACTCATGGCATCAGCCGATATCGTCTCGCTGCATGCGCCTTCGCTGCCGGCGACGCGGCACATGATCGATGCTCGCCGACTCTCGCTAATGAAGAACGGGGCGACGTTCATCAATACGGCACGCGGCGCACTGGTCGATGAAGCGGCCCTGCTCGCCGTGCTGAAAACCGGCCATATCGACGCGATCATCGACGTCACCGACCCGGAAATTCCGGAGGCCACCTCGGCGTTTTACGAGCTGCCGAACGTCTTCCTGACACCGCATATTGCCGGTGCCGTCGGGCTGGAGCGAACCCGCCTCGGTGAGATGGCGATCGATGAAGCCATCCGCTTCATCGAAGGCAAGCCGCTGCTCTACGAAATCCGCCGCGAGGATATGGCACTGATGGCATGATGCGGCGCAGCAAATCCATGAAAACACCCTGAAATCGCCCCATTTCGGCACAGGCAAACAACCCGTTTTTAATCATTCCGCGCTAGCAATCTCATAAGCGTAGGTCCGCCAAAGGCTCGGTCTCGAATTTTCGGAAAGGATCATACGCCGGCAGGTTGTTGCTGCGTATCTCGTGCCTTTGAAAGACGCACGGCGCAGCAATGAAGAGGTTCTAGTAATGCGTACCCGCGTCCTTTCCATTCTGGCCGTAATGCTGCTCGGCGTGCTAGCGGGCTGCGCCACCGCACCCCGACATACCCGCAACATCTGCGCGATCTTCGACCAGCGCGATGGCTGGTTCAACAATTGGCAGCGCGCAGCCGAACGCACGGAACGCAAATACGGCGTGCCGGTGCCGATCCTGATGGCGACGATCTATACCGAATCCGGCTTCCGGCCGCGCGCCCGCCCGCCGCGGCGCTATTTGCTCGGCTTCATTCCCTGGAAGCGTCCGACGACGGCTTACGGCTATTCGCAGGCACTCGACGGCACCTGGGACAAGTACAAGCGCGAAACCGGCAACTGGACGGCAAGCCGTACCAACTTCGCCGACGCCATCGACTTTGTCGGATGGTATCACTACCAGACGCATTTGCAGACGGGCGTTGCGCTGAATAACTCCTACGATCTCTATCTCGCTTATTACTCAGGCCCGAAGGGCTACTTACAGGGATCGTGGCGCGGCAATTCGACCGCACTTGCCGGGGCCAGACGCTTCAACGGCATGACGCGAATTTACGCGCAGCAGCTGCCGAGCTGCAGCTGATTTCGAAACGCGAAAGCTCAATACCGCGGCCCTAAGGCCGCGGCTCCAGCAGATTGAGACCGCCATCTTCGCCCCAGATATCGGCGACCGACACCTGCTGGCCGGTGCGGCTGCTCTGCAGCGCGGCAATGCCACAAAGAACCGACATCGCCCCTGCCCGCGAACCTGCTCGCTGCTTGAGTTCGTCATTCGGGCCGGAGCGAAGCAGCATGTTGCGCAGTCGATCGTCGCCGCCATAGTGCCCGCCGGACGAATGCGGCACCCATATGCGCTCGACATCGCCGGAATTCTTCATGACGACGATCTCGTCGGCCGGCGGTGTCGTCCAGTTCTGCTTCTCATATTGCCGGAGCTCGATGCGCCCCTTGTGTCCGTTGAAGGCGATGTGATGACCTTCGATCGGCATATAGGTATTCAGGGAATAGGAGACGTTGATGCCGTTGCGATAGCGGATGGATGCCACCATCGTATCGGGGATATCGATATCCTCGCGGAAGACGCAGGCATCGCGCACATAGCCGTCGACGGTCGATGGATCCTCATAGAGACTTTCGAGCAGTGGCGTCGCGCTGATGTCGAGATAATAGTCGCATTCGCCCTTGTAACGACAGGTGCGACAGCGCTCGCCGCGGAACGGGCCTTTGCGGCCATAATGCTTGAGATCGGCAAAAGCGGCGACCGTTTCCGGATCGGAATCCAGATACCAGTTCAGAAGGTCGAAATGATGCGTCGCCTTATGAACGAAGAGACTGCCGGAATTTTCGACATAAGCATGCCAGCGGCGGAAGTAATCGGCGCCATGGCTTGTATCGAGATACCAATGGAAGTCGACCGAGGTGACATTGCCGACGACGTCGGAATTGATCAGCTCCTTGATCTTCGCAGCGGTCGGCGCGAAGCGGTAGTTGAAGGAGATATCCAACCGTTTGCCGGTGCGCGCCTCGGCATTGAGAATGCGTTTGATCTTCTCGACCGTCGTCGTCATCGGCTTCTCGCTGATGACATCGGCGCCCGCCTCCATCGCCTTGACGATCAGGTCGTCATGGGTGGAATCGCGGGTGCAGACGATGACGAGATCCGGCTTTTCCGTCCGCAGCAGCTCGTCGAAGTCGGTATAGATGGGCACCGATGCGCCGATATACTGCAGCGCCCGCTTCGCGCGCATGGCATTGAGATCGCACACCGCCACGAGTTCGACCTCGTTGCTCCAGCGCTCGACCAGATCCTTGCCCCACATGGTCGTGCCACGATGGCCAGTGCCGACGAGGGCGTAACGTTTTTTCGATGGCTGCATCTGCTCCTCCACAATCTGCGAACAGCGATAATGAGGCCTGGGCGGCCTGAACTTACCTCAGCGAAGTGCCCCTCACCCGACCCTCTCCCTGCTTGCGGGGAGAGAGGGCTTTCCCACCAAATCAGCACCCAACCCGCGTCCTGAACTTGAATGTCTTACCCTAGCCCTCTCCCCGGGCGCGGGAAGAGGGCTAGGGTAAGGGGCCAGGCACGGGGGCAGGACGCCAACGCAGACCCTCATTACTCTGACTAACGTCCTATGCCGGCGACCTCTCCATCGCCGTCCAATCCGGCTCCACCGATGAACCAAGTCCGATAGCACCGATAACGGAGCTGATCGCGAGTTGCCCCGCCTCGATCCGCAGCCGCGTGCGGTCATTGCTGACGCGGTAGAGATCGGAATGCGCCTCGGCGAAAGCTGCCTGCTCCGCCTCGGGCGCACCAGCCATGCCGTCGACATAGTGATGACCGTTGCGTTCGATATGTGTCATGCCGATGAGGGAAGCGAGCGCCAGATCCTGCTGCACGGCAAGGCCGCCCTGCGTGGTCAGATCCTCGGCCGACATGAAATAGGGAATGCCGTCCTCAGCGCTCCATTTGGCGACACGCGCCCGGTTCAATAGCGAGCGATAGAAGCCCTTGCAGGATTTGGAGGATATGCCGGTATAGCCCAGTCGCCTCGCCGTGACGAACGCACCGATACCGGCATCGGATTCATCGATCTCCACCGGCCTGAAGGCGGCTAGCGCGTTGACCGGCTTCTCGAAGGCGTGCGCGCGGGCGATCGGCTGCTCGACGAACAGGATCGAAGAGGCGAAACGCGCAAGCCTCGGCTCCTCCTTCACACGGGAAAGCAGATCGGCAACGGCTTCGGCGGAGGAAAATTGTTCGTTGCCGTCGAGCGTCACCGAATAGTTCGGCACCTTGGCGTCGATGACGGCAGCGACGCGGCAAAGGCGGTCGATATCCGCATCGGGAACGCCCGACACCTTCACTTTGAAGAACGTCAGCCCATAGGCGTCGATCGCCTCTTCGAAACTTTCCGGCAGGCCGTCGTTCAGCCGCTCGCTTGCCGGAATATCATCGGGCACGATGGCATCGACTAGGCCGACAGTGTGGCGGGCGGCAAGGCCTACGGATGGCTGCAAAGTCGCAAGGAAACCTGAGAGATCGAAACCCGAGAGATCGTGCGCGGTGGAAGCATCGATGGCGGGACGGTTCGCCTTGATCGCTTGCGCGACGGTCAGCCCTTCCAGCCGGCAGAGTGCATCGAGAATAGCCCGGTTGGCTAGTGCCAGGCCGAAGGATGCGACAAGCCCGTTCAGCTTCTCGGCTGCCGCTTGCGCATGATGCGAGGCCTCGACGGCGGCATGCAGGCCAAAAGCCGTTCCCACACCCGCACCTCTCAGCGAATCGAGCGCCAGAGCCAGCGAACGCCGCAGCTGGTTTTCATTGTCGGCATTGGAAAGCTCGGGCGATTTGTCGAACCATTTCGGCACCATCAACTCGGCGGCCATCCCCTCGGCCGAGCGCCCTTGCGCATTCTCGATGCGTACGCGCAGAAAAATCTGCCGCGCCTCGCGCAAGGTTGCTGCACCGAAACGGAAGGGCAGCCGCAGCTTGACCGGACGCTCAAATGTCTCGGCCTCGACAAGCCTGATGGTCAATGGTTCGATCATGATGCTGGTCGGCTCCTGTGATTGTCAGGCAAGTCTATTCGTGTACGCATTGCGTTGCATTGCCCCTCACCCCAGCCCTCTCCCCGCCCCTTCGACAAGCTCAGGGCGGGGAGAGGGAATCTTCCAGCCGATATCCCGCTCGAAATAGGGATAGCTAGTCGGCTTGCTCTGTCGCCCCTCTCCCCGTTTCAGCGGGGAGAGGGCTGGGGTGCGGGGCTATTCAGTTCATTGCAGAAACAGTTGTACCGTCAGCCGGTCGCATCATCTTGTGGCAGGCGATGGATCATGTCGATACGACAGGCTTCATGATTATCCTCCATGCCTGGTTCCCTCCAGAACCAAGAAAAGCAAATGCTTGGTCACCCAAGCAATGTAACCATATAGTTACAAGATCGCGCGTTGCCGTCAACCTTGTCAATCGCCTTTTGAAAATTTCTCCAAACCATCACGGTAGGATCACCTACGCCCGGATTGAAGCGAGCGTGACGGCAACGATATGCTCACCCCAGTCATTCAGCGCATCCGGCGACGTTAGCTTCCGCGCGAAAATTGTCGACAGCGTATGGCGGTTCGACAGATAGAAAAAGCCGAGTGCCGCGATCGTGAGATAGACGGATATGGGATCGACCGCCGGCCGGAAAATACCAAGTACCTCCCCACGGCGCAGCACGTCCGCGAGTTCGTCGATCAGATGCGAATGCATGGCCGACACTTTGTCGGAGCGCTGCAGATAATGCGCATGATGTAGGTTCTCGGTGGCAAGCAGGCTCAGAAACTCAGGATGCGCGAGAAAATGCCGCCATGTGAACAAGGCGAGTTCGCGCATTCCCTCCTCCGGATGGCGACGGGCGAGATCGAGCTGCTTTTCTGCATTACGGATCGTCGCATAGCTCGCCTCCAGCACGGCGAGATAGAGCCCCTCCTTGTCGCCGAAATAATGATAGAGCATCCGCTTGTTGGTCTGCGCCCGTGCGGCGATCGCATCCATGCGAGCGCCGCCGAAACCATGGGCGGCAAATTCTTCCGTCGCCGCGTCCAGGATTGTGGCATGGGTGCGTTGCGGATTGCGTGAGACCTTCGTCGTTTGCGTCTTTACAGTCTTGCCGGCGTCGGCTTCTGCTTTATTTTCAGTCTGTTGCCGCGCCTTGGCCGCCATGGACGATCTCCTTCCCGATCGGGGCTGCAGCAATGGACGCCCACCGCCGCGCATAGGCCCGTTTTGATTGTGACGCGATTGGCGCTTGACAGCGGTCGCGTTTCTATCCAACTTGTAACCAAATAGTTATATCATGCAAAGCAGTTCGTAAATCATCGGTTCACTGGGGAGGAGACCAGGATGACGTTGACGATCGACCGCCGGCAGTTGCTAGCCGGCATGGCAGCCACGCTTGCCTTCAGCTGTATGGGACTTTCGAGCGCCAATGCGGCAACCGCGATGCGCCTTCTTTGGTGGGGGTCGAAGGAGCGCAGCGACCGGACATTTGCAGCCGTAAAGGCCTATCAGGCCAAGAATCCGGATATCACCATCGCCGGCGAATCCTTCGGCTGGGACAGCTATTGGACGCGCTTGGCCACCCAGACCGGCGGCGGCAATGCCCCCGACCTCATCCAGATGGATTACCGTTACATCTTCGAATATGCCCGTCGCGGCGCGTTGCTCGACATGACGCCTTATCTCGGCAAGAGCCTGGCAATCGAGGATTTCGGCACGGCCAACATCGATTCCGGCAAAGTCGACAACAAGATTTACGGTGTCAGCCTCGGCGTGAATTCCTCAATGGTCGTCGTCAATACTGCCGCCTGGAATGAAGCCGGCGTCGAGCCGCCGCATGACGGCATGACATGGGAGCAGCTCGGCGAGGCCTGTGCCAAGGTGACGGCTGCCAAGAAACGCCGTGGCTTCTATGGCACGGCAGATGCCGGCGGCAGCGAGCCGGCTTTGGAATGCTGGCTGCGCCAGCGCGGCAAGGCTCTCTATACGGCTGACGGCAAGCTGGCTTTCGAAGCCAGGGACGCCACCGAATGGTTCGACTTCTGGGGCCATATGCGAGAGATCGGCGCGTGCACGCCAGCCGACGTCCAGGCGCTGGACCAGCAGACCCTCGAAACCGACATGCTCGTGACCAAGAAGGCAGCGGTCAGCTACGCCCATTCCAACCAGTTCGTCGCCATTCAGGGCCTTGTCAAGGAGAAGCTCGATATCGTCTCCTATCCGGCCAATGCCGACAGCAAGCCCGGCCAGTATCTGAAACCGTCGATGCTGATGTCGGTTTCGGCCACGTCCGCGAACAAGGATGCCGCCGTCGCCTTCGTCAACTACCTGGTCGAAGACCCGGAAGGCACCAAGGCGCTCGGAGTCGAGCGCGGCGTTCCGCCTTCGAAAAAAATCCGCGATCTCCTGACCCCGGGTCTGGATCCCGTCAGCAAACAGGTGGTCGACTATATCGGCCGGTTGACGCCGCGTGTCGGAGCGCTACCGCCGTCTCCACCGAACGGCGCCGGCGAGAACGCTTTCCTGCTGAAGAAGATCGCCGAGGAGGTGGCCTTCGGCAAAACCAGTGCACAGGACGCTGGCACGAAGTTCACCGAACAGGCAGCAGCAAACATTACGCGAGGCTGACACCGTGGGTACAAACAGCAAGAGCGTTGCCGGCGGCTTGGCCGTCGGCGCGCGCGCGCCGTTGCGCGTTGAAACTGCCTATAAAGCGCCGAGCGCATTCGCGCGCAACGCACCCGGCTATCTCTTCCTTCTGCCGTGGTTCATCGGCTTCTTCGGACTGACCCTCGGGCCGGCGATCGCCTCACTCTATCTCTCCTTCACCGATTACAATCTGCTGCAGGCGCCGAACCTCGTCGGTATGGAGAACTACGTGCGGATCGCGACGGCCGATGACAAATTCCTGTCGTCGATGAAGGTGACGCTGTTCTACGTCGTCTGTTCGGTGCCGCTGAAGCTCGCCTTCGCGCTGCTGGTGGCGCTGCTGCTCAACCGCGGTATCAAGGGCCTACCGGTTTACCGTGCCATCTTCTACCTGCCCTCGCTTCTCGGCTCCAGCGTCGCGATCGCGGTGCTGTGGCGGCAGATCTTCGATGCCGACGGCATCGTCAATACCCTCCTCTGGTACGCCTTCGGCATCAACGGGCCGAGCTGGATCTCCAATCCGGACTATTCGCTCTACACACTCATCATCCTGGCCATCTGGCAGTTCGGTTCGCCAATGATCATCTTCCTCGCCGGCCTGCGCCAGATCCCGACCGATCTCTACGAGGCCGCCAGCCTCGACGGAGCTTCCAAGGCGCGGATCTTCTTCAAGATCACCCTGCCGCTTCTGACGCCGGTTATTTTCTTCAATGCCGTGGTCCAGACGATCGACGCCTTCAAGGCCTTTACGCCGGCCTATGTGATTTCATCCGGCACCGGCGGCCCGATCGATTCGACGCTGTTCTACACGCTCTATCTCTACCAGGAAGCCTTCGGCTATTTCCGCATGGGTTATGCCTCGGCGCTGGCCTGGATCCTGGTGATCATCATCGCGATCTTCACCGCCTTTTCCTTCCTCTCCGCTCGTTATTGGGTCCACTACGATGACTGACGCGAAGCTCACTCATTTTGCCGACGACATGAAGCCGCCGCGCGAGCGCCCGTGGTTCCTCTCCGTCCTCATCCACGTCGCTCTCGTCGCCGCGTCGATCGTGATGCTCTATCCGCTGCTGTGGATGCTCTCGGGCTCGATCAAGGACCAGAACGAGATCTTCGGCACGGCATCGCTGATCCCTTCGCAATTCGATTTCAGCGCCTATGCCCGCGGCTGGTTCGGCGGACAGGTCACCTTCGGCAAGTTCGTCTGGAATTCAGCCGTCATCGCCGTGCTTTCGGTCATCGGCAACGTCATCTCTTGCTCGCTGGCGGCTTACGCCTTCGCCCGACTAAATTTCTGGGGCAAGAATTTCTGGTTCGCCCTGATGCTGGGCACGCTGATGCTGCCCTATCACGTGACGCTGATCCCGCAATATATCCTCTTCCTGAAGCTCGGCTGGGTGAAGACCATGCTGCCGCTCGTCGTGCCGAAATTCCTCGCGGTCGATGCCTTCTTTATCTTCCTGATGGTGCAGTTCTTCCGCGGCATTCCCCGTGAACTGGACGAGGCCGCCATGATGGATGGCTGCAGCCCATGGCGCATCTACTGGCGCATCATGCTGCCTCTGTCGCTTCCCGTTCTGGCGACGGCCGCCATCTTCTCCTTCATTTGGACCTGGGACGATTTCTTTGGACCGCTGATCTACCTCTCGGACATCAACACCTACACGGTACAGCTCGGCCTGCGCTCCTTCGTGGACTCCACGGGAAGTTCCGATTGGAGCAGCCTGTTTGCCATGTCGAGCCTGTCGCTGATCCCGGTCTTCCTGATCTTCCTCTTCTTCCAGAGGCTGCTGATCGACGGCATCGCAACCGCCGGCCTCAAACGCTGATTACGAACCTCGCAGCCCCGAATACCCAAGATTTGGGGCTGCGAACCAACAAACCCACGAAAGGAAATGTCGCATGAGCGCGCTGCGCTTCGCCGCCATCGGCCTCAATCACGATCATATCTACGGCCAGGTCAACGTCATGCTGCGGGCCGGCGCCGAACTCGTCGCCTTCCATGCGGTGGAGGACGATCTCGCCGCCACCTTCGCCGAACGCTTCCCGCAGGCGAAACGCGTTGCCGATAAAAGGGAAATCCTCGAAGACAGCTCCATCGCGCTGATCGTCAGCGCCGCGATTTCCAGCGAGCGCGCCGACCTTGCTATCGAGACCATGCGCCACGGCAAGGACGTGATGCTCGACAAGCCCGGCATGGTGACGCTGGATCAGCTCGCTGAAGTGCGAAAAGTGCAGGCCGAGACCAAGCGCATCGTCTCCATCCTCTATTCCGAGCATTTCGAGACGGCATCGACGGTCAAGGCCGGTGAACTGGTGAAGGCTGGCGCTATCGGCAAGGTCATCCACACGACCGGCCTCGGTCCGCACCGTCTGCGCAAACCGACCCGGCCCGACTGGTTCTTCGACCGCAAGCGCTATGGCGGCATCATCGCCGACATCGCCTCGCATCAGTGCGAGCAGTTCCTGTTCTTTGCAGACTCCCTTGAAGCCGAGGTGCTGTCGGCAACGGTGTCCAACCGCGCCAATCCGGAAACGCCGGGCCTGCAGGACTATGGCGATTTTCATGTAAGGACGCCCGACGTCACGGGCTATGTCCGCGTCGACTGGTTCACGCCGGACGGGCTTTCCACCTGGGGCGACGGCCGCCTCTTCATCGTTGGCACCGAAGGCACGATCGAGCTGCGCAAATATATCGATGTCGCCGGTCGGCCCGGCACCGACCATCTCTTCCTCACCGACCGCAAGGGCATGCAGCATATCGACTGCAGCGGTGTGGAACTGCCCTATGGCCGCCAGCTTGTTGACGACGTCAGAGATCGCACCGAAACCGCGATGGGCCAGGAACATTGCTTCAAAGCCATGGAGCTGGCGCTGAAGGCGCAGGCGCTTGCCGAGGCAACATCGCTCAACAGCATTCAAAGGTAATTGCGTCATGTCCGACATCAAGAAAGTCGCGATCATCGGCCTTGGCATCGGCCGCTCTCATATCGTCGAAGGCTATCTGCCGCATCCGGATCGCTTCGAAGTCGCCGTCCTTTGCGATCTCAACGAGGAACGCCTGAACGCCGTCGGCGACGAGTTCGGCATCGGCAGACGCCTCAAGGATTTCTCCGAAGTCCTCAACATGCCCGATATCGACATCATCGACATCTGCACGCCGCCCGGCTCGCACTTCCAACTGATCATGCAGGCGCTTGCCGCCGGCAAACACGTGGTCTGCGAAAAGCCGCTCGTGGGATCGCTCGCCGATGTCGATGCGGTCATCGAGGCCGAAAAGACCGCCAAGGGCCGGCTGATGCCGATCTTCCAATATCGCTATGGCGACGGCATCCAGAAAGCCAAGCGTATCATCGCTTCAGGCATTGCCGGCAAACCCTATGTCGCAACGTCGGAGACGCATTGGGTACGCGGCGCCGACTATTATGCGGTCCCCTGGCGCGGCAAGTGGGACACCGAACTCGGCGGCGTGCTGATGACGCACTCTATCCATCTGCACGACATGCTGACCTATCTGATGGGGCCGATCGCGGGCCTCTTCGGCCGTGTTGCCACCCGCGTCAACGATATCGAGGTGGAAGATTGCGCCAGCGCCAGCCTGCTGATGGAAAACGGCGCGCTCGCCACCATCAGCGCGACGCTCGGCTCGCAGGAGCAGATCAGCCGCCTGCGCCTCGCCTTCGAAAACGTCCTGATCGAGAGCAACCACGAGCCCTACAGCCCCGGCCAGGACCCCTGGAAGATCATCCCCGCCAATGAGGAGATCGGCGCGAAGATCGACGCGCTGCTCACCGATTGGTCGCCGATCCCCAACCGTTTCAACACGCAGATGAGGCTGTTCCACGACGCGCTGGTGTCGGGCGGACCGCTGCCGGTGACCACAGTCGATGCCCGCCAGGCGCTGGAGTTGGTCACCGCATTCTATGAATCGTCGGAAACCCGCACTGAAGTCCGCTTCCCCGTCGGGCCGGAAGCCAAGAAATACAAGAGCTGGAGGCCGTCATGAACGTTGCTCCGCGAGCCATCAGGACCAACAAGGAGGAAGCGCCCATGGCGACAAGCGTATCGCTGCAGAAGGTTATCAAGCGCTATGGCGAGCTCCAGGTGGTTCACGGGATTGACCTCGAAATCGAGCCGGGGGAATTCACCGTCTTCGTCGGTCCCTCCGGCTGCGGCAAGTCCACGCTCCTGCGCATGATCGCTGGCCTCGAGCCGATTTCCGGCGGCGGGCTTTATCTTGACGGCAGCCGCATGAACGATGTCCCCGCCTCCAAACGCGGCATCGCCATGGTCTTCCAGTCCTATGCGCTCTACCCCCATATGACCGTCTACAAAAACCTTGCCTTCGGCCTGGAAACGGCCGGCATGAAGAAGCAGGACATTCATCCGCGCGTCGAAAAGGCGGCCGAGATCCTGCAGATCAAGCAGCTGCTGCAGCGCAAGCCAAAGCAGCTCTCCGGCGGTCAGCGCCAGCGCGTCGCCATCGGCCGCGCCATCGTGCGCGAACCGAACATCTTCCTCTTCGACGAGCCGCTCTCGAACCTCGATGCCGAACTGCGCGTGCAGATGCGCGTCGAGATCGCCCGCCTGCACCAGCGGCTCGGCAATACCATGATCTACGTCACCCACGACCAGACCGAGGCCATGACGATGGCCGATAAGATCGTGGTGCTGAACGGCGGCAAGATCGAGCAGGTCGGCGCGCCGCTCGACCTCTACAACAAGCCGAAGAACAAGTTCGTCGCCGGCTTCATCGGCTCGCCGAAGATGAACTTCCTCGACGCGAAGATCGTCGCCTCCGACGACGGCTCCGCCGTCATCGATCTTGCCGGCCAGACGGTGCGCCTGCCGCGCCGGCTGGGCAGCCTTCAGCCTGGACAGCCGGTGACCCTCGGCGCCCGCCCGGAGCACCTGAACGTCGGCGATCGCGGCCTGGCGCTCGGCAATGCCCGCGTCGATCTCGTCGAACATCTCGGCGGCCAGACGATCCTCTACGTCACGCTGCATGGCGGTCAGGCGCTGACGGTTGCGCTAGAAGATCAGCAGGCCATCCGCGCCGGCGAGACGGTTAGCATTCACATCGATCCCGAGCGCTGCCATCTGTTCGGGCCGGATGGGGTGACGCTGTAGGAGAGCTGGCGCAGGACCGATCTCGCCCCTAGCGGGCGAGATAACTCCTCGTGCCCGCCATCACCTACACCTCGACGATCCGCCGGCTGCCGACGGAGCGGATTTGCCCGGATGGAATGACCTCGGCCGGAACGCCTTCCCGCCGGTACAGCAGAATCCGCCGGCTGCCTGGCGCAAGATGGAACCAGTCATCCTCGGCCCGATAGGTTTCCAGATCGATCTGCACCGATTGCGCCAGTTGATTAGTGCTGAGATCGAGGAACCAGTCCTCGCCCTCCTGCACTGCCGATGCCGTGATTTCGGCATCGTGGAATGCCTTGGTGCGGCCAAGCGGGAAGTAAAAGGCCTCGGCAATCACCGCGCCGGTTACCGAATTCGTCAGCCGCGCGACAGTGACATCGTGCGACGGTGGTCCGAAACGGAAAGCGTAGGTCGTGTCGAAGAAGGCGCCGAAAAGATCAGTGCAGGCTATCTTTTGCTTGCCGCGTGCTTCGAGCACCAGATCGCGGCCGCCACCGACGACGACCTGACGGCCATCGCGCAGGCAGGAGACTTCGACGGTCAGATCGAGCGCCGCATCGCTCTCGTTGATGACATGTACGTCGAGACCGTTCGTGCCCTCGTCTATCAATAATACCTGCATCGGCCGGAAAGCGCGGCGCAGCCCATACCAGACCGGCTTCGGCTCCCCGATCGAATCGATCACACCCCAGCCGGCGCCGGGAAGCAGATCCTGCAGCGTCCAGACGAGCGCGCCGTTGCAGCCGGAGCCGTGACGGCGCCACTCGGCATAGGTCTCCTCAGCCACCTCGCCCGTCACCGCACGGGAGAGGTTGAGATAGAGATCCGGGTCTTCCCGCCGCAGTTTGTTCGGCTCGAAACCGTAAAGCTCCTGAAGATAATGATCGCGCACATCCTCGAAATCCCAGGATGCGCCGCGATCGCGCGGCACGCGCTCCTTCCATAGTGGGCTATGGACTGCCGGAACCGGCAGATGCTGGCTCAACGTACGGGCTTGCGGCACATGCGCGAAAGCCAGGCTCTCGGCGGCAAAACGAACATCGGCGCGGCGCGCATCGGCAAGCGGCCGCATATAGGCGCCGACGCCGTAATAATGCGTGACCCCGGCATTCGGCGAAAACGGCATCGGCCCGCCCGTTGGCGAGTTGACTACATAGGGCACATCCGGCCGCAGCGATTGCACCAGCGGCGGGATGATCTCCTCCACAACAGGGCTTTTCCAGAACTGTTCCGGCAGACCCATCATGGCCGCCTGCTGGTGGATCTCGCTGCCGCCGCAAAGGATAGCCAGCGAGGGCGAGAGGCGTGTGCGGCTCAGAAACTGTGAAACCTCCGCCTCGACATGGACGTTGAACGCCTTATCGGTCTTAGGATAGTCGAAATTGGCGAACATGAAATCCTGCCAGACCAGCAGGCCGAGTTCGTCACAGAGACGAAAGAATTCCGACGTCTCGTAAGCCATGGTGCCGCCGATGCGGATCATGTTCATGCCGGCCTCAGCCGCCAGCCGCAGCCAGGGTTCATAATCGTCGCGGCCGCCAGGCAGGCGTGCGATATCGGCCGTGGTCCAGACCGCGCCGCGGCAGAAAATCCGCTCGCCATTCACGACAAGAGCGAAATCCTGGCGATCGGCACCACGATCGATCGACAGCCGGCGAAACCCGGTCTGCCCAAGTGCGTGCTCGACTCCATTGACGACGAGGGCGACATCATGGAGTTGCGGCACGCCGTGCGTATGCGGCCGCCAGGGCACCACATCGGGAATTTTCAGAATTGCGGTATAGCGGCCGGCGCTATCCTTTTCGAACGCCTGTTCCGTCTCTCCGCAGCGCAAAAGCAGCTCTTCAACATCGCTCTCGATCGAGAGCGAAGCGTAGAGCCTGCCCTCGCCATTCTCGAGCAGGTCCGGCCGCAAGGAGAGATCGCGAATAACGGGAGCGCCCGGCCGCAGCAGCGTAATCGGCCGCCATGGACCAACGGCCTGAACCTCCGGGCACCAGCCGGGCATATGGCCAAGCAACGTCGTGCGCACCATCCGCAGACCCTGCGGCGTGATCATCTGCGGCCGCCAGCGGGCGCGCGGACCCGGTTCGGAAAGCTTCGGCTCCAGCGCACGGAAGCAGAGCGCCAGCTCGTCACCGCCAAGCAGGATAACGTCGATGTCATGTGCCTCGAACATGCTTTCGGAAACAAGGATTTGCTGGCCGTTGAGGAAGACTTCGCAAAGCGTCGCCAGCCCCTCCAGCCGCAGCACCGCCTCGCCGGCCTCTGCATCCACCAGACGGCAGATGTACCAGGCATCGCGATCATGAAGAGGCTGTGGCTTTGTCCTATCGAAACGCCCCGCTTTTTCCAGTGCTTGCGCTGCCGTGCCCGGCACGGGCGCGGGGATGAAGCCAGACGTCAGCGGCACATCGGAGGGCGAGAGGCATGTGCCCGCCTCCGTCAGTACCAGATTCCAACCCTCGCTCAGCCTCATTCCGCCGCCGAGATCCGCCAAGCGCCCGCCCATGACATCTTCCGGGGGATTACCCCGCCCCAATATGTTCAGAAATGACCCAGCCGTATCGCGGTCAAACGGAAGCTTGTCAAAGCTTCCGTTCGAGCTCGCTCATCATGGAATCCCACGCATCGGCGGCCGGATCAAGCGCCGTGCGCAATGGCTCGAATTTCTTGCGCGTAATGGCGCGGGCAAGCTGGAACTGCACCGATTTTGCCGTCTCGGAAATTTTCCGCGCTTCGCCGGCCGCATTGCCCAGATCGGCCGCAAGCCAATCGAAATGGCTGCCGGCGAGCTCGAAATTGGCACCGAGCTGACGCAGCGTGTTGAAGGCATATTTATGAAAGAAGCCGAAAGGCCGTTCGGCGACCGCCTCCACCTGCGTCGGGAAGACCTCCGCGAAGGCGCGGATCGGATTGGCCTTGGGACGACGGCGGAAATGGAAAGACAGAAGCTGCCGCGCCGTCTGACGGATCGCGGCGTCGCTAGGTGCCTTCTCCGGAAATTTCGCAAATTCCGTATAGGGCAGGAATGGCAGATCTTCATCCGTCAGATGCAGCTGGAAGAGCCCGTCGAAATCTTCGCCCGACAATTGGAAGAACCCGCCATTGTGGAAATAGTCGACCGTGCGGCCTTCCATGTCGAGCCTGTTGATCGCCACCGTCGTCTTGCCGTGTTCGCGGCGATAGCCGACGCCCTGCGTATCCGGCATGAAGAAGGAATCCATCTCCACCAGGCAGAGCCGGCCACGGCCGATCTGCTCGGCGACATGGTTCTGCACCTTGTCGTAGATCGCAAGCTCGGTGCAGCGCACGCCGTAGAGCGCTTCCAGATCCTCGAGCGGCACCTTGAAGAAGGTGAACTGGTCGCCCTCGAAATCCTGTGTCAGCGTGAAGCCGAGCATGGCTTCCGGCGGCAGCTCCAGGCGCGAAAGCACTTCGATCCAGAGATCGATATAGCAGTTGGTCTCGGGCCACATGCGCTCGCTGTCGTGCAGCGCATGTGGCTTGTAGGCGGCGGGATCCAGTCCCTGAAACACGGCTGCCATGGAAGCGATCAGCCCCACAGCGCCTTACGCACGCTCTCGGGCCATTCCTTGACGTCGAGACCGTGGGTGTGGAACAGCGCCAGCGCGATGCGCTCCAGGCCGAAACCGACGCAGGCCGTATGCACGACGCTGCCATCGGTGAAGTTCAAGCCCCACTTCGTGCCGAAGGCATCCTGGTGGTAGTTGAAGCTCATGCAGGCGGTCGGCTTGGCGGTCGAGGTGATCGGGATCAGCAGCTCGAACTTCAGGTTCTGGTCGCGCTGGTTGTTGGCGAGCATCTTGCCGGCCCGGCCGAAGAACGGATCGTTGGCGACATCTATGGTCACGTCGAGGCCGACGGCCTTCATCATCTCGACACCACGATCCATCCAGCTCTGGCGGAAATCCGTCACATGCTTTTCGCTGCCCATGCAGACATATTCGCGCATGCGGAAGAGCTGCTGGCGGGCCGGGTCCTTGGAGGGCTCGTGGCGGAAGCAATAGGACTGCAGGTCATAGAGCGCGCCGTCTTCCGGAATGGCGCCGCGCTTGGCAACGGTCGGATAGAGCGGATAGCAGGCGGCCGGCGTCAGCACGATATCGGTCGCCTGCTGGTCTTTCGTCCAGTCGTCGCCGACTTCCATGCACTTCAGCAGGCTCATGTGATCGAGTTCGTTGCCGCAGAAGCTGTGCACCGTGCCGGCGAGCTGCGGGAAGCTCTTCATGTAGCCGCTCTTTTCGAAGAAGGCGCGGTTCATGCCGGGCGGAAAACGGATGGCCTCGGCGCCATCGGCGCCGCCGAATTTGTCGATCAGCCGCTCAAAGGCGGAAATGACATCTTCGAACTGGCCGCTGCGGCCGTAGAGTCCATCAACGCCGGTGTCGATCAGGAGACCGGAATCGAAAAGGCGGTCGAGAAACGATGTTTGCATATCCATGACGGTTACCCCAACAGGCTGGTATCTTGTTTGTGGACGAGCAGCATGGTCGACGTATTGCCGAGAATGCGGTCATTCGAGATCATTAATTGCGCCGAGTGCGCGTCGCGCAGGTGGCGGCCGAGGCTGTAGGGCGTACCGTTCTTGTAGCCCATGATGCCGCAGATCAGCATCGCATGATTGATGATCGGCAGGATCATCTCCGACGATGCGATCTTGACGTTGTTCATCGCCACGGCGAAGGCCATCGACGACAGGCGGTCCGCGTCGAGTTTCGCCTCTTCATAGGCCTTCAGCCCGGCAACCACATTGGATTTCACCATCTGCAGCATGCTGGAGGCTTCGGCGAGACGCAGTGCGCCGGGCGGCGGTGCGCCGGGAGACTTGCGGGCAGCGGCACGAACAAAAGCCTGTGCACGGGAAACCGCATCAGCGGCGATGCCATACCACACACCGCTCCAGAGCAGGTGCGAACTGGCTAGCATCGATTGCGCGGCGATCTCGGCAAACGGCTTTGGCAGGATCTGCTTGGCCGGCGCCACGCCCTTGAATAGGAAACCGTCGGAGCAGGTACCGCGCATGCCGAGCGTGTTCCACTCGACCGTGCGCTTGATCTCGTATTGATCTCTAAGGAAACAGGTCAGCACCTGATCGGAAGACGCCGCCTCGGCATGGCTGCGCGAGGTAATCAGAATGGCGTCGGCATGGGCGCCGTATGAAATGACGGTCGCATCCTTTTCGAGGGTGCAGGTATCGCCTTCGACCTTGATGGCGCAGATGCTGTTGCGCAGATTGCCGCCGATCCCGCCCTCGGTCGTCGCCGAGGCAAGCAACAGCTGTTCCCTGGCGATGCGGCGCATGAAATCGCGGTGCCAGTCGCTATCGACGCCGTGCTCGACCAGGCTCGACAGCTTGATCTGATGCATGGCGAAGACCATGGCGCTGGCGGCGCAGGCCTGACCGAGGATCGAGCAGAGCTCGGCGATTTCGGTCATCGATGCGCCTTCACCGCCGAGATCGGCGGGGATCTGAATGGAGAGCAGCTTTTCAGCGCGCATCGCGTCGACAGCTTCACGTGGGAACCGGCCTTCGGCATCGACGGCATCGGCGTGTTGGCTGGCGATCGCTGCGACTCGGGCGGCACGTACCGCCGCTCCCTCGCCCGTCCCAACCTCAAGTAGAGCGACCGCCGCAGTCATCAGGCGACCTTTCTGCTGTCCAAGATCATGCCCACGGTTCTTTCGATCGCGGCGATGCTGGCGAAGGACTTGCGATTCAGCAGGTTGTCGGGAAATTCGATGTCGAAGGCTTCCTCGATGCCGAGCATCAACTGTACGGAAGCGAAAGAAGACAGGCCGGTCGCGTAAAGATCAGCATCATCTTCGATCTGATCGATAGTAACAGGAAGCGCACCGAACTTGGCCAGCAAATCGCGAATCGTCTTGTTCATAATCTAGTCCCTTCTGGCAATTGCAAGCATAACCGAAGTCATGCCGTCTTATCGTTCGCCAAGAAGTAACAGGTAAAATAGAACATTCCGCTAAGCGACGTGGTAAATACAAACGACTTATACTTCGTAGAAAATTGCTATATTCAACAATTTTCTGATTAAAATTTACCTTCCGTAAGCCATATAAATGATGACTTCCACGCAAATATTAAATTTACCTAATATTATGCCATGTCGATTTTTGGAAGAGCGAGGTCCCGAAGAGGGTTAACGCACCAAAATTCGCCACTACGTTTTATTCGAAAATCATCATCACAATCAGAGCGTCAGTCCAATATAAGATCGTAAGTATGCACTTTAGCTTTGCGGCGGATAGATATGCTCGCCGCCGCGATAGTCTGAAATCGAGTAGCAACCTTCACCCGTTTCACGGACGGAACGCTGGCCGATATCGGCTTTGCCGTAGCCACCGGGGATATCGAGAATGTAAGTGGGCTGGCAAAGGCCGGAAATACGGCCGCGCAGTGCCGCGACGATCGCTTGCCCCTCGGCAATCGTCAGGCGGAAATGGCTGGTTCCGGGCGCAAGGTCCGGATGATGCAGATAATAAGGCTTCACCCGCGTCTCCACGAAAGCCTTCATCAGCGCCGCGAGCACCTCCGGATCGTCGTTGACCCCCTTGAGAAGAACCGACTGGCTGATAAGCACGATGCCCGCATCGACCAGCCGGGCACAGGCGGCGCGCGCCTCCTCCGTCAGTTCTCGCGGATGATTGGCATGCAGCGCCACATAGATGGTCTTGCCGCTCGCCTTCAGCGCCGTAATCAGCGCCGCATCGACCTTCAGGGGATCGACGACCGGAATACGGGTGTGAAAGCGGACGATCTTCACGTGATCGATCTCGGCAAGCTGCCCGAGAATCTCTTCCAGCCGGCGCGGCGAAAGCACCAGCGGATCGCCGCCGGTCAGGATGACCTCCCAGATCTCCTGATGGTCGCGGATATAGGCAAAGGCGCCGTCCAGCGCCTCGCCATCCAGCGTGCCGAGCCCTTGGGGGCCGACCATCTCGCGGCGGAAACAGAAGCGGCAATAGACCGGGCAGACATGTACGGCCTTCAGCAGCACGCGATCCGGATAGCGATGCACAATGCCCTCGACCGGGCTATGCGCGTGATCGCCGATCGGATCAGCCCGCTCCTCCGGCATGACGCGCAATTCGGCAGCATCGGGCACGAACTGCCGAGCAATGGGATCGGCGGAGTTTGCGGGATCGATCAGCCGCGTCACGGTCGGCGTCAGGGCAACGGCATAGCGTTCCGCCACCGCTTCGAGCGCGACCGCCTGATCGGCATCGATCAGCCCGGCGCGCTCAAGCTCTCCGATGGTCCGGATCGGGCGCACCACATTCATGCGTCATACTCCGCCACCGGTGCCCACAGCACCTGCTCGATCCGTGAGGCGCCGGTTGCCAGCATCACGAGCCGGTCGAAACCCAACGCAATGCCGCTTGCGTCAGGCATGACGGCAAGCGCCTCCAGAAACTCCTCATCCAGCGGATAGGTCTCGCCATAGACGCGCTGCTTCTCCGCCATTTCGATCTCGAAGCGGCGGCGCTGCTCTTCGGCATTGGTCAGTTCGCCGAAGGCATTGGCAAGCTCGACGCCGCAGGCATAGAGCTCAAAACGCTCGGCGACACGATGATCCCTGGCCGATGGCCGCGCAAGCGCCGCTTCGGAAACGGGATATTCGTCAAGGATCGTGGCACGGCCGAAGCCCAGATTCGGCTCGATCTTCTCGACCAGCACACGGCTGAAGAGATCCTGCCACAGGTCGTCGTCGGCAACGCGGATGCCCGCCTGGCGCATATCCGCCGCCAGACGCTCGCGATCGGTCGATCCGTCAAGGCCGATGGAGGCAAAGAGATCGATGTCGGCATAGCGCTCGAAAGCAGCGGCCACGCTGATGCGCTCGGGCGGCAGGAACGGATCGGTTTCTGCGCCGCGATAGCTGAATTTCTTCGCCCCGACGGTCTCGGCCGCAAGCCCCAGGATTGCGGCGCAATCGGCCATCAGGACCTCATAGCTTTCGCCGGCCCGATACCATTCGAGCATGGTGAATTCCGGATGGTGCAGCGGCCCTCGCTCGCGATTGCGGTAGACATGGGCGAAGCAGGCAATGCGCTCCTCGCCCGCCGCAAGCAGTTTCTTGCAGGCGAATTCCGGCGAGGTGTGCAGATAAAGCGGCAGCGCCTTTCCGTCTGTCGTCAGCGCCTCCGTCTCGAAGGCGTGCAGATGCGCCTCGTTACCCGGCGATACCTGCAGTGTCGCCGTATCCACCTCGATGAAGTCGTTGCGGGCAAAGAAAATGCGCAATGCAGCCTGGATGGCATTGCGGCCAATGAGGAACGGCCGCCGGTCCGCATGGACATTGCGGGTCCACCAGGGGGACGCTTTGCTCGTCTTCGGCTTCATTCCTAGCTTTCTTCGTGGCACGAGCCACGCAAGGGGGTGGCAATTTCCATTGATTTAGGGTAGTTGCGCCCCCAAGCAAACAATTGCTGCGTCTCGGAGAGCATTTCGACAGTCCCTCTACGACGCAAAACGCAGCGTTACAAGGAAGTCTTATGGTCAAGGTCATCGCCTCTTCGGTCCGCAAGGGCAACGTTCTCGACGTCGACGGCAAGCTCTACGTCGTTCTCACCGCACAGAACTTTCATCCAGGCAAGGGCACTCCGGTCACCCAGGTCGACATGCGCCGCATCGTCGACGGCGTGAAGGTGTCCGAGCGCTGGCGCACCACCGAACAGGTCGAGCGCGCCTTCGTTGAAGACGTGAACTTCCAGTACCTCTATGAAGACGGCGAAGGCTTCCACTTCATGAACCCGGCCACCTACGACCAGGTCGTCGTCGATGCCGAAACCATGGGCGACCAGAAGGCCTATCTCCAGGAAGGCATGACCTGCATCCTGTCGATCCACGAAGGCGTTCCGCTGGCGCTCGAACTGCCGCGTCACGTCACGCTCGAGATCACCGAGACGGAACCGGTCGTCAAGGGCCAGACGGCATCGTCTTCCTACAAGCCGGCTATGCTGTCCAACGGCGTGCGCACCATGGTGCCGCCGCACATCAACGCCGGCACCCGCGTTGTCATCGCGACGGAAGACAATTCCTATGTCGAGCGCGCCAAGGACTGACCTCGGCCGCCCACATGCATGGAAAACGCCTCGTCCTGGTGACGGGGCGTTTTGCATTTCGGGTATATGGAGATCAAATCGAACTCGTAAAGGCGCGCGGCATCACGAATTCGCGTTATGGGGCACTGGCCTTTTTCTGATTCTTCTGCGCCGCGCTGACGGTTTCCGGCTGCGTATCGATCTCGATGCTATGCTCATGCGGCGCCAAGGTCTGCAAATGCAGGAGGCGCGGCGACATGGCCTGCATGAAGGCCTCGGAGCGGCCGATATAGATCAAGGTCGCATCCGGTAGTTCGGCCAGCAGGGCACAGGCCTTGGCCTGAACTTCAGCCTCCAGTCCTTCCAGGGCATCATCCAGGATGACCCATTTCGGCTTTGCCAGCAGCAGATGCGCAAAACCGATGGCCTTCTGTTCTTCCGTATCCAGCAATCGATCCCAGCGGGCCTGCGTGTCGAGGCGGCTCTTGAGGCGACCAAGACCCACCGTGTCCATGATGGCATTGACGGCGGCATCGTCATAAGCGTCGCGATCCTCGGGAAAGCAGATCGCTTCTCTCAACGTGCCGCTGGGAACGTAGGGCGTATGTGGCATGAACAGCATATCGTCCATCGGCGGCAAGCTCACAGTGCCGGAACCGCTGTACCACTGATGCGCCAGCACCTCGAACAGCAGCCTGCGGTTCACGCCGTGATCGCCGTTGATCATGACATGCTCGCCGGCATGGATGGTGACGGTGCCTTCGGCAATCGAGAAACCGTTTTCCGTGGCCTCGTCATTGGTTTTCGTGGAAACTTCCAGATCGGTCCATACCATCGTTCCAGGCGGCGCCTTATCGAAGACGAGCGTATGCGGCATCGGCGTCTTGTCGTCCATTTCCGTCAGCGCCTTGCGGAAATCGGTGACGCGCATCAGCGTCGCACGCCATTCGGCGATCGGGCCGAAATTGGCAACATACCAGCGCAATGCCGAATTGACCTGATTGAAGGCGCCAACGGCCACCATCAGCTGACCGAAGGTCAGACCGCCGGAGAAATAGGCGGGGGCGGCAACGAGGATCGGAATAATCAGCACCAGCCAGCCATAGCCTGCGGAGACCCAGGTCAGATTGGTATTGGCGATGGCAAGCTGGCGGATGACGCCAAGAACGGCTGATATATCGAGGTTGATCCGCCGCCGCTCGTTCTCCTCGCCACCGGCAATGGTGATCGCCGCCATGTGCTCGTTGGCATGCATGAGCGCAAAGCGCAGCTCGGCTTCCTTCGAATAGCGGTCCGCATTCAATCGCACCAGCCGGCGGCCGACGAACTGGCTGAGGAACGATGCCGATCCGGCATAGAGGATCGCGGCCCAGACCATGTAGCCGGGGATGGCAAAATTCATGCCGTTGACCTTGAACACCATGCCGCTGGACAGCTCCCAAAGCACGCCGATGAAGCTGAAGAGCAGGATCGTCGCCTGCACCAGACCGATGGCAAGCCCCGTCGTGCTTTCGGCGAGATTGCGGGCATCTTCATGCAGGCGCTGATCGGGATTGACGCCGATCAGCCCTGAGGAGGCGAGACGAAGCGCGCGCTTGGCCTGAAGCCACTGATTGACCAGATCGCGTGCCAGGCCTTCGCGCATATAGAGCGCGGTCATCTGGTTAAGCCAGGCCTGGACGACGTTGAGAACCAGAAGCGAGCCGGCGATGATGCCGAAGACGCCGAGCTGGTGGAAGAAGGCGGCGATATCGCGCCTTGCCAGCGAGTCGTAAAAGGGAGCGTTCCAGCTGTTGAGCAGCACCTGGACATAGGCCGTGACCACGATGATTGCGAAAAGCGCGACGACAAGAATAATGAGCTTGATGCGAACCGGCGAATTCCAGAACGCGGAAAACATCATCCTCAACCGAAAGAAGAGGCTCAAATCGTATCCGACCTGCTCGTTCCCCTGCACATTCGGCTTGGCTTGCGTTTCAACTGCCATCAGCACTCCCTGCGACCACATCCCGTCAGTTAACCATGACCCGCCCCCATGTCCATCCTTGCAATAGATCAGTGCGATCACGTTCCTATATACACGGTTTCGCGCCTTGAACCGAATTAGGTCAGCAATTAGCTTGCCGTTGAAAGATTGAGAAAGCCTTCCGATGCAATTTCAGGGAACGGCGGACTATATCGCCGACAAGGATCTGATGGTCGCCGTCAACGCCGCCATAAGGCTGGAGCGTCCGCTTCTGGTCAAGGGCGAACCCGGGACGGGCAAGACCGAACTCGCCCGTCAGGTGGCCGCAGCCCTTGGGCTCGATCTCATAGAGTGGAATGTCAAATCGACGACGAAGGCCCAGCAGGGCCTCTATGAATATGATGCGGTTTCGCGCCTGCGCGACAGCCAGTTGGGCGACATCAGAGTTCACGATGTCAGCAATTATATCCGCCGGGGCAAACTTTGGCAGGCCTTCACCTCGCCGATGAAGTGCGTGCTGCTGATCGACGAGATCGACAAGGCCGATATCGAATTCCCCAACGACCTGCTGCAGGAACTCGACCGCATGGAGTTCCACGTCTATGAGACCGGCGAGACCATCCAGGCCGCCGTCCGCCCGATCGTCATCATCACCTCGAACAACGAGAAGGAACTTCCGGACGCCTTTCTGCGCCGCTGCTTCTTCCATTATATCCGCTTTCCCGACATGGAGACGCTGACGCGCATCGTCGAGGTTCACTATCCCGGTATCAAGCAGACGCTCGTCCGCGCGGCGCTGACGCAGTTCTTCGAAATCCGCGACGTACCGGGGCTGAAGAAGAAGCCGTCCACCTCCGAAGCGCTCGATTGGATCCGCCTGCTGGTTGCCGACGATATCGATCCGGAAACATTGCGTGCCGATGCGAAGAACGCGCTACCGAAACTGCATGGCGCGCTTCTGAAGAACGAACAGGATGTGCATCTGTTCGAACGACTGGCCTTCATGGCGCGGGGGCAAGGGAAATGATTCAGCCGGATGCTGCGCTTTCTGCCCACAAAACTGCAGAAGCCTTCTCCGACAGACAACGGGGTTATCACCCGCCCTCGCCCTTCGAGGCTCCGGCTTTCAGCCTGCGCACCTCAGGTGAGGTCTGATCTCCTGTGTCTTGGCGCGGACCCCTCTCTGCCTCACCCTGAGGTGCCCTGGTCTTGAGCGTCAGCGTAAAGGCCAGAGCCTCGAAGGGAGAGGCGGCCCCTACACTTGGAGTTAGCCCATTGACCCGCGGAAATGTCAGGTCTATTGAATTTCCCTCGTGGTGATTTGGCCGGCCGGCTTGCAGCCACGTTAAATAAGTCGCTAAAGGGCCGCGTGCGGACCGGTAGCGATTCTTATCGCGGCCGGTTTTTTTGTATTTGGCGAGTGAAACAATGCCCATCAAGATTCCCGATACGCTGCCCGCGTTTGAGACCCTCCAGAGCGAGGGTGTGCGGGTGATGACCGAAACGGTGGCGTTCCGTCAGGATATCCGCCCCCTTCAGATCGGGCTGCTCAACCTCATGCCGAACAAGATCAAGACCGAGGTCCAGATGGCGCGCCTGGTCGGCGCATCGCCGCTGCAGGTAGAGTTTTCGCTGGTGCGCGTTGGCGGCCACAAGGCCAAGAACACCTCGCAGGAGCATCTGCTTGCTTTCTACGAGACGTGGGAAGAGGTGAAGCACCGCAAGTTCGACGGCTTCATCATAACCGGGGCGCCGATCGAGCTGCTGGAATATGAGGACGTCACCTACTGGAACGAGATGCAGGAGATCTTGGATTGGACGACCACCAATGTCCATTCGACGATGAACGTCTGCTGGGGCGCAATGGCGGCGATCTACCATTTCCACCAGGTGCCGAAATACACGCTGAAGGAAAAGGCGTTCGGCGTCTATCGCCACCAGAACCTGAAGCCCTCCTCGGTCTATCTTAACGGCTTCTCCGACGATTTCGCCATTCCGGTGTCCCGCTGGACGGAAGTGCGCCGCACAGACATCGAAAAAGTGCCTGGCCTGGAAATCCTGATGGACTCGAGCGAGATGGGCGTCTGTCTCGTGCACGAACAGGCTTGCAACCGGCTCTACATGTTCAATCACGTGGAGTATGATTCCACATCGCTGGCGGACGAGTATTTCCGGGATGTGAATGCGGGCGTGCCGATCAAGATGCCGCATAACTACTTCCCGCATAACGATCCCGAAATTCCCCCGCAAAACCGGTGGCGCAGCCACGCGCACCTGTTCTTCGGTAACTGGATCAACGAGATCTACCAGACCACGCCGTATGATCTGGAGGAGATCGGCCAGGAAAGGACTTGAGGCTTGTTCATTCCCTTCTTCCTGAAGCTGAAGGAAGCGAAGGTTCCGGTGACGCTCCGGGAGTTCCTGTCGCTGCTTGAAGGAATGGAAGAAGGGATTGCCGATTATGACGTCGAGGCCTTCTACTATCTGGCCCGCGCAACACTCATCAAGGACGAGCGCTTCATCGATCGCTTCGACCAGGTCTTCGCCGATTACTTTCGCGGCGTCGAGGTGATCGGCGGCAATGCCGATGGAGAAGCGGTGGAGCCGACCGCCCTTCCCGAGGAATGGTTGCGCAAACTTGCCGAGCGGCACCTGACCGAAGAGGAAAGACGGCAGATCGAGGCACTCGGCGGCTTCGACAAGCTGATGGAGACGCTGCGCGAGCGGCTGGCAGAACAGAAGGGCCGGCATCAGGGCGGCTCGAAATGGATCGGCACGGCGGGTACCTCGCCCTTCGGCGCCTACGGCTACAATCCGGAAGGCGTGCGCATCGGCCAGGAAACATCGCGCCATCGCCGCGCGGTAAAAGTCTGGGATCGGCGCGACTTCAGGAATCTCGACGACGGCGTCGAGCTTGGCACCCGCAACATCAAGGTAGCGCTAAAGCGCCTGCGCCGGTGGGTACGCGAGGGGGCGGCCGAGGAACTGGACCTCTCCGGCACCATCCGCTCTACCGCCGAGCATGGCTATCTCGACGTTCAGACACGGCCCGAACGCCGCAATGCCGTGAAGCTGCTGATGTTCTTCGATGTCGGCGGCTCGATGGACGACCATATCCGTGTCGTGGAGGAGCTCTTCTCCGCCGCCCGTGCGGAGTTCCGCCACATGGAGTATTTCTACTTCCACAACTGCCTCTACGAAGGCGTGTGGAAGGACAATCGCCGACGGCGCGTCGACATCACGGCGACGGCCGACTTGATCCGCACCTTCGGTCCCGATTACCGCGTCGTTTTCGTCGGCGACGCCTCTATGAGCCCCTACGAAATCACTCAACCAGGCGGCTCGGTTGAGCATTGGAACAAGGAGGCTGGCGAGACCTGGCTCGCCCGAATGACGGGCCATTTCCGCAAATGCATCTGGATCAACCCCGTGCCGGAAAGCTATTGGGGCCATACGACCTCGATCTCGATGATCCGCCGGCTGATGACCGATCGCATGTATCCCCTGACGCTCGGCGGATTGGAAAAGGCGACGCGGGAACTGTCGCGCTGACCGATTAGCCTGGGCTTACAATAGTCAAGCGCGCACTGTTCTGCTGCACTCTCGTGCCTGGCCCCTCACCCCAGCCCTCTGCTTACGGGGAGAGGGTTAGGATGAGGGCCGTTACAGAAACCGGCGCTCTGTCATAGGCATTGCATACTTCCGGTGCAGCGTAGCGTCTCGAAAGCCGGACGGAACCTTGATCCCCTTTAGCCTGCCCCTAAATTTCGCCCCTGACCGGTTGCGGATCGCGGCGAATGGGGGCAGGGTCTGGCCTCGCATTTCGATAGGGAGCGGATGAGCAGATATGACGGAAAGCACTTTGCAGCGGGAACATTTTGGGACGACGGCCGATGGAGAGACCGTCTATCGCGTCAAGATCGTGGGCGGCGGCCTGACGGCGCATATCATGTCCTGGGGCGCGGTCATCCAGGATCTGCGTCTTGATGGCCACGGGCCCTCGCTGCTGCTCGGCTTCGACGATTTTGCCGATTATCCCGCCCACTCCTCCTATTTCGGCGCCACGCCGGGACGCTGCGCCAATCGCATCGGCGCCGGTCGCTTCACGCTTGATGGTAAGCAGTACCAGCTGGAGCTCAACGAGAAGGGCGTCACCCATCTGCACGGCGGCAAGAACAATATCGCCAAGCGCAACTGGACCATCGTCGAGCACGACACAGACCGCGTTGTCCTGAAGATCGTCGATCCCGATGGCCGCGCCGGTTATCCCGGCAACTGCACGATCCAGGCGACCTACCGGGTCCATGGCAACGGCGAACTGTCGGTCACCTACGAATCGACCACCGACCAGCCGACGCTCGCCAATGTCTGCCAGCATGCCTATTTCAACCTTGACGGCCGCGAAGATGCCCTCGGCCACGACATCATGATCGCCGCCGATCACTACACGCCGACGGACGACAAGCAGGTGCCGACTGGCGAGATCCGCTCCGTGGAAGGCACGGTCTTCGATTTCCGCGAGATGGCGCCAATGAAGCGCTTCGAAGGAAGCGAGCAGGCGCTCTACGATCACAATTTCTGCCTCTCGCCCGAGCGCACCGCCAAGCGCTCCGTCGTGCTTGCCCGCAGCGTCAATTCCGGCGTCTCGCTTGAAGTTCGCACCACCGAGCCCGGCGTGCAGTTCTATACCGGCTTCAAGCTCAACGTGCCGGTTCCCGGCCATGACGGCCGCAAAATCGGCCCGTTTGCCGGTTTCTGCCTGGAAACGCAGGTCTGGCCCGACGCCATCAACCACGAAGGCTTTCCCAACGCCGTGCTCCGCCCGGGCGAGGTATTGCGGCAGGAAACGGATTACATCTTCACCAAGAACTAAGCTGGGAATGCCGGCTTTCCCAAATTTCGGCCGGGCGTCCAAAGCGCCCGGCCGATTCTTTTTTGCCTGCAGCCAGATTCATCTTGTGAATTGGTTCTAAATAGGTTCTATATGGCAGCCATGGATAGAACCAGTTTGATCACCGAACTGAACAATCGCGGCTTGAGCGACGAGACCGCGAGCGGACCGCTTTACAAGCGCTTGGCACAGGCACTGACCGGCCTTATCCAGGAAGGCCTGCTGAAACCGGGCACGGCACTGCCGGGCGAGCGCGATCTCGCCGGCGCCCTGCAGATCGGCCGCGTCACTGTGCGGACAGCCTATCGCGACCTGCTCACCTCAGGCGTCATCGAATCCCGTCACGGCAGCGGTACCTTCGTCTCGCAGCATGTGGAGCGCATCGAACAGCCGCTCTGGCGTCTCTCCTCCTTTTCCGCAGACATGCGCTCGCGCGGCCGCGAACCGGCAGCGCGCATCCTGTCCCGGACTGTCAGCGCGCCGGCGCCGGAAGAATCCTTCCTGCTCGGCCTCGGCCTAGACGAGCCCGTGCTGCGGCTCGACCGACTGCGCCTGGCGGATGGCCAGCCGCTTGCCATCGAGCGCGCCGTCGTTCCCGTCAAATTCCTTGGCGAAGACGCCATATCCGAAGGATCGCTCTATGATGCGCTGGCCGCCAAAGGTTTCAAGCCGGTGCGTGCCCAGCAGAGGCTGACGGCCGTGACGCTCGACCCGACATCCGCATCGATCCTGACCGTCAAGGCCGGGGCGCCGGCGCTGCTGATCGAACGCGTCTCCCGGCTCGCGGACCAGCGCGTCGTTGAATACACACGCTCGCACTATCGCGGCGATGCCTATGATTTTGTTGCTGAATTGAGAATTGGAGATGACCAATGAGCGAGACCCAATCCCTGATGCTGACGGAAGCCGGACAATCGCCGGAGGTGATCGCAACCCTGCTTGAAAAGGAAAAGCCCGCTTTTGCCGAGATCGCGAAGCTTTTCGCCTCAGGCCGTCCCTCGCTGATCACGACGGCGGCGCGCGGCTCTTCCGACCATGCCGCCACCTTCTTCAAGTATCTCTTCGAAATTTCCTGCGGCATCCCGGTCGCCTCCGTCGGCCCATCGATCGCCTCGGTCTATGGCGCACCTCTTCACCTGAAGGGCGGCATCCACTTCACAGTCTCACAATCCGGCGGCAGCCCGGATATCATCGCGCTGCAGGCGGCCGCCAAAAAGGGCGGTGCGACGACGATCGCCGTCGTCAACGTCACGGATAGCCCGCTTGCCAAGGAAGCCGATATCGTGCTCGGGCTCAATGCCGGCCCGGAAAAGAGCGTTGCGGCCACGAAATCCTTCATTGCCTCCGTCGCCGCGCTCGCTGGCGTCACCGCAGCGATTTCGCAGGATAAGACGCTATCTGCCGGCCTCGCAAAGCTGCCGGAAGCGCTTGCCGCAACCTCGGGTATCGACAGCAAGGCCGCGGAGGACGTGCTTTTCAACGCCTCCTCGCTCTATACCGGTGGCCGCGGCCCGGCCTTTGCCATCGCGCTCGAAGCGGCGTTGAAGGCCAAGGAAACCGCCGGCCTGCATGCGGAAGCCTTTTCGCTCGCCGAACTCATGCATGGCCCGATGCGCCTCGTGCAGCCGGGCTTCCCGATCGTGGCCTTCTCGCCCGACGATGCCGCCTTCGCCAACAATGCCCAGGCGCTCGAACGTCTGCAGAAGCTCGGCGCAACCGCCGTCTCCTTCTCGACCGCACCGCTTGCCGGCATCAACCTGCGCATGCCGACGACCGGCAACGGCCTGCTCGATCCGCTCGTCTCGCTGCTATGCTATTATCGCCTCGTCGAGTCCGTAACGCGGCGCAAGGGCTTTGACCCGGATAAGCCGGCTAACCTTCTCAAGGTAACGGAGACCATGTGATGGACTACAAGGTCTTTACCGGCGCCCGCATCTTCGATGGCGACCGTTTTCATGAAGACAGTGCGCTCGTCATCGGCAATGCCCGCATCCATGCCATCACCGGCATCAACGATGTGCCTGAGAACGCCGAAACGATCCAGCTGAAGGGTGGCGTGCTCTCTCCGGGCTTCATCGATGCACAGGTGAATGGCGGCGGCGGCCGTATGCTGAACGACGAGCCCTCGCCCGAATCCATGTTCATGATCGCCGCAGGACATCGCCCCTACGGTACGACATCGCTGCTGCCGACCCTCATTACCGATGTCGCAGCCGCGACCACGGCGGCGATCGAAGCGGCCGTCGAGGCCGTGAAGGCCAATCGCGGCGTTGCCGGCCTGCATCTCGAAGGTCCGCATCTGGCGCCTGCCCGCAAAGGCGCGCATCTCGCGGAGCTGATGCGTCCGGTCGAAGACAGCGACGTCCGGACCTTCATCCGCGCCCGTGAGGCGATCGGCACGCTGCTTGTCACGATCGCGGCCGAACAGGTGACGGAGCGGCAGGTGCAGGCACTCAGCGAAGGCGGCGTCATCGTCAGCATCGGCCACAGCGATTGCACGGCGGAAGCCGCCAATGCGCGGTTCGATGCCGGTGCGCGCGGAGTCACTCATCTTTTCAATGCCATGAGCCAGATGGGCCATCGTGCCCCCGGTCTCGTTGGGGCGGCGATCGATCATCCCGCCCCCTGGTGCGGCATCATCGCCGACGGTCATCACGTCGAGCCGATTGCACTCAGGGTCGCGCTGCGCGCCAAGCGCGGTGAGGGCCGCCTGTTTTTCGTCACCGACGCCATGTCGCTCGTCGGAACCGACCTTCCGAGCTTCACCCTGAACGGCCGCACGGTCTATCGCACCAAGGGCGGTTATTGCTCCAAGCTGACGCTCGACGACGGCACGCTGGCGGGCTCCGATGTCGATATGGCCTCCACCGTCCGCTATGGCGTCAATATTCTCGAGCTGCCGCTGGCTGAGGCCCTGCGCATGGCGACCTCCTATCCCGCCCGTTTCCTGCGGCTTGCTGATCGCGGCCATCTGGCGCCGGGAATGCGCGCCGACCTCGTTCACATCAACGACGGCATCGAAGTCACCGAAACCTGGATCTCCGGCGAGCCTTCGCGGTAGATCATTTCCAGGAAAGATGCGCAGCGAAATCTCGCCCCGAATGCGCAAAACAAAGAGTAGCACTCGAAAGGGAGGCTCGACATGAGCGCAGTCACGGACAGCTATTTCTCCGCCCTCGTCGGCCGGCTGGAAACCCTGCGTGAAACGCTGGCCGAGCCCATGTCCCAGGCTTCGGCCGCCATTTGCACGGCTGCACGCGCCGATCGCCGCGTCTATGTCTTCGGCACCGGCCATTCGCACATGCTGGCGGAAGAAGTGCATTATCGCGCCGGCGGTCTCGCCTTCACCATCCCCGTGCTTGTGGGATCTGCCATGCTGCATGAAGGCGCCGTCATCAGCTCGGTCTATGAGCGCACCGAAGGTCTCATCCGCCCGATTTTCGAGCGTTACGGCATGCAGCCGGGCGATGTGCTGATCATCGCCTCCAACTCCGGCGTCAACGCGGCGCCGCTCGAGGCCGCCGATTATGGCCGCGAGATCGGCGCGACAGTCATCGCCATCACATCGCTCGCCTATTCGGCCGCAATCGCCAATGGTCGCAGGAAGCTCGCCGATATCGCCGATATCGTGCTGGATAACGGTCTGCCGCCGGGCGACGCTATGGTCGAGCTGCCAGGTACCGCTCTGAAGGTCGGCCCGGCGTCGACGGCGGTCGGCGCCACCGTGCTGAACGCCATCTTCGCCGATGTCGCCGCCGAACTTTGCAAGGACGGCGATCCGCCGGTCTACCTCAGCGCCAACATGCCGGGCGCCAAAGAGACCAATCAGCGGCTCGTTAAGAAATACCGGCCGCGCAATCCGCATCTCTAAAGTAGTCAGCGGCTTTTCGCATTTAGAGCGTGATGCCGAAAAGCGTAGGCGGTTTCGGACGACATCACGCTCTACGTCTTTCATTCTAGCGCGGATTCAGGTTTTAGGTCGACTCGACCTATCATCCGGCTCTAGCTTCATAAAAGCGGAAATATGGAGCGGCCGAGCGTTTCCCGTGAAACGCTCGGCCGCTCCATTTGACATCACTGTGCCGCTGCATCTGTGACCGAGGATTCCTGTGCTGCAGCTTCTGCCTGTCGGCGCCGCCGGCGCAGGACGACATAGAAGACCGGCGTCAGGAACAGGCCGAACAGCGTCACGCCGAGCATGCCGGAAAAGACTGCCGTGCCGAGCGACTGGCGCATTTCCGCGCCTGGGCCGGTAGCGATCATCAGCGGCACCACGCCGAAGATGAAGGCGAAGGCGGTCATCAGGATCGGACGCAGACGCAGATGGCTGGCCTCGATCGCGGCTTCGACAGCGCTTTTTCCCTCAAGCTGCGCCTGCCGGGCGAACTCGACGATCAGGATCGCGTTCTTGGCCGCAAGACCGATCAGCACGATCAGCCCGATCTGCGTGAGGATATTGTTGTCCATCCCTCGCAGATACACGCCGATCAGCGCCGCCAGAACCGCCAACGGCACGATGAGAATGATCGCAAGCGGCAGGATCCAGCTTTCATACTGCGCCGACAGCGCCAGGAAGACGAAGATGACCGACAGGGCGAAGATATAGATCGCCGTGTTGCCGGTGTGCTTCTCCTGATAGGCGAGCTCCGTCCATTCGAAGGTCGTGCCCGATGGCAAGAGGTTCTTTGCCAGCCCCTCCATAGTGTCGAGTGCCGTACCCGTAGAAACCCCCGGCCCTGGATTACCCTGGAGAGGGACCGAGACATACATGTTATAGCGCTGCACGAGCGTCGGCCCGGTCGTATCCCGGATATCGACCAGCGTGCCAAGCGGCACCAGCGCCCCGGTCGCCGAACGCACCTTCAGCGCCAGAATGTCCTCGCGATCCATGCGATATTGCTGATCGGCCTGCGCCCGCACCTGATAGACGCGGCCGAAGGCATTGAAGTCGTTAACATAGGAGGTGCCGAGATTGATCGACAGCGTCTCGAAGATATTCGGGATCGGCACGTTGAGCGCCCGCGCCTTGTCGCGGTCGATCGCCAGGAAATATTGCGGGCTGTTGGCGGAGAAGGTGGTGAAGACGCCGCTGACGCCTTTGTTTTGCGCCGCGACGCCCATCATCTGGTAGGCAAGCGGCAGTATGCGTCGCATGTCCGGGTTTTCCCGGTCCATGATCTGCATCTTGAAGCCGCCGGAATTGCCGATGCCTCGAATCGAGGGCGGCGGAATGGCGATGATGAAGGCCTCCTGCAGGCCCTGCAGACTGCCGAAGAGCTGGCCGATGATCTTCGTCGCCGACTCCCCGCTCTTCAGCCGTTCCTCGAATGGCTTGAACGGCGTGAAAATCACGCCCGAGTTCGAGGCATTGGTGAAGGTCGCGCCGTTGAAGCCGGCGAAGGCGACGGCATTGGCGATGCCGGGCGTCTTGTTGATGATACCGGTCGCCTTCTGGATGACGGCGTTGGTGCGCGCAAGCGAGGCCCCATCGGGCAATTGGACGACGACGATGGCATAGCCCTGGTCCATTGTGGGAACGAAGCCCTGCGGCACGATCCGGCCCATGTACCATGTGCCGGCGAGCAGCCCGGCAAAAACGAGAAGCGCGCAGGCGAGCGCCGCCCAGGTCGTCACCAGATGGCGGACGATCCAGGAATAGCCGCGGCTCATCCGCTCGAAACCCCGGTTGAACCCGTCACCCAGAGCACGGCCGAAGCGCGCGAAGATATTGTTGGATTTCTCGTGGCTATGCGGGCGCAGCACGATCGCGGCGATCGCCGGTGAGAGCGTCAGCGAGTTCAGGCAGGAGATCGCCGTCGCGACCGAAATCGTCACTGCGAACTGCCGGTAGAACTGTCCGGAGATGCCCGGAATGAAAGCGGTCGGCACGAAGACGGCGATGAGCACCAGCGAAATTGCCAGAACGGCAGTGCCAACCTCGTTCATCGTCACATGCGACGCCTCCTTCGGCGTCATGCCGAGCGAGAGGTTGCGCTCGACATTTTCGACCACCACGATCGCATCGTCGACGACAATGCCGATCGCCAGCACGAGGCCGAACAGAGTCAGCATGTTCAGCGAGAAACCGAAGGCAAGCAGGAAGGCGAAGGTGCCGATTAGCGAGACTGGGATGGCGACGATCGGGATGATCGCCGTCCGCCACGATTGCAGGAAGACCAATACCACGATCGCGACGAGAATCGCCGCCTCGAAAATGGTCTTGTAGACCTCATGGATCGATTCGGCGATGAACTCGGTCGGGTTATAGATGATGCGATATTCAAGCCCCTGCGGGAAATCCTGCGCCAGGGTCTCCATCGTCTTCTGGATATCGGCAGCGGCGGCAAGCGCGTTGGTGCCGGGCCGGGCGAACACGCCCAGCGCCACCGCCGGGCTGCCGTTCAGATAGCTGTTGGTGACGTAATCCTGAGCTCCGAGCTCGATGCGGGCGACATCCTGCAGCTGCACGAGGCGGCCATTACCTGTTGCCTTGACGATGACATAGCGGAATTGCCGCGCATCGGAAAAGCGCCCTTGTGTCGTCACCGTATATTGGAAAGCATTGGTGCCCGAAACCGGCGGCCCGCCGATCGCACCGCCGGACACCTGAACGTTCTGATCCCGAAGCGCCTGCACGATGTCGCCTGCAGTCATGCCGTAGGCGGCGAGCTTTTCCGGATCGAGCCAGATGCGCAGCGAATATTGCCGCTCGCCGAAGAGCTGCACATCGCCGACGCCATCCAGACGAACGAGAAGGTCGCGGATGCGCGTACGCGCATAGTTGGAAATATAGAGCTGATCGTAGCGGTTGTTCGGCGAGAGAAGATGCACGACCATCATCAGGTCGGGCGAGCTCTTGACGGTCGTAATGCCGATGCGGCGAACGTCGTCAGGCAGGCGCGGCTCGGCAATGGCGACGCGGTTCTGTACCAGCACCTGCGCCTTGTCGAGATCGGTGCCGAGCTTGAACGTGATCGTCAGGGACATGGAGCCGTCGGCACTGGAATAGGAGGACATGTAAAGCATGTCCTCGACGCCGTTGACCTCCTGCTCGATCGGCGTCGCCACGGTATCGGCAATGGTCTGCGCGTCGGCGCCCGGATAGGAAGTGCGCACGACGATCGTCGGAGGCGCGACCTCCGGATATTGAGCTACCGGAAGCTGGAAATAGGCGATGCCGCCGACGATCAGCAGTACGATGGATAGGACCGATGCAAAGATCGGCCGATCGACGAAGAAGTGGGAAAACCTCATTGGTTCGTCCCCTGTACGTCGGCCTGGGCCGGCGGCTCCTCATTCGTCGCCTGCTGCGGCAGTTCGATCAGCTGCGGCGTCACCTTGGCGCCGGGCCGAATGCGCATCAGCCCGTTGACGACGATCGTTTCGTCGCCGGTCATGCCGTCACGGATGACGCGATAGCCATAGAGCTTCGGCCCGAGGCGCACCGGCTTCGGCGTGATATTACCGGCGGTATCGGCGACATAGACGACGCGCTGGTTCTGGTCCGAGCCGATAGCTTCATCTGGGACCAGGATCGCCTTGTAGCTGTTCGAGCCTTGCACCTGAACGCGTCCGAACAGGCCAGGCTGCAGGATGAGATCAGGGTTCGGGAAGCGGGCGCGGACGCGGATCGTGCCCGTCTCGTTGTCGACGCGGTTTTCAGCGAAATCGAGCTTGCCCTTGAACGGCTTCTGCCGTTGATCGGCAATCGTGACGGTCACGTCAAGCCCGCCGCCGCCCTGCTGCAGGGCGCTGCCGTTCTTGCGGGCCTCGTCGGCATAGGAGAGCAGACGGCGTTCGTCGACGTCGAAATAGAAATCGATGGGATCGAGCGACACGATGGTGGTCAGCACGGTCTGATCGGCCTGCACGAGATTGCCGACCGAAATCAGCCGTCGGTCGATGCGGCCGCTGAGCGGCGCGGTGATCCGGGTGAAATCCATATCCAGATTGGCGCGATCGACAGCGGCCTGCGCGCCACGCACATTCGCCTCAGCGGAAACGAGATCGCGACGGCGGTCGTCGAGGGTCGAAGCCGACTGGCTGCCCGTCGTCGACAGCGATTGGGCGCGCTTGAACTGCGCATCGGCAAGCGTCAGCGACGATTTCGCCACTTCCAGCGAGGCCGTCGATTCGTTCAGCGCGGTCACGAATGGCCGTTGGTCGATGACGAAAAGCAGGTCGCCCTGTTTGACGATAGCACCATCCTGGAAATGCACTTCCTGAAGATAGCCGCCCACCCGCGAGCGCACAGAAACCTCATCGACCGCCTGGAAGCGCCCGATGAACTCGTCACTGTCGACGACATCGCGAACGATCGGCTTGGCGACCGTCACAGGCGGGGCCGGCGGCGCACCCTGCGCCAGCGCCTGAGCGCCCGAGAAAACGGCAAAAACACAGCTGAACAAAACGGCACGCGGCAGCATCGGCATGAAGCCCCCTTCGAAAAACCGCATACGGCAAGAGGCGCCGTTATCACGGTAAGCACTCACAAAATTTGCCTGCAACTTTCCGCAAAAGACCCGTCGCCATCAGGCGCCATACAACCGGGTCTCTTCGGACTTCCCCAACATGCGCCCGGGCCGCGCGGGCCCGGGTATCATCCAGCCCTCGGGGGGCCAGCATCACGCGTTTAATGTATAAACGGTTTATCGAATTGGACAACAGGCAATGAAGCCGGCGCAATCAAAACGCAACCAATTGTTTTCATTATACGGAAAGACGCCCATAAGATGAGCTGGCCGAGCGATCAGCCCTCCAGCTCCTCGCGCAGCATTTCGAGCTCGAGCCATTCCTCTTCCATGCTGACAAGGCTTTCTCGCAGCTTTTCCATCTCCGCCGCCAGGCGATTGAAGGTTGCGGGATCCTTGGAAAAGAGGTTCGGATCGGCCATCTTCTTTTCGCGAGCTGCAATCTCGGCTTCCGCCTTGGCCATGTCCTTCGGCAGGTTTTCGAGCGCGAATTTCTGCTTGTAGGAGAGCTTGCCCTTGCCTTTCGAGCCTTCGGCGACCGGTGTTGCGGCTTCGGCTGATTTCGGCTTTTCGGCCGCCTTTTCCGCCCGCTTGCGCTCCTCGATCGCGCCCTTGCGCTGGGCCAGCATGTCGGAATAACCGCCGGCATATTCGATCCAGCGACCATCGGGCTCTTCCGGATTGGCGGGAGCGATCGTCGAGGTCACGGTGCGATCGAGGAAATCGCGGTCGTGGCTGACGAGGATGACCGTGCCGGCAAAGCCGGACACGATTTCCTGCAGCAGATCGAGCGTCTCGATGTCGAGATCGTTCGTCGGTTCGTCGAGGATCAGGAGATTGGTCGGCCGCGACAGGATGCGGGCCAGCATCAGCCGCGCGCGTTCGCCGCCGGAAAGATTCTTGATCGGCGTGCGCGCTTGTTCGGGCTGGAAGAGGAATTCCTTCATATAGCCGGTCACATGCCGCTGCTCGCCGTTGACGAGGAGGTTCTCGCCGCGGCCGTCGGTCAGATAATTGGCGAGCGTGTCCTCCGGGTTCAGCTCCTCGCGCTTCTGGTCGAGTGTCGCGATCTCCAGATTGGTGCCGAGCTTCACCATGCCGCTGTCCGGCTCCAGCTGGCCCGTCAGCATTTTCAGCAGCGTTGTCTTACCGGCACCATTCGGGCCGACGAGACCGATGCAATCGCCGCGATGCACGCGAATCGAAAAGGGCGCGACGATGACCCGCTCATCATAGGCTTTGGTGATCTTGTCAGCCTCGATCACCAGCTTGCCGCTTTCCTGCGCATCGGAAGCAGTCGCCTGCACCGTGCCCAGAGCGCCCTTGTGGCCACGATAGCGCGAACGCATATCCTGCAGCTCGCCGAGGCGGCGCATATTCCGCTTGCGCCGCGCCGTCACGCCGTAGCGCAGCCAATGCTCCTCGCGCTCGATCTGTTTGCCAAGCTTGTGCTGTTCCAGTTCCTCGGCCTCCAGCACTTGATCGCGCCAAGCCTCGAAATGGGCGAATCCCTTGTCCAGCCGGCGCGAGGTGCCACGATCGAGCCAGACGGTTGCGGTCGAAACCTTTTCCAGAAAGCGACGGTCGTGCGAGATCAGCACGAGTGCGCTACGGCTCTTCTGCAGCTCGCCTTCCAGCCATTCGATGGTCGGCAGATCCAGATGGTTCGTCGGCTCGTCGAGCAGCAGGATGTCCGGCTCGGGCGCCAGAACGCGTGCGAGGGCCGCACGGCGGGCTTCGCCGCCGGAGAGGTTCTTCGGATCCTCTTCACCGGTCAGGCCGAGATGTGAGAGCAGATAGGTGACACGATAGGGATCGTCGCCAGGCCCGAGACCTGCTTCAGCATAAGCCGCGACCGTCTTGTAACCAGCAAAATCCGGCGCCTGCTCGAGATAACGTACGGTCGAAGACGGATGGCGGAACACTTCGCCCGACTGCGCCTCGACGAGACCCGCGGCGATCTTCAGGAGCGTCGATTTGCCCGAACCGTTGCGGCCAACAAGGCAGATCTTGTCGCCCGGCTCCACCTGCAGGCCGGCACCGGCGAGCAAGGGCGCACCGCCAAAGCTCAGGAAGATGTCGTCGAGTTTCAGAATGGGAGGGGCCAAGATCAGACTCCGCTGAGATCATAGGGGCGGGCAAGGATGATCGCCCTGCCGCTGCCGAGCGAAAAGCGCACGTCGCCTTCCGCCACATTGGAAATGGTGCGCGACGCGCCAAAGGGCAAATGGAAATCGCGCAAAGGGTAACGGGCATTGTCGATGAAAAGGCCCGACAGATCGCTAAAACCGAGGACGGAAAACAGCGAACCGGCCGGCAGCGCCAGCGTGAGATCGCCCGGCCGAAGCGGCACCGCTTCCTCGTCACCGGATGTCAGCAGGACATCGAAGCCCTTCTCGGCCAAGCAGATCCCATAAAGCAGATGCTGGATGGCATGATCGGAGCGTTCGCCGCCCATGGCGCCGGCGAGAATCAGTCTTGTGGCGCCGCGATCGACCGCTTCCGAGACGGCAATTTCACCATCGGTCGCAGCCTTCGCCGCCGGATAGGGCTGCTTGGGCACATCGGGAAAGGCAGCTTGCAAATCCGCGGGTGTGGAATCGAAATCGCCGACCCACAGCTCAGGCTCCACTCCGAGCGCGACCGCGTGGCGCATGCCGCCATCGGCTGCGATGAAACGGCTGCCGGAAATGGCGGCGCGCAACCGCTTTGTCAAGCGAAGCTCGCCTCCGAGCAGGATGGTGAAGGTGGTGGACTGGCTCATGAGGCATGCCCATAGCGCAAAGTCATGTCCCTAGGGAAGAGCAGCATAGGCAAGAACGGCCGCGAGGGCGGCTCAGTCGTCCGTTTCCTTGAGGCGCGCCTGGAAAACCCGCTCATAGCCGCTGACATAACGATCAAACAGCAGCGAGAAGCTCTCGATCTCCTCCTGCGTCCAGTCGGCGAAGATGCTGCCGATGACGGAATATTTCTGTGCCTGGATCTCCGACAACAATCTCTGCCCGAGCGCGGTCAACACCACCACGATGCGCCGCGCATCCGCCTGCGACGCCTTGCGCCGCAACACGCCACGCGTCACCATGTCTGCAACGATGCGGCTCGCCCGCGACGGATCGATGCGCAGCATCTCGGCAATCGTGCCGACGGTGACTTCGCCCGTCTCCTCCGCTCGCCGCACGACATCGAGCACGTCGAGATGGGACAGCTCGAGTCCCGGCGCGACGCTCTGGATGGCAAGCCTGCCGATCATGCGGCGACCTGTCAGCAGGCGCATGCGCGTCATCGCATGGCCGATACGCAGGAGATTCTCGTCGTCGGTCAGGGCCTGGGCTTCAATTTCACGTGTATTCGTCGCAGATGTCATCTTTCCACCATACCAGAGGCGGTAAAGAAATAAAACATGCAAACAGCATTCACCTGTCATTGACATTTATGTGCTAACGGCACATATATATCGACTATGAAAACCGGGCGTCCCGCGCATTCGATCGACCGCGCAGCGTTTCGGCCAAGTTCGGATTTTTGCCCCATGGACATGCAGACAACGTTCGCGCCGCTCGTAGCGGATCATAAACGGCGGCTTATACTCTTTCTGTTTCTGATGACTGCCATGTTCATGGCAACGCTCGACAACCAGATCGTCTCGACGGCGCTTCCGACGATCGTTGGCGAATTCGGGCATCTGGAGCGTTTCGGCTGGATCGGGTCAGCCTATCTTCTCTCGCTCTCCGCCGTCATGCCTGTCTACGGCAAGCTCGGCGATCTCTTCGGCCGCAAATATGTGATGATGACGGCGATCGCGATCTTCACGATCGGCTCCGCCGTCTGCGGCCTGGCCGTCTCGATGGACACGCTGATTGCCGCCCGCGTCCTTCAGGGCCTTGGGGGCGGCGGCATCCTGGTGTCGATCTTCGCCGTCAATGCCGATCTCTTCGAGCCGCGGGAACGCGCCCGCTACCAGAGCTATTCCAGCCTCGTGCTGATGGCGTCAGGCGCCATCGGCCCGGTTCTCGGCGGCACGATGAGCGATCTCTTCGGCTGGCGCTCGATCTTTCTCGTCAATGTGCCGATCGGCTTTGTCGTGCTGGCCGGTCTCGCCTTCATGCTGCCCTATCGCAAGCCGGCCCGCCGGCCGAAGATCGACTATGCCGGCGCGACCGTTCTTGCACTGACGACGACGAGCATCGTGCTTGCCGCCGACGGCACCGAACTCTTCGGATCGCTGCTGTCGCCGCAGTGCCTCGGCATCATCGCCTTCGGCGCGATTTGCGCCATCGCCTGGGTCTTCATCGAACGCCGCGCGCCCGAGCCGATCGTGCCGATGACGCTGTTCCGCAATCCAACATTCGGCCTCCTGCTGATCATCTCGATCACCAGCGGCGCCGTGGCCATCGGCATGGTGAATTATTTCGCGCTCTTCCTGCAGACGACGACTGGCCTTTCGCCCTCGATGGCCGGCCTGCTGTTCATTCTCCTGACCGGCGGCATCGTCTGCGGCTCGCTCTCGGCCGGCCGGCTGATTGCGGCCAAAGGGCGTTACAAACCCTTTGCCATCGCGAGCGCTGCCTGCAGCGCCATCGCATTTGGCTTGCTCGCCGTCCTGCCTGCCGGCACGCCCGTCGTCTTCATCGGTGGCCTGATGCTGCTGCACGGCATCGGTATCGGCCTCGCGCAGCAGGTTCCCGTCATCGGCGTGCAGAATGCGGCCGGTGCCCGGGACGTCGGCGCGGCGACCGGTGCGGTCACGCTCTCGCGCATGGGCGGCGCCTCGATCGCCATCTCCGTCTACGGCGCCATCATCGCCGCCAAGCTCGGCAATGTCGGCGTCTCCATATCGGGCGTATCCGATATCGAACAGTTGACGCCGAAGATGATGGCCGCATTGCCCGAGGCGACCCGCGAGGCCGTCGCTAACGCCTATGCGAGCGCTTTCAGCCCGCTGTTCATGACGGCTGCCGGCATCTGCCTCATCGGACTGCTGACCGCGCTGACGCTGAAGAACGTGCAGCTGCCCGGTGCAACGAAGAAATTCGAAAGCCCAACGGCCGCCGCTCACGCCGCCGAGTAAGATCACCCACCTGCAATCGACAGGGGAATCATTTCCCTTGTCATCCCTTCGTCACAAGGCTAAATCTGCCGACGCTCTAACGGGGTGCCTCATATCCTCTAGGATATCTGGCTGAGAGGCTTTCACTGGCCAACCCGCGGAACCTGATCCGGCTAACACCGGCGGAGGGATTAGACGCGTGACGAAATCATAGCGCCCTTTTCCCCTTCAAGACGAAACCAAAGTGGAGGCGCTGTCGTGCAAAACCGATCCCTATTGTCATTCTTCGCCGGCCTGGCCCTTTCCGCCGGCGCTACGTTTTTTGCTGCCCAGACGGCCGAGGCAGCCGACAAGACCTTGACCATCTACACCTATGAGAGCTTCACCGCCGATTGGGGTCCGGGCGCCAAGGTCAAGGCCGCCTTCGAGAAGACCTGCGGCTGCACGGTCAACTACGTCGCCGTCACCGATGGCGTGGCACTTCTCTCCCGCCTGAAGCTGGAAGGTACGGGCACCAAGGCCGATGTCGTTCTCGGCCTGGACACCAATCTCATAGATGAAGCGAAGGATACCGGCCTCTTCGATGCAAGCGGTGTCGACACCTCGGCCCTCAAGGTTCCGGGGGGTTTCAAGGACGACGTCTTTGTGCCCTATGACTACGGCCATTTCGCCGTGATCTACGACAGCCAGACGGTCAAGAACCCGCCGAAGAGCATGAAGGATCTTGTCGAGGGCGACCCCTCGCAAAAGATCGTCATCGAAGACCCGCGCACCTCGACGCCGGGTCTTGGCCTGCTGCTCTGGGTCAAGTCGATCTACGGCGACAAGGCAGCCGATGCCTGGACGAAGCTCAAGGGACGCATCCTGACCGTCACCCCCGGCTGGTCGGAAGCCTACGACCTATTCACCAAGGGCGAAGCGCCGATGGTGCTCTCCTACACGACGTCGCCGGCCTACCACATGATCGAAGACAAGACCGACCGCTATCAGGCGGCCGCCTTCTCGGAAGGACACTATATCCAGATCGAGGTCGCCGGCCTCATCAAGTCCTCGCCGAACAAGGAGCTTGCCCGCGATTTCCTGAAGTTCATGATCTCCGCCGGTTTCCAGGACATCATCCCGACAAGCAATTGGATGATGCCGGCCTCCGCCACTTCGGAGCCGCTGCCGGATGCCTTCAGCAAGCTCGTCGTGCCGTCGAAGACCTTCCTGATGAGCCCCGAGGTCGTCGACAAGAACCGCAAGGCCTGGATCGACGAATGGCTGGCCGCCACCAGCGGCAACTGATGCCTTGACGATACTTACGGCACCAGAGCGAAGACGCGCCATTTCCAGCGGGGCATTCGGCCTCGCCGGCGTCGTGCTCTTCGTCGGGATCGCTGTCTTCGTCCTCTTAGCCGCCGGTATCGAATCCGGCGACACCAATCCCCTGACAGATCCCTACTTGCTGCGTGTCCTGCGCTTCACGCTGCTGCAGGCGGTGCTCTCGACCCTGTTATCGGTCGTGCTCGCCATACCCGTCGCGCGCGCACTGGCGCGTCAGCCCCGCTTTCCGGGTCGGCTATGGCTGATCCGGATGATGGCCGTGCCGATGGGCCTGCCGGTGCTGATAGGCGCGCTCGGCCTGCTCGGCATCTGGGGCCGGCAGGGGCTTATCAATCAGACGCTTACGGCGCTTGGCCTGTCGCAGCCCGTCAGCATCTATGGCCTGGCCGGCATCCTGCTGGCGCATGTCTTCTTCAATATGCCCCTCGCCTGCCGGCTGATGCTGGCCGGGCTGGAGCGGGTGCCGGCGGAATACTGGCTTGTGGCAGGCGGGCTCGGCATGCGGCCCGCCTCGGTCTTTCGCTTCATCGAATGGCCCATCCTGCTCGGTCTCATACCCGGCATCGCCGGCCTGATCTTCATGCTCTGCGCCACCAGCTTCACGCTGGTCCTGATCCTTGGCGGCGGCCCGGCCGCAACGACGCTGGAAGTGGCGATCTATCAGGCGCTCCGCTTCGATTTCGATCCCGGCCGCGCCGTGATGCTGTCGTTGCTGCAGATCGCCGTCACACTCCTCGTTCTCGGCGCCATGACGCTGTTTCGCGCGCCCGACGATCATGGGCTGACCAGCGGTCGCGCGCTTCATCGTATCGATGGCCAAAAGACGGCTGCACGATGGATTGACGCTTTCCTGCTGTCGGCCGCTACTCTCTTTCTCGGCCTGCCGCTCGCTTCGGTTGTGGTAACTGGCCTGAAGGCAAACCTTCCGAAGCTCGCCGTCCAGCCGATCTTTCTGCAAGCAGCCGTCACCAGCGTGGCGATTGCGCTCGCCGCCGGCCTTCTGGCGGTCTTGATATCCTTTGCAATCATCCGCGCCCGATCGGTGATCTCGGCGGATCGCCGCAAGACCGCCAGCCTGCGCAGCCTGGCGGTCGCCTTGAGCGCGAGCTCATCCCTTATCCTACTCGTCCCGCCGATCGTGCTGGCAACTGGCTGGTTCCTGGCGCTGAGACCATTGGGTGATCCCAGCCGCGTTGCCGCCATCCTCATCATTGTCATCAATGCGCTGATGGCGCTGCCCTTCGTCATCCGCGTCATCGAACCGGCCTATGCGGTCCATGTCAGCCGCACCGAACGGCTGGCGGCGAGCCTCGGCCTTCACGGCATTGCCCGCCTCCGCCTCATCGATTGGCCGGGCCTGCGCAAGCCGTTCTTCACCGCCCTCTCGTTCGCCATGGCGCTGTCGCTCGGCGATCTCGGCGCGGTGGCGCTCTTCGGCTCGGATAGCCTGATGACCCTGCCCTGGCTGGTCTATAGCAAGCTCGGCAGCTATCGCACGAACGATGCCGATGGATATGCCTTGATCCTCGGCCTGGTCTGCCTTCTTTTGACCATCGCCGGCACGGCCGGCCAGAGCATGAGCGATCACGAAAGCAACAGAAATGACTGACGGCCACGACATGAAGAAACAAGGCATTGCCATGGCCGGCGTCGAGCTGCGCCTCGGCACGCATGATTTCCGCTTCGATTGCACGTTGCCGCAGGGCAAGATCATCGCCATCGCCGGGCCGTCGGGATCCGGCAAATCCACCTTTCTCAATCTATTGGCCGGCTTCGAGCAGCCCGATCGCGGCCGCATCCTGCTTGCCGGGCAGGACGTGACCGGCCTGCATCCCGCCGACCGGCCGGTGTCGCTGGTCTTTCAGGACAACAACCTCTTTGCCCATCTCGATCTCTTCACCAATGTCGGCCTTGGCATCAGCCCTTCATTGAAGCTTTCGGTACAGGATCGGCAAAGGGTCTCGGAGGCGCTGGCGCGCGTTGGGCTTCCTGGCTTCGAGAAGCGCAAGCCGGGGACACTTTCCGGCGGCGAACGACAGCGTGCCGCCTTCGCAAGGGCGCTGGTGCGTGACAAGCCGATCCTACTGCTGGACGAACCCTTCGCCGCCCTTGATCCAGGCCTACGCTCCGGCATGGTCGAACTTTTGAAAACCCTGCATCGCGAGAGCGGCAATACGGTGCTGATCGTTTCGCATGATCCGGCCGAGGTGCGGCGTCTTGCCGACCATGCCGTCTTCATCGAGGGCGGCGCGATCAGGCTTGCCGCCTCCGTCGAGACCTTCCTGACGGCGGGCGACATTCCGGCATTGACCACATTTCTGCAGCATTGATTGCGCTGCAGCATCTTGCTGTCGGCTTTGCCTTAATTTCGTCGTGCCAAACGGCTGAAAGTCCTCGGAAATGCTTGCTAAAATACAACGCCGCCACATTTAAACGGAGTCTCGCTATGCAACCGGTGCCAAAATCGGCTAGAGCAAGGGTTGGAGACCGTCCGGGCAGATGCGGATCGATGAGGATGCAGGCAACCTCTATCGGTGCGCGACGATGATCAACCCGGTAACGATCAACCGGATTTGGTGCCGAGCCGGCATGGCAGCGAAATGAGTGGGATACTGGTACTGAAGCAGAGCGAACGAGCAGAACGAAGGATCAGCGTGACCGTCGCACCCCGTTTGCGCCGCTTTGCCCCGCTCCTTGTCGCTGCCATGGTGTTGGACAGCTGCCAGACGGTGATGGATCAGTCCTATCAGCCGAGCGTGTCGCCGTCCGCCAATCCGCAGATCGTCTCCGAGGTGCAGAAGAACGATCCGCGCGCGCAGATGGGTGCGCGCGAGCATCCGCGTATCCTTGCAAGCTATGGCGGCGAGTACAAGGACGCCAAGACCGAGCGGCTCGTCGCTCGCATCGCTGGGGCCTTGACCAGCGTGTCGGAAAATCCGCAGCAGTCCTATCGCATCACCATTCTCAATTCGCCGTCGATCAACGCCTTTGCGCTTCCGGGCGGCTATCTCTACGTGACCCGCGGCCTTCTGGCGCTTGCCAATGATGCTTCCGAAGTCGCTGCCGTGCTGTCGCACGAGATGGCGCACGTGACAGCCAATCACGGCATCGAGCGGCAAAAACGCGAGGAAGCCGAAGTCATCGCCAGCCGCGTCGTTTCGGAAGTCCTGTCGAGCGATCTGGCCGGCAAGCAGGCGCTCGCACGCGGCAAGCTGCGTCTTGCCGCCTTCTCGCGCCAGCAGGAACTCCAGGCCGACGAGATCGGCATCCGCACGCTCGGCCAGGCCGGCTACGATCCGTATGCCGCTGCCCGCTTCCTGAACGCCATGGAAGACTACAGCCGCTTCATGTCGGCCAATTCCGATGCCGACCAGAGCCTAGACTTCCTTTCGAGCCACCCGAGCACGCCACAGCGCATCGATCTTGCCAAGGCGCATGCCCGCGAATTCGGTGAGGAAGGCAAGGTCGGCGACATCGGCCGCGATTATTATCTGAACGGTATCGATGGTCTGCTCTATGGTGACAGCCCCGAGGAAGGCTATGTCCGTGGCCAGACCTTCCTGCACGGTGGCCTCGGCATCCGCTTCGACGTGCCGCCGGATTTCCGCATCGACAACAAGGTCGAGGCCGTCATGGCGACCGGCCCCGGCGATATCGCCATCCGCTTCGACGGTGTTGCCGACAGCCAGAACCAGAACCTGACGAATTATATTTCCAGCGGCTGGGTGACGGGCCTCGATCCCTCTTCGATCCAGTCGATCACCGTCAACGGCATGCCGGCTGCAACCGCGCGCGCTTCGGCCGATCGCTGGGATTTCGATGTCACGGTCATCCGCGACCGCACGCAGATCTTCCGTTTCCTGACAGCTGTGCCGAAGGGGAACATCGCCCAGCTCAACCAGACGGCGGACGTACTGCGCTCGAGTTTCCGGCACATGACGCCGGATGAGGCAGCCTCGCTGAAGCCGCTCAGGGTCCGCGTCGTCACCGTCAAGCCGGGCGACACGATCACGACGCTCGCCGCCCGCATGATGGGGACCGACCGCAAGCTCGACCTGTTCAAACTGATCAACGCCCTACCGACCGGGGCAACGATTGCGCCGGGCGACAAGGTCAAGATTATTTCGGAATAGCGATCGGCCTATCTATCTTCTCCCTGGCCGGGAGAAGAGCAGTCTCACGCGTAGCTCGCCATACGAGGATCCGCATCGACAAGCGCGTTGCGGAGCTTGTCCATTGCGCGGCTTTCGATCTGACGCACACGTTCCTTGGAAATTCCAAGATCGGCGCCGAGTTCTTCGAGCGTCGCTCCGTCTTCCACGAGGCGTCGTGCCTGGATGATCTTCATCTCGCGTTCGTTGAGATGCTTCAGCGCCGAAGCGAGCCATATGCGCCGGCGTTCGCCGTCGATCATGTCGGAAACCTGCTCGTCCGGAAGCGGTTCGTCGCTGATGAGAAAATCGATACGTTCCGCGCTTTCGGAATCGCTTGATATCGACGGCGCCTGCAGGGACGTATCGCTGCTGGAAAGGCGCGCATCCATGGTCTGCACGTCGGCAAGACTGACCCCGAGCGCAACTGCGATTTCCTCATGGATGGACTGGACGGTAACGCTCGAATTGCTGCGGGCGAGCTTGGCGCGCAGGCGTCGAAGATTGAAGAACAAGGCCTTCTGCGCCGAACTCGTGCCACCACGCACGATCGACCAATTGCGCAGAATATAGTCCTGGATGGAAGCGCGGATCCACCAGCTTGCATAGGTCGAGAAGCGAACTTCCCGTTCCGGTTCGAAACGGGCGGCTGCCTCGAGGAGGCCGACATAGCCCTCCTGGACGAGATCGCTCATGGGCAGTCCGAAATTGCGGAATTTGCCCGCCATGGAAATGACGAGGCGCATATGGGCAGTTGCTATCTGGTTGCGGGCGCCACGATCATCATGATCCTTCCAGCGTATAGCAAGATCATGTTCTTCGTCGCGATCGAGATAGGGAGCAGCCATCGCGACTTTGATCATACGTCGATCTGCAGACATGTTCGTCATACGCATCTCCTAGGTTCAGCCTCAAGTCGTCTTCAGTGCCGCGGTCGACGAAAAGGGCAACAAGTATCGTTTCCGAACATCGCTGCTCGGATGGAAATCAATGAATGAAATTCAAATTGGAGACCGATATCCGGTTCGCCGGATAATCGATGACTAGTCTTGTTCGATCTCAGCGAATGGGTCTGACGATTGAAGCATGTTCAGATCGCCGGGGGGCTTCGGATGAAAACGCATAGGCCGGTCCTCGTGAATGTCGATAATACGGCCAGTCCGGAGCCTCTCCCCACAGGAGTGCACTCACACCGACCGTTAACACGAGGCTTAAACGCGGCAGAAGCAAAAAGGTTCCAAAGAAAAAACCCGGCACGAAGGCCGGGTTTTTTGAAGCTGGATTGGCGCGCTCGCCTTAGGCTGCTTCGTCCTGGGAATCGTCTTCCTCGACGACCTTGCCGCGCTTGGGACCCTTGTTGAGATTGGTCTCGACAAGGCGAACGGCTTCGGTTTCCGACATCTTGTTGACGGCTGCAATTTCGCGCGCCATGCGATCGAGCGCAGCTTCGTAAAGCTGACGTTCGGAATAGGACTGCTCGGGCTGGTTCTCGGCGCGATAGAGATCGCGAACCACCTCGGCGATGGAGAGCAGATCACCGGAATTGATTTTGGCATCATATTCCTGCGCGCGACGCGACCACATGGTGCGCTTCACGCGGGCTTTGCCCTGCACGACCTTCAGCGCCCGCTCGACGAAATCCGTCTCGGAAAGCTTGCGCATGCCGATGCTCATGGCCTTGGCCACCGGCACCTTCAGGCGCATCTTGTCTTTCTCGAAGTCGATTACGAACAGCTCGAGCTTCATGCCTGCGACTTCTTGCTCTTCGATGGCAGTGATCGTGCCGACGCCGTGGGCGGGATAAACGATCGCTTCACCAGTTTTGAAGCCATGGCGTGCTGCTGAAGGTTTTTTCTGCTGGGTCGTCATTCTTTTCAAAAACTCCCTGTTACGCGCCCGGTTGGGCCGGGTGCCGGGTCAGTCAGGCCCGGATGAGACGGACGTACCGTCGGGGTCACTTCATCCTGGTCCAGCCAGACTTATGCAAACAGAAACCCACCCATCGCGATCTAAGACCCGACAACACAAACGGTTGATATGTCAAGGAAACCGCGTACGGATTGGTGATTTGCTTTCGTGATGGTTTTGGGCATGCGAAATGCCGCAGTGGATCAGTGTGCGGAACCTATCACAAAAATCTGAGGAAATCAATAATTTGCTGTACGCGCGCCAAAAGGGCCACGTTGACCGCTATGCGGCCTGACGGCAATGATTCGCTTTCTGCGATATCGACTACACCTTTATCGACCGCCTGTCACGGCCCTCGGTCAGTCGCCGGTTCCTGGGTTCGCTGAGAAATACTTCTCGAACTTTCCTTCTTCGCCATCCATCTCCTTGGCTTCCGGCAACGGGTCGCGCTTGACCGTGATGTTGGGCCAGATGGCGGCATACTCCATATTGATCTTCAGCCACTTGTCGAGGCCCGGCTCCGTATCGGGCTTAATCGCCTCGGCGGGACATTCCGGTTCGCAGACACCGCAATCGATGCATTCGTCGGGATGGATGACGAGAAAGTTCTCGCCTTCGTAGAAGCAGTCAACAGGGCAGACTTCCACGCAATCGGTATATTTGCAGCGGACGCAATTATCGGTCACGACATATGTCACGAAGCACTCCAGGAATGTCTTTAGCTTCCGCGGATGCGCAACCTGGAACGTCGCGCGCTCCCGCGGAGCCGAACGGGGATCAAGCGCAAACGCGCCGCCCGGCTGGTTACCGGCAGGTTGATGGTGAGGTATCGACTTTGTCATCCAATTTCAAGGACAAACAATCTGGAAAGCGGCCTGAGACGGGCAGAGTTTTCTAATCGTCGTCCGAGATCAGGCGATCGATTGCACGGCGATCGCGCTTCGTGGGCCTTCCACTCCCCGGCGCCCGTAATGCCTGCTCGAACGGGGTGAGGCGTTTTGTCTCATCCGGCGGCGGCGTTAGGTCCTCATAGAGCAGCTTGGCTTCCTCGAAAGGGCCTCGGCGCTCGCCGGCGGCACGCACGATGAGGACGACATCTCGGCGCTCCAGCGAGAGCTCGATACGGTCGCCCGCCTTGACGCCGAAACTCGGCTGCACAATCCGCTCGCCATTGACCCGTACGCTGCCGTTCTGAACGTAGAGCTGCGCCAGCGAGCGGGATTTCACCATGCGGGCAAAGAACAGCCATTTGTCGATGCGCTGGCGCGAACCGGAAAATGGCTGTCTCTCGTCCGTCATGGGTTATTTCTTCATCTGCTCCTTGAGGGCAGCGAGCTTGGCGAAAGGAGAATCCGGATCGATCGGCTTTTCTTTGCGCGGCGGCTTGGCCTCGAAGCGCAATGGCTGCGATGCACCGCGATTGTTGCGATCGTTCCGGTCATTGCGTTCGCCACGCTCCTGACGGTCACCCCGGTTGCCCTGATGCTGCGGACGGCCGCCCTCGCGGTTGGCGCGCGGCCCCTTGTCACCGCCGCGGTTGTCACGGCCATCGCGACGGTCACGTCCCTCGCGATTGCCCTCGCCACCGCTCGCCTGCTGCTCGCCACCGCCACGGCGATTGCCGTGCTGACCGCGGCCCTCGCCCTGCTGACCGCGACGGTCACCATGACCGCGGCCGCCTTGGCGCTGCTGATTATCGTTGCGGCCACCCAGGCGCCAGAGCAGAACTGGCTTCGGCTCGGCAGGTTCCGCGGCAGCGGCTTCAGTGTCGGCAGCCTCGGCAACGTCAGCTGCCGCTGCCACCGGTTCGACGGCGGGAGCTGCTTCCTGCGCGACGGCTTCCGGTTCCTTAGCCGGCTCGTCGCCCGCAGCGTCGGCGTCGTCATGATCGGTCTTTTCGGCAGCGGCTTCCGCAGCCGACGATGCCGGTGTCGCCGCGGCATCCTGCTGGGCAAGGAAGGCCGTGGCCTCCTCGGCCTTCACCGAATCGGCGCGGTAGCCGAGACCCTTGAGAATTTCCTCCATGTCCTCGAGCGTCGCACCGAGGATGGAGAGCATGGCGGTCGTCGTGGTGAAGCGGCGACCGTCATAAGCGCCTTCGGGGCGCGAAGCCTGGCCGGGCTTCCACTGCAGGAGCGGACGGATGAGATCCGCCAGGCGCTCGAGAATATCGATGCGGACCGCGCGCTTTCCAAGAAAGCGGAAGCCGGCAAGCTTGTAGAACATGCGCTCATAGCCCGGATCGGTGACGACCGAGGTACGGCCGGCGGCGAGAACGGGGATCAGATCGCCATAGCCCGGCTTGTCCAGGCCATCGTTCTTCAGAGCCCAGAGCAGCGTGATGAGTTCGGCGGGGGCCGGCTTCAGCAATGCGGGCACGAAAATATGATAGGCGCCGAAGCGGACGCCGTAGCGGCGCATGGAGGCGCGCGCATCCTGATCCAGCGACTTCACCTCTTCGGTCACGTCGCGGCGGAACAGAACGCCGAGATTTTCCACCAGCTGGAAAGCGAGCCCCTTGGCGAGGCCCTGCAGATCCTCGGCACGCTGAAGATCGTCGAGCGGCTTCAGGATCGTGCTGATATGATGGTTCACGAAACGCTCGATGCGCGAGGCGACATGATCGCGCGCATTGCCCGTCAGCTGCTCGTCGGCAAGCAGGATCACACGCGGACGCATGATATGATCGCTTCCCGACAGACGCGCCACGGGATCGCCGAGCCAGCGCACGAGGCCATCGGCGCTGATCGCAAGATCGCTGTTGCCAGCCGCATGCAGACGCGCGGCGCGCGCCTCGAATTCCAGCGACAGCGCCTTCTGGGAGGCTGTCTGGACGGCCTTCGCATCCGGCCCCTCGGTGCCGGCAACCGGCGTGAACCGGAAACCGGTCAACTGTCCCACATGATGCCCTTCGACGAAGACATCCCCATTCACACTGATTTCAGCTTCCAGCATCGCATTCTCTCTCAGGCGCTTCATGAGCACAGATGTCCTGCGATCAACAAAGCGTTTCGTCAACCTCTCATGTAACGCGTCGGACAATCGATCTTCGATTTCCCGCGTCTTTTCTTGCCAGTGTGTCGGATCGGCAAGCCAGCCGGGCCGGTTCGACACATAGGTCCAAGTCCTTATCTGCGCGATTCGCGCCGAAAGCGTGTCGATCTCGCCATCCGTCCGATCGGCACGATGCACCTGTTCGGCCAGGAAGTCCTCTTTCACCGTGCCATAGCGCACCAGGTCGGAAAAGAGGGCGGCAATAAGATCGGCGTGCTGGGCAGGCGTAATGCGCCGATAGTCGGGAAGCGCGCAGGCCTCCCACAATTTCTCAACCCGAGCCGGGTTGCTGGCAAGATCGACTATCTCCAGATCGCGTGACAAATATTCCAACGCCTGCTGGTCTACCGCAGGCAGCGCCCGCGTCAACCCCTGCACGCGCGGCGCGTCTTCCAAACTGGCGCGCAGAGCTGCGATCGAAGCGAAATCCAGATCCTTGCTGCGCCATTGCAGCACCTTGACCATGTCGAATTCGTGTCCCTCGATCCGGCGGACCAGCTCGTCGTCGAACGGGTCCACCTGCCCCGTTACGCCGAAGGTGCCGTCCTTGAGATGACGGCCGGCGCGGCCGGCGATCTGGCCGAGCTCGGCCGGATTGAGGTTACGGAACTGATAGCCGTCGAACTTGCGGTCCTGGGCAAAGGCGACATGGTCGACATCGAGATTGAGGCCCATGCCGATCGCATCGGTCGCGACCAGATATTCGACATCGCCGGCCTGGTACAGGGCTACTTGCGCATTGCGGGTACGCGGGCTGAGCGCCCCAAGCACGACGGCGGCGCCGCCACGCTGGCGGCGGATGAGCTCCGCGATCGCATAGACCTCATCGGCGGAAAAAGCCACGATCGCGGTGCGCTGCGGCAAGCGCGTGATCTTCTTCTGCCCGGCATAGAAAAGATGCGACAGCCGCGGCCGCTCAAGGACGGTGATCCCAGGCAGAAGCTGTTCGAGGATGGGCCGCATCGTGCCGGCACCCAATAGCAGCGTCTCGTCGCGGCCACGCAGGTGCAGGATGCGGTCCGTGAAGATATGGCCGCGCTCTAGATCGCCAGCAAGCTGGACCTCGTCGATGGCGACGAAGGAGGCACGCGTCTCGCGCGGCATGGCTTCGACGGTGCAGACGGAAAAGCGGGCATTGGGCGGAGATATTTTTTCCTCGCCCGTGACAAGCGCGACATGCTGAGCCCCGACCTTTTCGACGACGCGGGTATAGACCTCGCGCGCCAGCAGCCGCAGCGGCAGGCCGATCACGCCGCTGCCGTGCGCCACCATGCGTTCGATGGCATAATGGGTCTTGCCGGTATTGGTCGGTCCGAGCACCGCGGTCACGCCGCGTCCGCTCAGGATCATGGGCTGCGAAGTCTGTGTCATTGGTCCGTGCATGGGCGAGAAACCACCGTCTTTCGATCAGCAAGTTCCCCAAGGAGGAAACGAAGAGATGACGACCATATGCGACAAAGGCAAGACCTGAATAAAAAAACAGCCACCGCAACAACCGATTTCATTATTGACGGTCTCAACCGTAAGCCACATTAACCCTGCATCTCATGCGAGTCCCGACGATCGCGGAACACCTTGAGAACGAATCGGAGACGAATCGCTGACTCACTAGCGTTCTTTTTTTGTTCACTACAATATATGGATTTCGATGAAAAGAGTCACACCAAATGCTGAATCTCATTTCAGTGCCTTTTCCACGAGAAAAGGAGTCAAGCCGAGAATCCGAAGCCGGCGAAGATCGCTATATTTTATGGTTAATTATCTGTAAATCATCGGATTTTCGGAACAGCGCCCTTCTCTTCGAGATCTGAGGTCAAAGCCAGAACGAATCGGAGACGAATCGCTGATTCCGCACGATTCTACTTTTGTTCCGTACTATATCTAGCGCCTCGACAGCCGATGCATACAGGACTCTGAATGGTTGAACCCACAATTCCGGCCGAATCAGGAATTGCGATCAACCTTTTAACGAGTGCAAATATAACGATTTCGCAAATACACGTATAAGATGCGGTTATCGGCAAAACGCCGTGACTGCAGCGTCCAGATTTCATGGCTACATATTTCTACTTCGCCAGAACAGCATCGAAATTCGGGAGGCGGTAAGGCCACAAAACCTCTTCGCAAGGCCAACCCAAACCGAACGAGGCAGGAAGGCGCCTACCTCCGCATACCCGATTTCGCTCCTTCTGTATGTCGGCAACCTGTAAGAAGGCATCCGGACATTAACCAAAGTCCAAAGGCAGAACGAATCACCGACGAATCGCGGACATGCTCCTTTTCTCTTTTTGTTCACCGCAACATATTGTATTTTAATGATATTTTAACCATACGAGCTAATCGCGGACACTCTCTTCCACACCTGCGTCGCGCCATCGCGTGAATATCTGGCTGAATACGCTCTCGCCGCCATTCCCGCCTTTTTATTTCTTAGCCGGAACAATTTTCTGCGACGCAAGTTTCTATCTGCAGAATTGAGGAACTCCGCCCATTCACTAGGAAACCGATTCGAGCTGGAAGCGCTGGAGCATAGTGCCGGAATGAACGAAATTACCGGCGCCATTCAAGCGATGGACATGGAGGAGACATATCATGCTTGGTACGGTATTGCTTATTATACTGATTCTGCTGCTGATCGGCGCACTGCCCAACTGGGGTTACAGCCGGGGATGGGGGTACGGTCCATCGGGCGGTCTCGGACTTGTTCTTGTCATTGTCCTCATTTTGTTATTGATGGGGCGGATTTGATCCGCGGGTCAATGTTCAAACTTCACAACACCAGGGAGCTAACACCATGAAGAAGATCATCGTCGCGATCGCCCTTGTCGGCGCTTTAGCGTCGTGCACGGCAACGGAAAAAGGGACTGCCATCGGTGCCGGCACCGGCGCCCTGATCGGCGGCGTGGCCACCCATAGCTGGGGTGGCGCGGCAGTCGGCGCTGTTGCCGGCGGCGTCGTCGGCAATCTCATCGGACGCTCCCATGAGCGCCGTGGCTATTGCATCTATCGCGACCGATACGGCCATCGCTACGAAGCTCGTTGCCGCTAAGACCTGAGGCCGCGACCAGCCGCTTCTGCGGCTCGGTCGCGGACATCCGACCCTCAGGGCAGGCCCTGGAAGCCTCAGTTTCTGAGAGAATCCTCTTCCCGCGCGATCGGTCCAGGGAAAGGAGCAGTGTTTTGAGGAAGGAACGGCACCATGGCCGCAATCATCGCAAGCATTGCAGCATTCGCGCTCATCGGCACCACTTTTTACGCGCTTGGAAGCGCGGCGCGGATGCGGGACAAAGAGAAGAAGCAGCGGGTGGCGCTAGAAGCCGTGATCCTAGAATTCAAGCCACGACAGCGGCAGCAGGCAAATTCAGGCCGGGGATGATTGCCGGATCGGTTGTGACTTCTATCCGGCAATCCTCTCCCTGATGCAGGCGGGCAAGAGCGGATCAGCTCTTCACGGAAATCCCGAGCCCACTGCGTCCTTTTCCCGGAATTGCTCTAAACGAAGAACTGGCCGCCATTGGCCGTTATCGTCGATCCCGTAATGAAACCGGCATCATCGCTGGCAAGGAAAACCGCGATGCGGGCGATCTCCTCGGGCTCGCCCAGGCGCCCCACCGGAATCTGCGGAATGATGCGCTCGTTCAATACCTTTTCCGGCACCGCCAGCACCATTTCCGTGCCGATATAGCCGGGGCAAATGGCATTGACGGTGATGTTCTTGGCAGCACCTTCCTGGGCGAGCGCCTTGGTGAAGCCGAGATCGCCGGCCTTGGCGGCAGAGTAATTCGCCTGCCCCATCTGCCCCTTCTGACCATTGATCGAAGAGATATTGATCACACGGCCGAAGCTGCGGTCGCGCATGCCCTGCCAGACATGATGCGTCATGTTGAACAGGCCGGTGAGGTTCGTATTGATGACTTCGTGCCACTGCTGCGGCGTCATCTTGTGGAACATGGCGTCGCGGGTAATGCCGGCATTGTTGACCAGCACATCGACATGCCCGAGATCGTGCTCGACCTTGGCTATGCCCTTGCCGCAGGCTTCGTAATCGGTGACATCCCATTTATAGACGGCGATGCCGGTCACATCGTGGAAAGCCCTGGCTTTCTCATCGTTGCCGGCATAGGTCGCCGCCACCTTGTAACCCGCATTGTGCAGCGCCATCGAAATGGCCGCGCCGATGCCGCGCGTACCCCCGGTTACCAATGCCACTCTGCTCATGTGCCACTCCCCTTTTTTGCTGCGGAGGCGGGACGCCCGAAGGTCGGGTCGCCCGCTCGCTTTCACCACTTCTTCTGGAAAATTCCTTTCAAAACGCCCCCGAGCATGATGCCGAAAAGTATGAGCGGTTTTCGGACAACATCATGCTCTATTTCTTTGCTTCTAGAGCGCCTCGAAGCACATGGCGACACCCATGCCGCCACCGATGCACAGCGTGGCAAGCCCCTTGCGGGCGCCGCGGCGCTTCATTTCGAACAGCAGCGTATTGAGGACGCGGGCGCCCGAAGCGCCGATCGGGTGCCCGATGGCGATCGCGCCGCCGTTGACGTTGACGATCGACGTATCCCAGCCGAGATCCTTGTTCACGGCGCAAGCCTGGGCGGCAAAAGCTTCGTTGGCTTCGACGAGATCGAGATCGGCAACGGACCATCCGGCCTTTTCCAATGCCCTGCGCGAGGCCGGGATCGGCCCGGTGCCCATGATCTGCGGATCGACGCCGGCTGTTGCCCAGGAAACGATGCGGGCAAGCGGCTGAATGCCGCGGCGCGAGGCTTCCGCCTCCGTCATCAGCACGGCGGCAGCCGCACCGTCATTGAGGCCAGAAGCGTTGCCAGCCGTGACCGTTCCTTCCTTGTCGAAGGCCGGGCGCAACTTCACCATGCCGTCGAGCGTCACGCCGTGGCGGATATATTCGTCGGCATCGACGGTTACATCGCCTTTGCGCGTCTGGATGGTGAAGGGAACGATCTCGTCCTTGAACCGGCCGGCCTTCTGCGCGGCTTCGGCCTTGTTCTGGGAGGAAACGGCGAACTGATCCTGTTCCTCGCGGGAAAGCTGCCACTGCCGCGCGATATTTTCGGCCGTGATGCCCATGTGATAGCCGTAGAAGGCATCCGTCAGGCCATCCTTGATCATGGTGTCGATCATCTTCATGTCGCCCATCTTGGTGCCGGCACGAAGGTTTGCCGCATGCGGCGCCATCGACATAGATTCCTGGCCGCCGGCGACGATGATCTTCGCATCGCCGGTCGCGATCTGCTGCATGCCGAGAGCCACGGCGCGCAGGCCGGAGCCGCAAAGCTGGTTGACGCCCCAGGCGGTCGCTTCCTGCGGAATGCCGGCCTTCATCGCGGCCTGACGGGCCGGGTTCTGCCCTTCGCCGGCCTGAAGCACCTGGCCGAGGATCACTTCATCGACTTCCTTGGCATCGACGCCGGCACGCTCCAGCGCGCCTTTGATGGCGGTGGCGCCAAGCTCATGAGCCGGAACGCTCGCAAAAGCACCGTTGAATGAGCCGACGGCAGTGCGGGCCGCGCTGGCGACGACGATGGATGAACTGCTCATGGAAGCCTCCTCGGAAAATGAACGCGTATATGAGGCGAAACTGTCAAAGCTTTGCGCCGGAGTCAAATTGCAAGAATTTCCCGCGTGCAGATTTCATGAAGCCGTCATTGCCCGCGAGAAATCCAATCAAAGGATTGGGCTTGCCGCATCGCACAAAGCGATTGTCACCAAGCTTCTTTTGCGTCTACACTCAGGGGTGGAGGAGTATTCCATACAATCAGACGGGGCCAGGAGAACTGATAATGGCAAAGAATGAGGGCCAGATCGTAATCAAGAAATATGCGAATCGCCGCCTATACAATACCGGCACCAGCACCTACGTGACGCTGGACGACCTGGCGGAGATGGTGAAGAAAGGCGAGGAATTCACTGTCCAGGATGCCAAGAGCGGCGAAGACATTACGCATTCGGTCCTGACGCAGATCATTTTCGAGCAGGAATCAAAGACCGGCAACACGCTGCTGCCGATTTCCTTCCTCCGGCAGCTTATCGGCTATTACGGCGACCAGATGCAGATGGTCGTCCCGAGCTTCCTCGAGCATTCCATGCGCGCCTTCACGGAGCAGCAGACCCAGATGCGCGAACAGATCAATCGCGCCTTCGGCGAAACGCCGCTCGGCAAGAATCTTCAGCTGCCCATGCAGATGGTCGAGGAGCAGGTCCGCCGCAACACTGAAATGTTCCAGCAGGCCATGCAGATGTTCTCCCCCTTCATGAAGCCGCCGGCCAAGGAAAGCCGCAAGGCCGAAGCCAAGGATATCGACGAGCTGAAGGAGCAGCTTCGCGCCATGCAGAGCAAGCTGGATAGCCTTTGATACCAGGCAATGCACTGATGAATCCGACGAGGGTTTTCACTCCCCTCTGTCACTGACGTGACATCTCCCCCACAAGGGGGAGATCGGTAAGTTGCGGCACTTTCTCGCCTCAAGCTACAATGGCATCTGCAGAAACTAAATCAGTTTGCTTGCCAGAGCGGAGCGACATACTCCCAACAATCTCCCCCTTGTGGGGGAGATGTCACGAAGTGACAGAGGGGGTGTCAGAGCTTCGGCATAAGAGCAGCCGCTTCGTCCGATCAGCACGCCCAATCACAGACAGAAAAAGGCCGGCGAAACGCCAGCCTTTAATTCATGCCACCAAGGCAGCGCTTGAATTATGCGCTTTCCTTCGGCGTCAGAACCTGGCGACCGCGATACATGCCGGTCTTCAGGTCGATGTGATGCGGGCGACGCAGTTCGCCGGAGTTCTTGTCTTCGACATAGGTCGGAGCCTTCAGGGCGTCAGCCGAGCGGCGCATACCGCGCTTGGACGGGCTCGTTTTTCTCTTCGGTACAGCCATTCTCGTTACTCCATGTACGGACGAAACATATCCACGGCCAGCAAGGCGGCCGAAACAGACATGCATCAATTTCGGAATTTGGGCGGGCTTATACATGGCTTGTCGGGCTTTGACCAGTCCCTTCGAGCATTTTTTGCCCGCAGCGCTTGATTCGGAGATATCGCTGCCAAATCAGGCGGTCAAGCCTCGTCCTCCGGCACGATCCACGTTTCCTTCAGCGCCGCTTCCTCCCATTTCTTCCAGGCAGGCAGGGCTTTCATGACGGCCATATAGTTCCTCGTATCGGCGGAGACGGCAATGTCGTACCGTTCCAGGCGGCTGACGACCGGAGCGAACATGGCATCGGCTCCGGAGAATGTCCCGAACAGGAAGGGACCGCCGGAGCGGGAACGCGCCTCGCGCCAGATGGTTTCGATGCGCGCCACGTCTTCCGTCACCCCTTCCGGCAGGTCGAGGCGGCTCACCGGGCGACGCATGTCCATCGGGCAGGCATTGCGCAAGGCGCCGAAGCCCGAAAGCATCTCCATGCTATAGGATCGCGCCAGCGCGCGGGCCTGCCGGTCCTTAGGAAGAAGACCGGCATCGGGGAAAAGCTCGGCCACGTATTCGATGATGGCAAGCGACTCCCACACCTTGAAGCCGTCATGCACCAGCATCGGCACCTTGCCCGTCGGCGAGACCTCGCGAATGTTCGGATTGCCCGCCGGAAAATCGAACGGGATCAGCACCTCCTCGAAAGCGATGCCGCAGCCTTCGAGCGCGATCCACGGCCGGAACGACCAGGAGGAATAATTCTTGTTGCCGATGTAGAGGGTCAGCTTGCTCACGATCTTATTCCCTTTTTAGCGTCGGAACTCGAAGGGGAAGAGTTCCTCGAATGGTTCGTGTCCTCGAACGCGCCAGAGGGCGGCGGTCCGATCGTCATTGGCAGGTCATCCGCCCGTAGGTCACAGCGAAGGATGCCAGATGAAGACAAGCCGATCGAACGACAAGTTCTGATATCAGTCATAAAGGCATTTGATATATGCGTCGGCATTGCGCGCGCGGCGCTGGATCAGCGAGGCAAGCTGGCCAAGCCCCCGCCCCGGCTTGCTCGCCACCCGATCGATCGGATTGGGAAGCGAGACGGCGAGAAGGGCCGCCTGACGCGCCGTGAGCTTGGAGGCCGGGACTTTGAAATGGTAGCGCGCCGCAGCTTCGATGCCGTAAATGCCCGGCCCCCATTCCGCAACATTCAGATAGATTTCCATCATCCGGCGTTTCGACCACACAGTCGAGGCGGAGACCGCCAAAGGCAATTCCAGCGTCTTGCGGACGAAGGAGCGGCTGTTCCATAAAAACAGGTTCTTCACCGTCTGCATCGGGATCGTGCTGCCGCCGCGCGTGGACTTGCCGCGCAGCGTTTCCTGGACGAGCACCCGCATCTCGCCCCAATCGACACCGCCATGATAACAGAATTGTCCGTCCTCGGAGACCATGACGGATTTCACCAGCACCGGCGCGATTTTATCCAGCGGCACCCAGCGGCGGTCGTAGCCCTGAAGGGTAACGGCATCGCCGATCATCAGGGTAGAAACAGGGTGGATGAACGGCAGCACATAGACGACGATGAAGAAATAGGGCAGCAGCAAGAGGACGATCAGGACGAGGACGATGCGCTGCCATAATGGACGGTCTCTGAAGCGTGCCAACAGGGAGGAGCGTCGCGGCACCTCGGCTTCCTCCCCCTCATTGTCCGTCGATATGTCCAAATGTCTGACGTCCACGGCCGCTCCATCCCGGTACATCCCTTAATGTATCCGGGAAACGCTCTGATGCTGCACTCGTCATACCGTCTACGCAAAGCGATGACCAGAGTGTGACGCAATTCCCCATCCGGCTGTTGACAATTCTCGTTGCCAGCAACCGCCTCTCATGCCAAACAGCGGCCATGGACAGCACCCATTCCTCATTCGAGCACCGTCTCAAGGACAATGCCGGCAAGATCGAAGCCATGTTAAACGGGCTTCTGGCCGACGCCAGCCTCAGTGACGAGATCGTCCGCCCTGCCCGGCTCCTAAGCGCGATGCGTCACGGCGTGCTGAACGGCGGCAAGCGGCTACGGCCCTTTCTCGTCATGGAATCCGCGGCCCTTCTCGGCGGCGATGCCAAGGCGGCACTCAGGATCGGCGCGGCACTCGAATGCGTGCACTGCTATTCCCTTGTCCATGACGATCTTCCCGCCATGGACGATGACGACCTGCGCCGCGGCCAGCCGACGGTGCATATCGCCTTCGACTACGCGACGGCGATCCTGGCGGGCGACAGCCTGCTGACCTATGCCTTCGATATCATCGCGGCACCCGAAACGGAGCTACCGGCGGACCGGAAAGTAGCGCTTGTGCTGGCACTGTCGCGCGCAGCCGGCATCGGCGGCATGGCCGGTGGCCAGGCGCTCGATCTCGCCGCGGAGAAGGAGGCGCCGGACGAAGGCGGCATCACCACGCTGCAGGCGATGAAGACGGGCGCGCTGATCCGCTTTGCCTGCGAGGCCGGCGCCATCATTTCAGGCGCCCCCGTCGGAGACCGCAAACGACTCCGGACCTTCGGTGAAAAGATCGGCCTTGCCTTCCAGCTCGCCGACGATCTGCTCGACCTGACAGCGGACACCGCCACCATGGGCAAGGCAACCGGCAAGGATGCCGCCCGTGGCAAAGGCACGCTGGTGGCTCTCCACGGCCAGGAATGGGCGGAAGTGACGCTCGCAAGGCTGGTGAAGGAAGCGGCCGACCTGCTGTCCGGCTATGGCGACAAGGCGGATGTCCTGATGGAAACCGCCCGCTTCATCGCGAACCGCAAGAGCTGATCCCGAAGACTTCCACACGGCGTTGCCTGATGGCAGAACCACTGACCTTCCGGCCGGATGGGCAGCTACCATCCATCCATACCGGTACGGCTACCCATTCAGCTCGGGAATGTCACCATCACAAGAATCCATGGCGTCGCCGGGTGATTTCCGCCGCATTCTGTGCCACATTTCCATGCCGTATTGGCCTGTAGACGCGGAAATCTTCGCGGCCGCGCCAATCCCTTCGGGAATGATCTCCATGCACGAAACGCTTTCCTATCTGCCGCATATCCTGCCGGCCTATATCGCTTACATCGTTGCGGTTATCAGCCCCGGCCCCGCCATCATGGCCATCATCGGCACCTCGATGACCCATGGCCGCAAGGCCGGCATGACCCTGGCGCTCGGTATCTTCGGCGGGTCGCTGACTTGGGCAACGGCTGCGGCCGCGGGTCTTGCCACGCTGCTGCAGACCTATGCGATGACGCTGGAGATCCTGAAGATCTTCGGCGGCCTCTATCTGCTCTACCTCGCCTATAAGGCATTCCGCGCCGTCCGTAGCAGCGGCGAGCTGCCGACCGCCGCTGAGGGGCCGAAAACGCCAGGCTTCAAGTCGCTGATCCTGCGCGGCTACGGCATTCACGTCACCAACCCGAAGGCCATCTTCGCCTGGCTTGCCATCATCGCGCTCGGCATGCCGCAGGGTGCGCCGGGCTCGGTCGCGATGCTGATCATCGCCGTCTGCGGCGTGACCGGTTTCGTGGTGTTCATGGGCTACGCGATCCTGTTTTCGACGCCGCATGCGCTGAAAATCTATCGCAATGCGCGCCGCTGGATCGAGGGCGCCATGGCTGGCTTCTATTGCTTCGCCGGCATCAAGCTGCTGACGAGCAATATCTGATCCAGCCTCGGCTTTAAGCGGCGGATTACTCTGCCGCGACGTTTTTCTGGCCGAATCGCTTTTCGATATAATCGGTCACCAGCGCCTCGAAATCGGAAGCGATGTTCGGGCCGCGCAGCGTCATGGCCTTTTGGCCGTCGATGAAAACGGGGGCGGCCGGCGTCTCGCCGGTACCGGGCAGCGAAATGCCGATATCGGCGTGCTTGCTTTCGCCCGGACCATTGACGATGCAGCCCATGACGGCGACGTTCAGCGCCTCGACGCCCGGATATTTCTCGCGCCAGACCGGCATGTTCTTGCGGATGTCGTTCTGGATGTTCTGCGCCAGTTCCTGGAAGACCGTCGAGGTCGTGCGGCCGCAGCCGGGGCATGCCGCGACAACCGGGATGAACTGGCGGAAGCCCATGACCTGCAGCAGTTCCTGCGCCACCTGCACCTCGCGGCTGCGGTCGCCATTCGGCTCCGGCGTCAGCGAAACGCGGATCGTATCGCCGATGCCGTGCTGCAGCACATAGCCCATGGCGGCGGACGAAGCGACGATGCCCTTTGAGCCCATGCCGGCTTCGGTGAGACCCAAATGCAGGGCATGGTCGGAACGCTCCGACAGCATGGAGTAGACGGCAATCAGATCCTGCACCTGGCTGACCTTGGCCGACAGGATGATGCGATTGCGCGGTAGGCCAATGTCTTCCGCGAGGCTGGCCGAGATCAGCGCAGATTGCACGATCGTCTCGCGCGTCACCTGCCGGGCCGATAGCGGCGAGCCTTCGGCGGCATTCTTATCCATCAGCGCGGTCAGCAGATCCTGATCGAGCGAGCCCCAATTGACGCCGATGCGCACCGGCTTGTCGTAGCGGATCGCCATCTCGATGATTTCGGCGAACTGCTTGTCCTTCTTGTCCTTGAAGCCGACATTGCCGGGATTGATGCGGTATTTCGCCAGCGCCTCAGCGCAAGCCGGATGATCGGCGAGCAGCTTATGGCCGATATAATGGAAATCGCCGATCAGCGGCACGTCCATGCCGAGGCGCAGCAGCCGCTCGCGGATCTTCGGCACGGCGGCGGCACTTTCATCGCGATCGACGGTGATGCGCACGAGCTCCGAGCCGGCTTTGTAGAGGGCGGCGACCTGGGCGACGGTCGAGTCGATATCGGCCGTATCGGTATTGGTCATGGACTGTACGACGACGGGGGCACCGCCGCCGACGATCACGCCGCCGACATCGACGGCAACGGAGGAACGGCGCGGTTTCGGATCGAAATCGGTGGCGGACGACATGGAAAGCTCTCGCAGGCCTCGAAATTGGGTGTCTTTCACGTGGATCACGGAGCGGTCGTTGTCAACCGCTACGACAATCTCTTTTGACCGAATGGAGCCCACCCGCTACCGGACAAAAGCGACAAAATTAATGCTTGCTCTCGCCGATGCCATCGGCGTAGCGCGCGAGCGATGACAAGGCCAATACGACGAGCAGCAGCACCGGCAGCGCCATCAGCACCGGCGAGAAGCCGACATGTTCGGCGGCAAAGCCGATGGCCGACGGCGCGACCAGCATGCCGGAGTAGCCGAGCGTGGTCACGACCGAGATGCCGATGCCGGGCTGCAGCCCCGGAATATTGCCGGCGGCGGAAAAGGCGATCGGCACCATGTTGGAAATGCCGATGCCGCAGAGCGCAAAGCCGAGGATCGCGATCTCCGCGTTTGGCGCCAGTGCTGCCATCAGCATGCCGACGATGGCAAAGACCGTGCAGACGCGCAACGTGCGCACCGACCCCAGCCAGTCACGGACGAAATCGCCGGCAAAGCGCATGGTCGCCATGGTGGCCGAGAAAGCGGCGAAGCCGAAACCGGTGAGCGCCACCGACGCCCCCTTTTCCTGGCTGAGATAGAGCGCGCTCCAATCGAGCACGGCGCCTTCCGGCACCATGCAGAACAGCGCGACGACGCCGAGCAGCCAGGGCAGCGGAATCATCGGCAGCTTTGCCTTTGGCTTGGCCTCGTCGGGATGCGGCTGGTCACTGAGGACCATCGGCCAGGCCACGACGAGGAAAAGAACGGCGATAGCGGTCGAGGCCTCGGCATGGCCGAGAACGCCCAGGCGCGAGATCAGCAGGCCGCCGATGGCTGAGCCGATCAAGCCGCCCAGACTCCAGAAAGCATGGCACGAGGACATGATCGCCCGGCGCATAGACTTTTCGACCGAGACGGCATTGGCGTTCATCGCCACGTCCATGGCGCCAATGAAGCCGCCGAAGAGGAAGAGAGCAATCGCCGCGGTCCAGACATTCGGCGCTAGCGTCAGCGCCAGGATCATCGGCAGCAGCAACACCGCGACGGCACGCACGACGATGCGCGAGCCGCGCACGGCGATCTGCGCGCCGGCAAGCGGCATCATGACGAGCGAGCCGACACCGAAGACGAGGATCATCAGACCGAGCTCGAATTTCGTCAGTTGCAGCCGCTCGGCAAATTCGGGAATTTTCGGCGCCCAGCAGCCAACCATGAAGCCGTTCAGCAGGAACATCAACGAGACGGCTGCGCGCGGCTTTGTGAAGAATCCGCTCCTTTTTGCCTCAAAACCCTCCCTCCTGGTCATGTCGTCCATGAAAATTCCTCCAAATCGGTGGCCGCAGTCTATTTAAATCGATTGAAATCGCAACGATCGAAAACAGCCTAAACAGTCACATTTCGTCTCCGTCTGTTAAAGCGGAGGCAAAGACATCACAACTCCGAATAAATAATTCGTGACCCTATGTCCCTGGCGAAAAGCCCTATTGACGCCGAAAAAGTAGGCTCCTATCGGTTGAGGCCTGAAGATTCTTCGATCGGCCCCAACTCGGGTCATCCTCTGGTGCATCCCCGTGAAAAATTCCATCAGCTATGGCATCCTGCTTACGGTGTTTGCCTACATGCTGTTCACCGCCCACGATTCGGCGGTGAAGCTGCTCGTCGCCTCCATTCCCGTCTGGCAGGTCCTGTTCATCCGAAGCTGCACCATCCTTGCCGGCTGCTTCGTCTTCGAAGGTCCGTCGCTTGTCCATAAAGTGGCGCGCTCGCCGATCATCAAACCGATGATCGTGCGCAGCATCATCATCCTGATCGCCTGGATTTCCTATTATTCGGCGGCATCCTATCTGCAGCTCGCCGAAGTGACGACGCTCTATTACGCCGCCCCGATCGTCGGCACGATTCTCGCGACCATCGTGCTGCGCGAAAAGGTCACCGTCGCCCGCTGGATGGCGGTCGGCGTCGGTTTCTGCGGCGTGGTGATCGCCTCCAATCCCGTGGGGCTTTCGATTTCCTGGCCGGTCTATCTGGCACTGCAGGCCGCCGTCCTTTGGGCGAGCGGCATGGTGTTGCTGCGGAAAACAGCGCTGCACGAGAAGAGCCATATCCAGATGGCCGTCTCCAATATCCTGTTCATCATCCTGACCGCCGGCATGGCGATCGTCCACTGGCACACGCCAACGCCGTTCCAGATCGTCCTGCTCGCGCTCACCGGCATCATCGCCGGCGCCGGCCAGCTCGCCCTCTTCGAAGGCATGCGCCAGGCCCCCGTCTCAGTGCTGGCGCCGTTCGAATATACCTCGCTCGTCTGGGCCTTCCTGCTCGGCTACCTGATCTGGGGCGATATCCCCGGCCCCAACACCTTCATCGGCGCCATCCTGATCCTGAGCGCGGGGTTCATCATCATTATCAGCGAACGGATGAAGAAGCGCACGGCTGCGGCTTGAGCCGGACCAACGCGTTTTCTACAAATGCAAGCGCAAACTGCCCGGCGGGCGCAGCTTCCAACCCGCGGCAGGACGTTGGATTTCACCCCGCCGGAGCGACGGTCTGTTCGATGGGTTTAGGCTGCCGCATCAGAAGAGCCTGCATCGGCCGCTCGAAGAATTTGAGAAGCACCACCGAGATCCCAATCGTGCAAAGCGTGACCACCGCCAATATGCCCGTCACGAAGGGTAGGGAGAGGTGCTTGCCCAGCAGCTTGAGCGGAAGCTGCAGCGTGTAGGGGTGGATGAGGTAAAGCGAGTAGGACGCATCTCCCAGTAGAACCAGAATGGCCCATATTTTCCCGGATGGCATCCGCATGAGCAGGAAGCCCGAGACGAGCAGGACGGCGAACAGGCTTGAGGCGAAAAGACTGGGGCCGGCGAATGTCACGATGAAGAAATGAGCCCCGCAGGCCAGAAGAACGAGCAGGACGGCGGCGACATTCGATCCGTTCCTGAAGGCACTGTATGCCGAATATGCCTTATGAAGCATCATGCCGAGAACGAATTCGATCAAGATCGGATTTGTATAGAAACGCCATTCGACGGATCCCTCCGGCCAAATCTCATGCAGCGTGATCAGGAAGAGAACGGCCGCGGAGGCGAACCAGGTTGCCCTGGCGCCAAAGATCAGGCAGGCGCCGTAAATTATGTAGAAGAACACCTCGTAACAAAGCGTCCAGCCCAGGAAAAGGATCGGCTGCACGGCACCGCCGGTTTTCTGATAGGGAACGAAAAGAAGAGATTTGACGATCGTTTCCACGGTCACGATCGTCGAATTGAGCAGGCTGGGTTTCACAAGCGCAATCAGGACGACCACGAATGTCAGCAGCCAGTAGAGCGGAACGATCCTGGAAATCCGCTTGCGAGCGAAATAGACGAGTCCGCGCGCCGGGTCGGACGAGTAGCTGATGATGAAGCCGCTAAGAACGAAGAAAACGTCGACGCCGGTTGCGCCCATGAAGAAATAATTGCGATCGAGATGGTATTCGATCGCAAGGCCGCTTCCGAAATGGAAGAGAACGACGGAAAAGGCGGCCACGAACCGGAGAAACTGGAGGGAATCCAATTGTCTCGAGTTCGACCGCTGAATGGAAAGCGTCTGTTCGTTAATCATGGGGGCCCCAATCCGCTCTGATAGCTTGTTCCAACAAGGTTGCCATTGCCGCATTGGTGCTGCGGCTTGGATGCCAATCGCATCCGAAGTCCTTCGGTTTGACGCGTAAATTCAGATATCGCAGGCGGGTCTCGCCTTTCGCGGCGCTCGCCTGGACGGCGGCCTGGATTGCTTTCTCGGCCACATCGAAGTCCTTCTGGGACATCATCGGACCGAGCGCGGCGTAGAGATACGCCTTTGGATACTGAGATCTGAGCTTGAAGACGAGCTTGACGTATTCCTCGATGAAATCGCCGGGATTCCTGTTGTCCGAAAAATCGTTCGTCCCCAGATTGACGACCACTGCGGAAACGCGCTCGTCAGGAAGAGCGGGTGCGCCCTTTCTCAAGGGCGTCACGCTATCGATGACATCAAGCATGGTTTTCGCGTTCTTGCCGGCACGCGAAAGGCCGATTCCCGAAACGGCGAGGGTCGTAAGGTCCATCCCGAGGCTGCGTGCCGCGACCGCGGCATATGTCAGGTATTGATTTTCCGTCCCGGGGCTGAATTTACAGCCGGGACCGACACCCTCGAGGCCATAGCCTGCAGTAATGGAATCTCCGATTGCCACCAGCTTTGTGGCCGGTGCTTCCGCGGGAAGGAACGACCCATCGGTTTCGGCGGAAACGAATATGGTATCGCCGATCCACCCCTCGGTGCGGCGCGTCACGCGAACCTCATGGGCGCCTTGCGGCAAGGCATCGGCAAGCTGGTATCGGTGCTGCCCCGCTTGCAGATCGAGGCGCTGGGGAACGCCGTCGAGTTCGACCTCAAGGCTATTTTTCCCGGTATCGACGAGGGTGGCCGAGAGCGACGTACCTTCGAAACGCAGCGCGAAACCGCTGCCGGGCCAGCCGAAAGCCGCATCGCTGGCGGCAACGCGGCCGATCCACTTCGATGGCCGCTCGATCGTTTCGGCCGCAAAGCTCGGCATGAATGTACATAAACCCAGAAAGAGAGACGCGATCGCGACATGAGACCTCATGACCGGCCAAAACCGGCGGCGCGCAATGATGGGCAATTCATCACCTCTTCGGGCTGCGTCAGATCAATTTTGCACTTTAAATTTTCGAGTAGAATCGCAGTTTGATTGCCGCCCGTGTCTCCCGGCAAAACCGCCAGGACACATAATGGTGCGCACGCCCTGCGTGAACGCTGCCGCACCAACTAACAATCACATGCTGCACTTGGGCAACATTGAGAGAAATGGAGCAACATTGGGACAAATAGGGCGGCATTGTGAATTGTCACTATGCCGCACTGCACCATCGATCAGTAATTATGGGCGGCAATTGAAAACGGCAGCTCTCTTGCCCGCCTGATCGCGATTTCTTGAGAAAAATATTCGCAATTGCCCGTTTCTTTTGCAGTTTTCTACGCTTCCGCGCTGCAATTTTTCTGCGATGTATGCAACATTGAATGAACGCTCCAGAAACGGAAGAAAACGATGAACTGGTTGAAGACTGTTGCCGCCGCCGCGCTCGTGCAGGCGGCATTCCTGCTCCCCGCCCATGCCGGCGAAAACCTCAAGGCGATCCAGTCGGCCGGTGTCTTCAAGGTCGGCACGGAAGGGACCTATGCGCCCTTCACCTTTCATGATGAAAGCGGCAAGCTGACCGGTTTCGACGTGGAGATCGCTGAAGCGATCGCCGGAAAGCTCGGCGTCAAGGCGCAGTTCCTGGAAGGCAAGTGGGACGGCCTGATCGCCGGCCTCGACGCCAACCGCTACGATGCCGTCATCAACGAAGTCGGCGTTACCGAGGCCCGCAAGAAGAAGTATGACTTCTCCGAGCCCTATATCGCTTCCAAGGCGGTACTGATCGTCAAGGAGAGCAACAGCGGCATCAAGGATTTTGCCGATCTCAAGGGCAAGAAGGCGGCGCAGTCGCTGACCAGCAACTTCGGCAAGCTCGCAACCGAATCCGGCGCCGAACTCGTCGGCACCGACGGCTTCGACCAGTCGATCCAGCTCGTGCTGACCGGCCGCGCCGACGCCACCATCAATGACAGCCTCTCCTTCCTCGATTTCAAGAAGCACAAGCCCGATGCGCCGGTGAAGATTGTCGCGCAGCAGTCCAACGCCGATTTCTCTGCCGTCATCATCCGCAAGGGCGAGCCGGAACTGCTAGCTGCGATCAACAAGGCGCTGGCCGACATCAAGGCCGACGGCACCTATGACAAGATCTCCAAGAAATACTTCGGCCAGGACGTTTCGAAGTAAGAAGGCATAGGCAGAGACACCAAACTGTGAAAAAGATGCGTCCGGAGTCACCTCCGGACGCATTCTCTTATCGAAAGGCTTCTCCTTGGAGCATTGGCTGCAACTGATGTGGGAGTCACTGGGCACGCTGCTTTGGGCAGGGCTCGTCTTCACCATCCCGCTCACCTTGATCACCTTCGTTCTCGGCCTTCTGCTCGGTCTGCTCACCGCGGTCGTCAGGTTGTTTGCCCCGGCGCCGTTCGTGGCCATCGCCCGCTTCTATGTCTGGGTGATCCGCGGCACGCCGCTTCTGGTGCAGCTCTTCGTCATCTTCTACGGCCTGCCGAGCCTCGGCATCCTGCTCGACGCTTTTCCCGCCGCCATCATCGGCTTCACGCTAAGTGTTGGCGCTTATACATCCGAAATCATCCGTGCCGTCATTTCCTCCGTGCCGAAGGGCCAGTGGGAAGCCGCCTATTCGATCGGCATGAACTGGCGCCAGGCCATGAGCCGTACCATCCTGCCGCAGGCAGCGCGCGTCGCCGTACCGCCGCTATCAAACACCTTCATTTCGCTGGTCAAGGATACGTCGCTCGCCGCAGCCATCACCGTGCCCGAGCTGTTTCAGGCCGCGCAGCGCATCGTGGCGACGACCTATGAGCCGCTGATCCTCTATATCGAGGCCGCCATCATCTATCTCGTGCTCAGCACCTTTCTTTCGACGCTACAGGGCTACCTCGAACGCCGCTTCGCCCGCTCGGGCGGCACGCTGGAGGCACAAGCATGATCGAGCTTTCGCATATCGAAAAGCGCTTCGGCGACAATGTCATCCTCAAGGATATCAGCCTGACGATCCCCGAGGGAACGGTGACGGCGCTTGTTGGACCTTCGGGTGGCGGCAAGAGCACGCTGCTTCGCTGCATCAACCTTTTGGAAATCCCAACCGCCGGAACGATCCGCATCGGCGAGGAAACGGCTACCTTCCAGCCAGGCAAGAAGCCGTCCTGGCAGGATATCCAGAAGATCCGCCGCCAGACGGGCATGGTCTTCCAGAACTTCCAGCTCTTTCCGCATCAGACCGCAATCCAGAACGTCATGGAGGGCCTGACGACCGTGCTGCGCTGGCCTCAGGACAAGGCCCGCGCCCGCGCCGTCGAGCTTCTGACCAAGGTCGGCATGGCGCACAAGATCGACGCATGGCCCTCGACGCTCTCGGGCGGCCAGCAACAGCGCGTCGCCATCGCTCGGGCGCTTGCCCCCTCACCGCGCGTGCTGCTTTGCGACGAACCCACTTCGGCACTGGATCCTGAACTGGCGGCCGAAGTCGTCGACGTGCTGGGCAAGCTCGCCAATGAGGGCACGACCATGGTCATGGCAACGCACGACCTGCGCTTGGCCTCGAAGATCGCCAACAATGTGGTCTTCCTGGAAGCGGGCAACATTGTCGAGACCGGCTCCTCACGCAATATCTTCTCCAACCCTGCACAGGAGCGGACGAAGCAATTCATCTCGACACTGAATTCCGGGCTCAGCTACGACATCTGAGCCAGAGCGCAGCGAGCAACCATACACGGTAATCAGACTCCTGACGGGGCGTTCCCAGCTTTGTTGCGATTTTGCAAAAAGTGACGGAAGCGATAGTCGCCAGACCAGTTGCGCGGCGAGTGCGGCGGATATCTGAAACGCCGATCGGCCTTCGGTTGGAAAATTGAAAACCCGTGAAACACCATATTCACTACCTTGGCGGGCCATTCGGCGGTCGGTAGGATTCTAATTCTGTTATTACGTCAGGGGCCGATTCGTTGCAGGAACTTCGCCGAACTCCACGCAAGACCAAAAATATGCTGGTCAGTCTCTTCATCATGGTTGCTGGTGCCATATGGAATATCCGGGACGGACTTTACGGCTCCTCAACCGCACTAATCACTGGCTGTGTCTTCGCCTTGTGGGCCGTATTTATCGCGTTCAGTTTGATACGCCGTCGGGTTCATGTGATCGTGGGGGAAGCAGGCTTGGTTGTAAATCGGATGGTAGGCTCACCGGTAGAAATCCGATGGACGCAGATAGAAATGGCGAAGCTTCCTGAAGGTGCCAGCCCTGCTATCATCGCGTGGCGAGAATCGGCGGAAACGAAGCTTAAATATACTGGCGTGTCGCAGCGCATGCTTGGTGAAGAAGGCGCCGAGATGCTTCGCAGCGCGATATACGCTGCTCGCCCCGACCTCAATACGCGGCCTTAGTCGTTGGTCGATATATCCTCCTGTAAGGCCTTATCGATGCAAGGCTTGAGTTGACGCTGCGCAACTTTACGGTTAGCTCTAATGCCATGAACACGGCACTCGTTCTCGTAGTGGTAGGAAGGCGCATGGGCAGGATGGTGTAACCATCCGGCGAAAGCACCCATGCGCGGTAAGCAGGCTCCTGACGGGGCCTTTTTTATTGCCCTGAAAAGAGGGCGCGCCTCGTCAGATCCCCTCGACTTCCCATCAACACGACGGACAAGGCCATGACGCGCACCGAAAGCCGCATCGACCATTCATCCAAGCAGCCAACCGACGACACGGCGACCGAAAGAGCCGCCGCACCACCGCGGCTGATAACCCTCATCCTGCTCTCGGCGCTTGCCGTGCTGCCGGTTAACATGATCCTGCCATCCCTGCCGAAGATAGCGGCGGCATTCCACGCCGATTTCGCTCTCGTAAACCTCTCGGTCGCCGGCTTTTCCATTGTCACCGCGTTCCTTGAGGCGATCGGCGGCGCGATATCGGATCGGTTCGGACGCCGGCCGGTCGTCCTGATGGCGCTTACGATCTTCATCGTCGCTTCGATCGGCTGCGTTCTCGCTCCGAACATCGGCATCTTCCTCCTGTGCCGCATGATGCAGGCGTGCATCGGACCGTGCTATTCCGTCGCACTCGTCATCATCAAGGAAACATCGGACGAGCGCCAGGCTGCCAGCAAGTTCGGCTACCTCGCCATGGGATGGGCATTGGCGCCGATGGTCGGCCCGCTGTTCGGCGGTTCGCTGGACGAGTTTTTCGGCTGGCAGGCAAGCTTCGTCGTCCTTGCCATCTTCGGCATCGCCGCCTTCCTTCTGTCCTTGCGCGAACTGAAAGGATCGAAAGCACCTTCGACGGGTACGCAGAGAAATTATATCGCCTCCTATGGACTTCTTCTACGTTCTGCTCGGTTCTGGGCCTATACACTCTGCATGGCCTGCTCGATGGGCGTGCTCTACATTTTTCTCGGCGGAGCGCCGCTCACGATAGGCGATGCGCTCGGCGGCTCGAGCGCCCAGCTCGGCTTCTACATGGGCCTCGTTCCCGCCGGCTTCATTCTGGGCAGCTATCTCGCCGGCCGCTACGGGGCAAGAATTCCGCTCGGTACTATCCTCGTCATCGCGCGGCTCCTCACTTGTATCGGCCTGTCGGTTGGTCTCAGCTTGTCACTGTCGGGCATGGTTGAGGTTCTGACGCTCTTCGGCCCCTGCATTTTCATCGGCATCGGCAACGGGCTGACCATGCCGGCCGCCAATAGCGGCGCCATGTCGGTCAGATCGGATATTGTGGGAACGGCAGCAGGCCTCGCCGCCGCCATGCGGATTGCTGGCGGCGCGCTCATCGGATCGATCGCTGGGATATTTCTCGCCCAATCTGCAACGATCCATACGCTTTTCACCCTGATGCTGATCTCCGCAGTACTTGCGCTCCTGGCGGCAATCTGGGCAGCCGGGATCGGGAAGCCGAGATAGTGGCCTGCCTAGCCGATGCGCTTGCTCATATGGACAAGAAAGCCGTCTTTCAGTGGCTCCTCGCGGTCGATCGCATAACCATGTCTGAGATAGAGCTGCACATTCTCGGTAAAGCGCTTGTTGGTGTAGAGCCGAATGTCGTCGACGCCGAGCGTGGCCGCAACCTGCTCGGCATGAACTAGCAGTCTCCCGCCGATACCCTTTCCCTGATGGCGCGGCGATACGGCGACGTTCTCGATCAACAGGTGATCCGAGGCCGGCACCATCTCGATCAACGCCACAAGCTCGCCACCGGCGTCCACGAGATCGATGCGATGTTTGCGCACAGCCTCGGCATAATCTGCCATCATAGGCAACGGTTCGCGGCCGATAAGAGGCACCCACTTGCCATAGGCCTCGCGCGTTAGCGCCCGGATTTTATCAACATCGGCATCGGTCGCCGCCCGTAAGGAAATCGCTTCCGTCATGTCTCCGCCTTCACGAACCTGGCTACAATGATCCGACATGAGAACTATGAGATGCCTTCGTCGCGATCGCATACGGAGAGCCGACCTCCGATGCGCGCGACGAAAGTCACCGCTTCGCGATCGACGGCCCGACCCGGCCGCCTATCGTATCTTAACGAAGCTTGGATTTATGCGCCATAGACGACGAGCAGATCCTTGGCGTCGATTTGGTCGCCGGCGCGCACCAGCACCTCGGAAACCGTGCCGTCCTTTTCGGCGTGCAGCGCCGTCTCCATCTTCATGGCCTCGATGGACAGCAGCACATCTCCGGCCTTGATCGCCTGGCCGGGCGAAACGAAGACGGTGGAGATGACGCCCGGCATCGGCGCGCCGACATGGGCGGCGTTGCCGGTCTCGACCTTGCGGCGGACAGCGCTGCCGGAAGCGCCATGGGCACGATCCGGCACCTTGATGCGGCGCGGCTGGCCATTGAGCTCGAAGAACACGGTCACCATGCCCTTCTCGTCGGTCGCCGTCATCGCCTGGTTGACGATAACGAGCGTCTTGCCCTTCTCGATTTCGGCAAAGAGCTCGTCGCCTTCCTTCAGGCCGTAGAAATAGGCCGGCGTCGGCAATACCGAGACAGGTCCGTAGGTATCGGCCGCCAGCGCGTAATCGGTGAAGACCTTCGGATACATCAAATAGGAGGCGAATTCGAAATCGTCGACCTTCCGCTCCAGCTTGGTCTCGATCGTCTTGCGTTCGGCATCGAGATCGGCTTCGGCAAGCAGCGAGCCGGGACGGACCGTATAGGGCTTGTCGCCCTTCAGCGCCTTCTTCTGCAGGGCTTCCGGCCATCCGGACGGCGGCTGGCCGAGATCGCCCTTCAGCATGGAAACGACCGAATCCGGGAAGGCGATATCCTTGGCCGGATTCTCGACATCGGCAACCGTCAGGTCCTGGGACACCATCATCAGCGCCATGTCGCCGACGACCTTGGAAGACGGCGTCACCTTGACGATATCGCCGAACATCTGGTTGGCGTCGGCATAAGCCTGCGCCACCTGGTGCCAGCGGGTCTCAAGCCCAAGCGAACGCGCCTGCTCCTTGAGATTGGTGAACTGTCCACCCGGCATTTCGTGCAGATAGACTTCCGAAGCCGGTCCCTTGAGATCGCTCTCGAAGGCGGCATACTGATGGCGCACCGCCTCCCAGTAGAAGGAGATGCGGCGGATCCATTCGGGATCGAGGCCCGGATCGCGCTCGGATCCTTTAAGGGCTTCGACGATCGAGCCGAGGCAGGGCTGCGAGGTATTGCCCGACAGCGCATCCATCGCCGCATCCACGGCATCGACGCCGGCGTCGACGGCGGCGAGCACCGTCGCGGCGGCAATGCCCGAGGTATCATGCGTGTGGAAGTGGATGGGCAGACCGGTCGCCTCGCGCAGCGCCTTAAACAGCACCTTGGCCGCAGCCGGCTTCAACAGGCCCGCCATGTCCTTCAGCGCGATGATATGGGCACCGGCCTTTTCCAGCTCCATGGCGAGATCGGTGTAATATTTCAGGTCGTATTTCGGGCGGGCGGAATTGAGGATATCCCCCGTATAGCAGATCGCCGCCTCGCAGAGCTTGTTCTCCTCGGCAACGGCATCCATCGACACGCGCATGTTCTCGACCCAGTTCAGGCAGTCGAAGACGCGGAAGAGATCGATGCCGCCCTTGGCAGCCTGGCGGACGAAATACTTCACGACATTGTCGGGATAGTTTGTATAGCCTACGCCGTTGGCGCCGCGCAAAAGCATCTGCAGCAACAGGTTCGGCGCACTCTCGCGGATCAGCGACAGGCGTTCCCACGGATCTTCCGTCAGGAAGCGCATGGAAACATCGAAGGTGGCGCCGCCCCAGCACTCCAGCGACAGAAGCTGCGGCAGGGCGCGCGCATAGGTGCCGGCGACGCTGGCGATATCATAGGTGCGCATGCGGGTGGCAAGCAGCGATTGATGGCCGTCACGCATCGTCGTGTCGGTCATCAGCACGCGCTTCTCGCCGCGCATCCATTCAGCGAACTTCTGTGGGCCGAGCTTGTCCAGCAACTGCTTGGTGCCGTCGGGCACTTTGCCGTCGATATAGGGCAATACCGGTTCGGCGACCTTCGGCGAAGGTGCCGGGCGGCCGCGCGTTTCCGGATGGCCATTGACGGTGACATCGGCGAGATAGGTCAGAAGCTTGGTGGCGCGATCCTGGCGCTTGACCTGCTGGAACAGCTCCGGCGTCGTGTCGATGAAGCGCGTCGTATAGCTATTGTCGCGGAATTTCGGATGCGTGATGATTGCTTCAAGGAAGGTGAGGTTCGTCGCCACGCCGCGGATACGGAATTCGCGCAGCGCGCGGTCCATGCGGGCGATCGCCTCCTGCGGGTTCGGCGCCCAGGCGGTCACCTTCACCAGCAGCGGATCGTAGTAACGGGTGATGATCGCGCCGGTATAGGAGGTGCCGCCGTCGAGACGGATACCGAAGCCGGAAGCCGAGCGATAGGCGGTGATGCGGCCGTAGTCCGGGATGAAATTATGCTCCGGATCTTCCGTCGTCACGCGGCACTGCAGCGCATGGCCGTTGAGGCGAATGTCTTCCTGCTTCGGAACGCCCGATTCCGGCGTGCCGATGGCAAAGCCATCGAGAATGTGGATCTGCGCCTTGACGATATCGATGCCAGTGACGACTTCGGTCACCGTGTGCTCGACCTGGATGCGAGGATTGACTTCGATGAAGTAGAATTTGCCGGTATCGGCATCCATCAGATATTCGACGGTGCCGGCGCCGATATAATGTGTCGCTTCGGCGATCTTCAGCGAATAGGCAGCCAGCTCCTGGCGCTGCGCGTCCGTCAGATAAGGCGCCGGCGCGCGCTCCACGACTTTTTGGTTACGGCGCTGCACCGAACAGTCGCGCTCGAACAGATGCACGACATTGCCGTGCGTGTCGCCGAGGATCTGGCTTTCGACGTGGCGGGCGCGCTCGACGAGCTTTTCGAGGTAGACCTCGTCCTTCCCGAAGGCAGCCTTCGCCTCGCGCTTGGCTTCCGTCACTTCCTTGGCGAGATCGGCCTTGGAGCGAATGACACGCATGCCGCGACCGCCGCCGCCCCATGAAGCCTTGAGCATGACCGGATAGCCGATCTCTTCAGCCATTTTGGCGACTTCGGCCATATCATCCGGCAGCGGCTCGGTTGCCGGCACGACGGGCACACCGACCGAAATCGCCAGGTTGCGCGCCGCCACCTTGTTGCCGAGCTGTCGCATCGTGTCGGCCCTCGGACCGATGAAGATGATGCCGGCGGCATCGCAGGCATCGACGAATTCGGGACTCTCCGACAACAGGCCGTAGCCTGGATGAATGGCATCGGCGCCGGACAGCTTGGCCACGCGGATGATCTCGTCGATCGACAGATAGCTCTCGATCGGCCCGAGATCGCGGGCAAGATGCGGACCTCGGCCGACCTGATAACTCTCGTCAGCCTTGAAGCGATGCAGCGCGAGTTTGTCTTCCTCGGCCCAGATGGCCACCGTTTTTATGCCAAGCTCGTTGGCGGCGCGGAATACGCGGATGGCGATTTCGGAACGGTTGGCAACCAGGATCTTGGAAATGGGCAATGCTGTCTCCTCACGGCATCGAAACGGGCAATGCTGCACCCGCGAAGAGAATTCTTAACTTCTTGTTACAGGAAGTTCAATTTCTCCTGCGACATCCGACAGCAAAATAGTTGCCATTACGGAATAAGTCCGTTTCTGAAAGCAATAGCCACGATATGCTGCCTGTTCTTGGCATCGAGTTTATCCTGGATACTGTTCATGTACCAATCGACGGTATGGTTTGAGATCGTCAGCAGCCGGCTGATCTCGATCGACGTCATGCCGTCGGCCAGGTGGTTCAGCACCTCCATCTCGCGCTTGGTCAGCTTCAGCTCGGTCCTTCCCGGATCTTCCAGCGATTGCGCTTCGCCGTTCAGCTCCAGAAGTCGCCAGAAGGCCTTTTTGGCGACCGCATCGAAAAGGGAAAGCTCAGTCGGAGAAAGATCGACAGCCTCGCCACCGATCGTCATGCACCCAAGCAAGCCACTCCGCCCATGGATCGGGAAGACATAGCCGTCCACAAGCCCGTTGGCACGGGCGTCCGCCATCATCTGGTCCATCCGCCGCCGCAGCGGATCCGCCTTCAGGGCAATGACGGCATCGCGCCAGCGGAAAGGACGCTGCGCCCGGCCGAGATAGCGCGCGACCGGATCGACGAGCATGTACCGCTTGCGAACATAGATCAGCGGCCAGCGATCGGGCCAGCGCCCCGCGAGCATGAAGTTCGCGACATCGACATTCGGCCGCGTCTGCTTCAGCAAGCCGTAGAATTCGAATTTGTAGGAGCGGAGCACCCGCTCGAGTTCGGTTGCGACCTCGTTGGCGAGCTTGCACTCTTCGAGGACTACAAGCAATTGTAACAGCGAATGGATATTCACATCTACCCCTCGGCTTTGCAGCCTGAATTATCGACGGACGGACATTGCCACCATGCCCGTCTGGCCCCACGGCGCGCTCAATCGCCGGCAACATACTCATGCCGGCGCAAAATTGAACGCCCTTAGCGATTTTTTTACCGTTCAACCGTGAATGGCGATCTCTGCGGTGCTTGGAGATGCGCGATACTGTCGCGTCCAAGTCTCCTCAAATTGTCATATTTTTGCGGCGACCGATAGCGCCGTCATCGCGCCATCGCGCGCATTGCGCGAAAAATTCCCTGAAAAAACAGCTGCAAATTCCGTTAATCGCCGGTTCAGGTACCGATCTGTAGTGTCTCAGCATTCCGAGTTTTGCTGATGCACAGAGGGTGCCAGACCGTGTCACTGTTCAAAGTCTATGCAAGAGCCCTGAAGTATCTTGGCGCGTATCGATACCGCGTATGGATGGTCGTGATCGCAAACATCGCACTTGCGATGACCACCATCTACGAACCGGTATTGTTCGGCCGCATCTTCGACGCCATTGCCAAGAAAGACGCAGTCGCTCCGACCATGATGCTGTGGGCCGGCTTTGCCGTCTTCAGCGCGGTCGCCTTTATCGTGGTGTCCCGCGAGGCAGATCGTCTCGCGCATGGCCGCCGCGCATCCCTGTTGACCGAAGCGTTCGGCCGCATCATCTCGATGCCGCTCTCCTGGCATAGCCAGCGCGGCACGGCGAGTGCGCTGAACACGCTGCTGCGCGCCTGCGAGGCGCTGTTCGGCCTGTGGCTCGAATTCATGCGCAACCACCTGACGACCGCCGTCGCGCTCATCGTCATGATCCCGACCGCCATAGCCATGGACCTGCGCCTTTCGGCTGTGCTGATCCTGCTCGGCGTCTTCTACTGGATCATCGGCCGCCTGGTGATGAACCGCACGAAAGATGGCCAGAGCTCGGTCGAAAGTCACTACAATACCGTCTTTTCGCATGTCAGCGACTCGATCAGCAACGTTTCGGTGCTGCATAGCTACAATCGCATCGAGGCGGAAACCAAGGCGCTGAAGTCGTTCACCGAGCGGCTGCTGGCTGCGCAGTATCCCGTCCTCGACTGGTGGGCCCTTGCCGGTGCCCTGAACCGCACGGCGTCGACCGTCGCGATGATGGCGATCTTGATGATCGGCACCGTCCTCGTCCAGGGTGGCAGCCTGAGCCTCGGTGCCCTGATCACCTTCATCGCCTTTGCGAACGTGCTGATCGGCCGCCTCGAGCAGCTGCGTAACTTCGCCAACCAGATTTTCGAAGCCCGCGCCAAGCTCGAAGACTTCTACACGCTGGAAGATTCGGTCCGCGACCGCGAAGAGCCGGCCGGCCTTGCCGAGATCAAGGACGTCAAGGGCGAAGTCGAATTCCGCGACGTCTCCTTCGGCTTCGCCAACTCGTCGCAGGGCCTGCACGACATCTCCTTCAAGGTGAAGGCTGGCCAGACCGTCGCCATCGTCGGCCCGACCGGCGCCGGCAAGACGACGCTCGTCAACCTGCTGCAGCGTGTATTCGATCCGCAGAAGGGCCAGATCCTTGTCGACGGTCACGACATCACCAAGGTGACGCGCAGGTCGCTGCGCCGCTTCATCGCCACCGTCTTCCAGGATGCCGGCCTGCTGAACCGCTCGATCAGCGACAACATCCGCCTCGGCCGCGAAGGTGCGACGGAGGAGGAAATGGTCCGCGCAGCACAGGCCGCCGCCGCCAACGACTTCATCGAAAACCGGGAAAGCGGTTACGAGACCCGCGTCGGCGAACGTGGCAACAAGCTTTCCGGTGGCGAACGCCAGCGTATCGCGATTGCCCGCGCCATCCTGAAGGACGCTCCGATCCTCGTGCTCGACGAAGCCACAAGCGCGCTCGACGTCGAAACCGAAAACCGGGTCAAGACGGCGATCGACAATCTGCGCCAGAACCGCACGACCTTTATCATCGCGCACCGCCTGTCAACGGTCCGCGAGGCCGACATGGTCCTCTTCCTGGACAACGGCCGCATCATCGAGAACGGCAGCTTCAACGAGCTTAGCCAGAGCAACGGCCGGTTCGCCGCCCTACTGCGCGCCAGCGGCATCCTGACGGACGAGGAAGTCCGCAAGGCACATACAACGGAAACCGAAGCCGCCTGATCTTCGCAAGGGGCCCAAGATCGAAGCCGGGAGAGCACCGCTCTTCCGGCTTTTTTATTGCCGACGATTTGCGCCGGACGGCTTTTGTCAGGCCGGGCAACGCCCGGGTTCGATGTACGGCTCCTCACCCCAAGCACACGTGCCCTTCGCCCCAGGCCTCTCCCCGTTGAATGGGCAGAGGCCTGGGGCGAAGGGCTTTATCTGCAAGAAACCTGCACTCAGAATAAACAAGCTGAACCACAATTAAGAAAGGCCCGGCGGGAAAACCGGGCCTTTCCGTTTTCTGATCGGAGGTCAATTGGCTGGGCGCACCAGGAGTTAATATCGGCGCCCGGCCGGTATCAGATCAGAACTTGCGCTCGAAGCGGAGCACGCCGGCCCATTGATCGGCGTCGGCGGCATCCCAGTTCGTGTAGGAAACTTCCGGCTCAACGAGCAGATCCTTGACCGGACGCCAGGCAACGTTGGCGGTGGCGGCGAAGATCTGCGAGTCGGTGTAGGCAACCTGGGCGTTGGCCTGCAGCTTCGGGTTCAGCCGATAGCTGGCGCCTGTCCAGAATGCCCAGTCGCCCCAGCCGCAATCCGCGCCGTTGGTCGGGCAGGCGGACCGGTTACTGTTCAGGTAGGAACCGGCATACTTGTTGAGCTTGTCGCCATCGGTGTTCCAGCCGCCCATCAAGAAGGCCGAGAATGCGCCGAAGTCGGCATCGACACGAGCCTTGATAGCGCCTTCTTCGACGATCGAGTCATAGCCGCCGATAACACGAAGGGTCCATGGGCCCGTCTTGTAGCCGGCCCCGGCAACGACGTCAGGAGCATAATGGTTGCCCGTGCCGGTTTGCCAAGCGCCGCCGTAGGACGAGGTATCGCTGGAAGAATTGGAATCCTCAAGCGAGATGACCGCCGTGAAGCCGTTGCCAGCATCATACTTATAGGTGAGCTGGTTGAGTTCCTTCGGGCCGTCATAGATCACGTCGTCGTTGATGACGTTGCCGGCATAACCCATGTAGTTGTTGTACTGCGAATCGGCCTTACCGACGAGGAAGCCGCCGAGGCTGATGTTGGCGAACAGCAGCTTGGTGGAGGTGGAGTTGCCGTCGTTCCAGTCCCAACGGACGACCGTGTTGGTCTTCAGCGGGCCGTATTCGGTGTCAGTCGCGGTGTCGACGCTCAGCTCTGCACGGGTGTGCCAGAGTGTACCGTTCTTGCTGTTCGGGTTGTAGGCATCGTACCACTCGCCTTCGGTACGGACACGGCCGCCGATCTTGAGGCAGGTTTCAGTGCCCGGGATGAAGAAGTAACCAGGGCCGTAAGCATCACAAATACGAACGTACTGAAGCGGTTCCGGCTCGGCAGCCACGATGGCGTCAGCCGCCTGCGCTCCCGATGCGGCTGCCAGGGCGGCGGCCGAGCCGAGAAGAAGACTTCTGATATTTATTAGATTACTCCAATTCAGTATCGATTGGACATGAGCTGCCGCGCCGAGAATTCGACGTCCCTACTCATTCCCGATTTTGACAATCCCCACGAAAGCGCGGCCATCCCCTTGAACGACACCGGCGACGCGATGACGGCGCTTCCCGAGCCCGCCACATCGACCATATAACAATTAAATTTTGCACAATAAGATTTTGGACACTCGAATTTTTGCTGCGATGCAGTGCAATCATGCCGCGTTGCAGAAAAATCACGTCACACTTCCTTCGCGAAAGTGTCACAATCAAAAATATTGAAGAAAAACATGGGATTGAGCTGCGCACCAGTGCGCAGCTCTAGGAGATCAGCGGCGCTTCGCGAGATGTGCGGGCATAGTGATCGCCCTTGCAGGCACCTTCGCCGCATGCGGATTGGCGAGTTGCAGCCGCTTGTGCTCCAGATGATAGGCATAGAAGAATTGTGCGGCGATGCCGATGACGACATAGATCGCGCCGACAGTCGGGCTCTTGTTGGTCACATAGAGGATCACCTGACCGGCCATGGCCAGGATCGTGCCCGCCACGAAGATGCTGAGGGAATGCCGACCGAGGATCGTCAGCGGATGGCTAGCGGAACGGCGCAGCAACTGCGAAATGGAGGGTATGCTGACGATCAGATAGGCGAGCGCCAGCACGTGCAGCAGGCGCGGCAGCGACAGGAACGTCTTGTCGAAGCCGGTAACGACGGTGGGCAGGCCGAACGTGGCGAGATAATCGCCGAGGATCCAGAGCTTGTCGGTCACCCAAATGAAGGACAGGAGTACATAGGCGGACGCAAGCGCGATCAACACCGGATGCACGGGGATGCGCCCGCCGCGTTTGACATGCATGGTAGCCATAAAGCCGATGACGAAGAGCAGCTGCCACGACAGTGGATTGAGGAACCAGAATCCATCGAGCAGCGTCGTGTGCGGCGCGATATAGTAGATGCCCGACACCAGCCATACGCAGACGGAAATCAGCAGCAGGAGCAGCGGGTTTTTCGCCTCTAGCAGCATGATCAGCGGCAGCATCAGGAACAGCGCGCCATACATCGGCAGGATATTGTTGTAGCCGATCTGGTGCCCGAGCGTCAGCAGCGCCGGTATGCCGCGTGCCGGGTCCATCAGCAGGGCGAGGATGTTCACTTCGCACAGCAGGCCCTTCTGGTGAAAAATCCATGCCCCCGAGATGAACAGCACCAGCGTCACGAAGGTCGTGATCATATGGGCGGTATAGAGCGTGAATGCCCGCTTGATCGCCTTCCATGCCATTTTCAGCCGATTGCCGGATGAGAACTTCGTTCCATAGGCAAGGCCGACCGAGATGCCGGAGATCAGTACGAAGGCTTCCGCCCCGTCTGAAAAGCCGAAATTCTTGGAGGTCAAATCCTCGAAGATCTGCCCTGGCACATGGTTGATGAAGATCATGATCAGAGCCAGGGCTCTGAGAACATCCAGTCGGGTATCCCTCTGGGAGACCGGCTTCGGCGAACTCAACCGTTGTGCCGGCACCGAGCTCATATCCGCCCTCGAATTCATAAAACTCTCCTGTTCCGACACTCAAATGCAATCGGGGCCAAAGAGTTCCCCCTTTGGCCCCGATCGTCGAAGCGAAACAGTGCAGAAACGCTACTGTCCGATCGGATAGCCCTCTTCGGGATGGGCGATCGCCCTGTCATTGATGGTGACCGAGTATCCCGCCGCATCGGGCGCTTTTGAGACGGAAATGCGGTAATTTCCGCCCGGTAACTCGAGATCCGCCGCAAAGCCGTCCCAGTTCGAAGGCAGGGCCGGCTTGACGAAAAGTCGGCCGTTTTTCACGCGGATGCCGAGAATGCCTTCGACAGCGACACGATACAGCCAGCCAGCAGAGCCCGTGTACCAGGTCCAGCCGCCACGGCCCGTCAATTGTCCTTCGCCGTAAATATCAGCAGCAACCACATAGGGCTCTACACGATAGGTATCGGCCTCATCACGATCGCGTGCATGGTTGATCGGGTTCAGCATGTCGAAGCAATGCCAGGCATCGTCGCCGCGATTCATCTCCGCCAGCGCCATGACGACCCAGGTCGCCGCATGGGTATACTGGCCGCCATTCTCGCGCACACCAGGCGGGTAGGACTTGATGTAGCCCGGATCGCGCGCCGATTTGGCGAAGGGCGGCGTGAACAGCCGGATGATACGGTTTTCATCGTCCACCAGCTTGTCGAGAACGGCATTCATCGCCTTCTCGCCGCGCGCCTTGTCGCCTTCGCCGGAGAGAATGTTCCACGACTGCGCGATCGAATCGATCTGGCATTCGAAATTCTCGCTGGAGCCGAGCGGGCTGCCATCGTCGAAATAGCCGCGGCGATAATGACCGCCGTCCCAGCCGGCCGATTCGAGCGCCTTACGCAGTTCCGGCAGATGATCGGACCAGCGCTTGACGCGCTCGTTGTCGCCGCGTGCTTCGGCATAGGGCAGGAAGGCGGTGAGCATGCCGGCCAGGAACCAGCCGAGCCACACGCTTTCGCCGCGGCCCTGGATGCCGACGCGGTTCATGCCGTCGTTCCAGTCACCGCCGAGGATCAGCGGCAACCCGCTGCCTCCCTTGCGCTTGATCGCGAGATCGAGGGCGAGCGCCGCATGTTCGTAGACGCTAACTTTGTCCTGCGACACGGTCGGCTGATAGAAGACGTCATGCGTTCCGGGCATCAGCGCCGCACCTTCGACGAAGGCAAGCTCCTCGTCGAGGATCGATTTGTCGCCCGTCACGGTGCAGTACTGGTCGATGGCATAGGCGAGCCACACGACATCGTCCGAAATATGCGTGCGCACGCCGGCACCGCTGCCCGGCAGCCACCAATGCTGCACGTCGCCCTCGCGGAACTGACGCTGGGCAGCATTGAGGATCTGGTTGCGGGCAAGCTCCGGCTTGTGCACCAGGAACGCCAGCGTATCCTGCAGCTGGTCGCGGAAGCCGAAGGCACCCGACGACTGGTAGAAGGCGGTACGCGACATGATGCGGCAGCCGAGGCTCTGATAAGGCAGCCAAGCGTTGATCATGTTGTTCATCGCCTTGTCCGGCGTCGAGATCTTCACATGGCCGGTGAAGCCATCCCAGAACTCCCGGCCCGCCGCAAGCACGGCCTCGAAATCGGCCTTGCGAATTTCCGAAACCAGCGCGCGGGCCTCTTCGACGGTCGCCGTATCGCCCATATAGAAGCAGATTTCCTTCTGCTCGCCGGCCGCGACGGTCACATCGAAGGCCAGAGCGCCGCAGGGATCGCCATCGAGATCGGTCGAGTTCGAGAGCGCGGCAGCCGTAACGACGGCTTCCGGCATCTGGATGGTGCCGTGACGGCCGATGAACTCACGGCGGCTTGCCGAGAAGCTCGAATGCGTCTCGCTCGCCGCCATGAAGGCAGTCCGCTTGAAGTAATCGATGCTGTAGGGGTTGTTGGCAAACAGCGCACCCGTCTCCTCATCCAGCGTCGACAGGATGAAGGGCCTGGTCTTGTTCTGGTTGGTGCCAAGTACCCATTCCGCATAATTGTAGATCCGCAGCCGCCGGCTGCCGGCGCCATTGTTGCTGAGTCGCAGGCGGAAGAGCTTGACCGGGCGCTCGCGATCGACCGTCTGCGTCAGCTCCAGCGCCACGCCATCCTCTTCGCTCGAGAAGACGGAATAGCCGAGACCGTGACGCGCCTCAAAACGGACCTTCGCATTGCGCGACAGGCCGGCATAGGGTGTCATGACCTTGTTGCTGTCGAGATCGGCGACGTAGAGCGCCTCGCCCGGACGGTTGATGACCATGTCGTTTGTCCAGGGCGTCAGCTGATAGTCGCGCGAATTGTGGCTCCAGGTGAAGCCGCCGCCTTCGGCGGGCACATGGAAGCCGAAGCGCTCGTTCGAGATGACATTGATCCATGGATGCGGCGTCGACTGCCCACCGGGCAGACGAACCACATATTCGCGGCCATCCTTGGAGAAACCGCCATAACCGTTCCAGAAATCGAGATCGTCCTGCGCCTCCAGAGCGTCGGCCGCAAAAACCGACTCCTGCAGCGCTGCCGGCACGGTAAGCCGATTGACCGGCGCCGGCCCATCGGACTGTGCGGAGGCAAACAGCGTCGCCGCACGGGCGATCTGATCGACGAGCTTGCCGTTGCGGGCATGGAAGATCACCCTCGATGCGGCAAGGATCTCCTGGTAGGTCTCGTTTTCGATCTGGTCCTTGCGGACCGAGAAGATGTTCTGCCGGAGACCGTCACCCTGGTTGTGGCGTACGTGCTCGACGAGCTTATCCAGCTCGCGCTGCATGTCCTGGGCCTGCTCGACAGCGCGTTCGTTGACGATTACCAGATCGGCAGTGATGCCGCGTGAACGCAGATATTCCGCCGCCATCAGCGCTTCCCGGGCGATTTCGAGATCGATATCGTCGTTGATGCGCAGGGTGAAGATCGGGAAATCACCCGAGATCGTCACCGGCCAGAGTGCGGACTGCGAATGCAGGCCGGCCTGCACGGTGGCGCCATCGGCACGCAGGTGCATATCCGGATAGACGAGATAGCGGGCGAGCTTCTGGAAGGCGGCCGCCTGCTGCGAGGTGACACCGACATGGCGCATCTGCATCTGTGTGCGCGTCCACGCCTGCGTCAGCTCGATGCCGAAGGTGTCGGGATTGCGGTAACGCTCGACGGCCTTGTCGACCTCCTCGCGGTTCGGGGCGGCAATCGTCCAGAAGATGATGCTGACCTTCTTGCCCGCGGGCACGCGCACGACGCGACGCAGCGACAGGCAGGCGTCCATGGTGAAGCCGTCCGTGCCGGAGAGCGACGCACCCGGATCGAAAGCTGCAGCTTCCGCAAGCGTGCGGCCGCGGCCGAGGAATTTGCGGCGATCGGTTTCGAATTCGGTCGGGCGTTCGGATCCGGCATTGTCGACGACCAGATGGGCGACCGACATGTCAGGCTCGTTATAGTCGCGCTTGTTGCGCTCGGCGCGGAGCACATCGCCGCCATTGCCGATCTCGGTGCGCACGAACATGCGCGTGAAGACCGGGTGACCGGAATCGACGTCATCGCTCGCAAGCGCCGGCTCGAGATAGGAGGTCACTTCGATGAAGCGGTCCTCCGTGCCCATGTTGAGCAGCGTCACGCGCCGGCCTTCGGCATCGTGCTCGGTCGCGACGATGCATTCGACGTCGCTGGTGAGATCGCCGACCGTCTTGCTGTATTCAGCCTTTTCGTCGCTGAACGAGACTTTGGTCTTCTCGCCCTCGATGCTGCGCGGCTCCGCGGTCGCCGACCACCACTGGCCGGAGGCGGTATCGCGCAGGAAGATGAACGTGCCCCAGCGGTCTTCCGTGGGATCGGCGCGCCAGCGCGAGACCGTCAGGCCGTTCCAGCGCGAATAACCGGCGCCGGTCGCCGTCAGCATGACCGAATAATGGCCGTTGGAGAGGAAGGCGAGTTCGCGATCCTGCGTGGCCGGATCGGCGATCTTGCGGATTTCCGGACGCAGCATGTCTTCCTGGATATTGGCCGGCTGGTCGCTCTCGTGCTTGGCGGCCATGACCGGAATATCGCGTGGCGCCTTTTCCTGCAGCAGCAGTTCGGCAGCTTCGATCACCGGATCGGCATGGAAGAGCTCGCGCAGGCGGCCGTTGAAGGCGACGTTGGCGATCGCGGCAATCGACATGCCGTGATGGTGTGCATAGTAGTTGTAGACCACCGCGCACTTCTTGCCTTCCGGAACGCGGGTCGGCGTAAAATCGACGGCATCGTGGAAGCCGTAGATGCCGAGCGCGCCCACTTTGCGCAGTTTCTGCAGGTTTTCGAGCGCCGCAGCCGGACGATACTGGCTGGCGAGGATCGAGGCGTAAGGTGCGATGACGGCATTCTGGCCGAGACCGCGCTTGAGGCCGAGCGAAGGCACGCCGAAATTGGTGTACTGGTAGTGCATGTAGTGGTCGCGAGCATTGAAGGCCGCTTCCGAAATGCCCCAGGGAATATCTGAGCCAAGGCGCTTGGCGTAGTTCATCTGCTCCTGCACGACCAGATTGTTCGTCTGGTTAAGGATACCGCCCTGACGCTCCTGCATGACGAGCGGCGGCATCAGATATTCGAACATCGAGCCCGACCACGAAACCAGCGCGCCGCGCGAGCCGACGGGAACGACCTGGCGGCCGAGACGATACCAGTGCTCGGTCGGCAGATCGCCCTTGGCGATGGCGAAAAGGCTGGTCAGGCGGGCTTCGGAGGCCAGAAGGTCGTAGCAGGCCGCATCGAGCTCGTTGGTTTCGACGCGGAAACCGATGGAAAGCAGGCGCCGCTCCGGACGATAGAGGAAGCCGTATTCCATGCCGAAGGCGAGATCGCGCATCTGGTCGCGCAACTTCGCCAGACGCTGGCGCAGCGAATCCACATTGGCGAGATCGAAGATGCTGTCGGCGATATGGCCTTCACAGACCCTCACCAGCGACTGCGACCAAGTAAGCACCTCGCCGCTCTGCGTCGACTTCACCTCATGGTCGAGGTTTGCCGCAAGTTTCTGGATATCCTGCGCCAGAACCGAAAGGTTGATGACGCGGATGGAAGCGAACTCATGTTCGCGCTTGACGGCGGCGAGCGCGTTCTGGAAGCCGACGATGCGCTCTTCCAGGCGGCGGCGCAGCGGGCGAACCGTCTTGCGGTCGTCTGGGAGCTCGGCAAGGGTTTCGGCAAGAATGCCGGCGACATCGCCGATACCGTCCAGATTGCCCTGCATATGCGCCGATGGTGCTTCCGCCCAGATGCGGCAGGCAGAGGAAACCGCAATCAGGTGGCCGGCAAAATTGCCGCTATCGACGGCCGAGATGTAGCGAGCGCCCATCGGCTTCAGCGTATCGGTGTGATACCAGTTGCACAGGTGCCCGCGGAACTTTTCGAGCTTCGCCACGGTCGCCATGGTCTTTTCCATGCGATCGATGGTTTCCTCGAAGGAGGTCCAGCCGAAGTGACGCGCGGAAATGACCGACAGCAGGTAGACGCCGATATTGGTCGGCGACGTGCGCGAGGCCACGACCGCATTCGGGGTCTGCTGCACGTTATCCGGCGGCAGATGGTTCTGCTGTTCGACGACGAAGGTTTCGAAATAGCGCCAGGTGCGCCGCGCGATCTTGCGCAGTTCGAAGGAGACGCTTTCCGGCACTTCGAGCCTGTCTTCGGTCTCGGCCGACTGACTGACATACCAGGCGATCGCCGGCGACAGGACCCAAAGCAGCGCAAAGGGAATACCGACGAAGAAGGCGTTGTCGCCGGAGAGCGAAGCAAAAGCCAAGGCCAGCAGCGCCAGCACTGGCGCATGCCACATGACGCGGTAGTGGCCAAGGATAGTCGTTTGCGCGGCAGCCTGGGCGCTTGCGGCGGTTCGCCATTGCAGCATCAGCTTGCGGCTGACGAAGGCACGGTAGAGCGAACGGCCGATGGCATCAGCCATGACGCAGGCGGTGTCGGCGATAAAGACGATGCGCAGCGCGACTTGCGCGTTGGCGGCACGGATATCCGACCAGACCGTGTAGAGATGGGCCCGGGCTACGATATCGCTTGTGCGCGGAATGATGCCGTTGATGAGCGACAGCGTCGGCGCGACGAACAGGCAGAAGATCAACAGGATCTGCCAGATGAGCGCCGCCAACGGCTCCATGAAGTACCATCCGAGGACGGAAGCGAAGAACCAGGCGATCGGCGTCAGCGAGCGACGCAGATTGTCCATCATCTTCCAGCGGCCGAGGCCGGTGACGCCACGCTTCGGATTGAAGAGATAAGGAAGCAGCTGCCAGTCGCCGCGCGCCCAGCGATGCTGGCGCGAGACCTCAACTTCGTAGCGGATCGGGAAATCCTCGACGAGTTCGCAGTCGGTGACCAGAGCGCAGCGCGCCATCGAGCCTTCGAGCAGGTCATGGCTGAGAACCGCGTTCTCTTCGATCTTGCCCTTTAGCGACGCTTCGAAGGCATCGACGTGATAGAGGCCCTTGCCGGTGAACGTGCCTTCCTCGACCAGATCCTGATAGACGTCGGAGACGGCGAAGACGTAAGGGTCGAGACCGCGGTTGACCGAGAAGACGCGCTGGAACACCGACGCGTCCTTGCCCGTCGTCAGCGACGGGGTGACACGCGGCTGCAGCACGCCGTAGCCGCGCACGACGCGCTTGCTCTCGGGATCGAAGACCGGGCGGTTGATCGGGTGATGCAGCTTGCCGACAAGCTTCGTAACCGTATCGCGCACCAGACGCGTGTCGGAATCGAGCGTCATCACATACTGGACGTCCTTCGGCACGATATTGGCGCCGGGCAGGAAAGTGGTATCGCGGTCGCCGCGCAGCAGCATGTTCAGCTCGTGCAGCTTGCCGCGCTTGCGCTCCCAGCCCATCCACGCGCCTTCGGACGGATTATAGAGGCGGCGGCGATGCAACAGATAGAAGCGCTGGACGCCATCTTCGTCATAGCGTGCAGCCAAATTGGCGACTTCGCGGCGGGCGTAATCCAAGATTTCCAGATCGCGCTCGCTCTCTTCCTCTTGGCTGTCGGGCCAGTCGCTGAGCAGCGCGTAATAGACTTCGCCGCGTGGATTGGCGAGATAATGGACCTCGAGATTGCGCACGAGTTCGTCGACGCTGTCGCGATTGCCGATCAGTGTCGGTACGACGACCAGCGTGCGGGCTTCTTCGGGAATGCCTTCCTTGAATTCGTAGCCGACGAGGCGCGCCGGCGTCAGATACATGGTGACGAAGAAGTTGAAGAGGCCGGTGGCGCCTTCCGATGCCGGCAGCGAGAACATCAGGAGCAGCAGGATGGTCTCGGCCCAGCCCATGCCGGCATGCAGCATGAAATAGCCGACGATGGCGAGCGCCGCGACACTCAGGAACAGTACTGGCGCCGCGATCGACAGCCAGTTGAGCTTGCGCCACTGGCGCACGAAGCTTACCGAAATCGGCACACGGTAGCCGATCGCCTTCTCCAGCTTCTGCGTCTGCTGGCCCATGATGAAATCGCCGATATTCGGCTCATGCGGCTGGACTTCGCCCGATACCTTGGCCGCCTCGGTCATCGCCATGGCGACCTGGGCGATCTCCATTTCGGTCTTGTCGGAGCGGCGGGCGAGTTTTTCGATACGGCGGCGATAGCTGTTGCGCGAGCCCGGATCGAGCTTGGCATAATCGGTCTCGTCCCAGAGCAGCTTGTCGACGGCACTGACCTCTTCGACCCAGACGGACCAGTCGGTATCGTCGATCAGGCGCAGGCTCTTGATGATGTTGCCCATCGTCACATTACCCGACGACAGCCGATTGTGCTCGGCCATCATGACGCTTTCGGCGTCGGTGCCGGCGTCAGTCAGCCGCTTCTCAAGCCAGGTGACGGCGAGGCCCGACGTATGCGAGCCGTCGCGCAGGCGGTAGAGGAACTGCGTGGCGAAGGTATTGTCCGAGGTATAGGGCTCGAGCGTCTTCAGGAATTCGGCGACCTTGGCGTCGTCATTGAGGCGGATCAGCTCATCGACGGCGGCATTCGCCTTCTTGCGCGTCATGCGGCTCTGCTCGACGCGGCTCGAAATGCGGCGCAGGTTTTCGACAAGGATGTAACGCACCAGCGAGGGAACAGCCCAGAGCTCGCCGATCTTCAGCATCTCCACCGACTGGAAGCCTTCCACCAATGCCAGCAGGCCCTGATTGGAAACCGTGCTGTGGGTGTGAGCGACATAGAGCCAGGCAAGCGCCATGGTGCGCGGCATCACCATGCCGTCGATGGTGATCGTCTGCAGTTGATCGTAGAATTTCTTCGGAAAATCGCGGCGGACTTCCTGAATGGCCTCTTCGATGATGTAGTGGTTGTCGAGCAGCCATTCGGCGGCCGGCGTGATCGATTCACCGGCATCGACATCGGCATTGGCCGAGCGATAGACGCGCAGGATCTCTTTCTCGTTTTCCTTGTGCCGCGCGAAGAAATCGAAGGGCGCAAAGCCTGGCAGCTTGGTTTTCGCGCCGTTGCGGGCAAAGGCCGCGCCGCATTCCTTTATTTGCTCGTTGGAGAAATAGGTGGCGCGGATCGCATCGTTGTGATCGATCTGCTTGGCTTCAGAATCACGTGGCGTAACGGTGGAGAGATTTTGAGATGTCATGGATTCGGGTTCTGGGTCCAAACAGAGTGAGTGGCATTGTCGCCTTTATCGTTTTTGCCCTGCCCGACGCAAGAATTCACGCATTTGGACCCTTTTGCTTCGCTTCCCGGCGGGCGAAGGGGGTGAATTCGAAGTGACGGCTTAGAACAAACATATAAAGGCGAAGATTTTCACGGAGCGTTCTTAAAGATTGCGGCGACTATTCGTCATCATCCAAGAGGTGCCCGTGAAATTGGATACGCGGCCAAATGGTTCCGGCAGCGATCCGCACAGGTCAACGACAATCTATCAAGGTCATGAGGCATTCTCCCTGGGCTGATTCATCCCGTTTCGGAAATTCAGCATGGTTCGGAATATTGAACCCTCAATATCCCGCAGAAGATGAACTTAAACTGAACCCCATAAAAAGATTCGCAAATTCCTGTCGGGACGCATCGCTTTCGAAACGGTTCACAGGCTGATCGATTGGCCGCCGCCCGCCGACGCGCAGAACTCCGGCCCCTTCGGTCCCAACTGCCATACGAAAACGGTGCTGCTCACGATCAGGGAAAATGCGCAATGCGCAAGAGCCTTTTGATCCCCTCCGTGCCGCCGGGCCATGATCGCGCCGACCGCTCTCTCGAATGCTCTTTATTTTCGGGAAGTTTACCGTTTCTGTGCGGCATATTCTATCGGCCAGGCAAATTTTCTTTGCCCGGCGAAGTTCTGCCAGCGGGAGAAAGGGAGAGTTGCTGTGAAATGAAACAGAATATCCGCCAGGTCGGCCCGTATCCGGCGCCCGGCAATCCCAGCTCTGCCTGGCCCTTAACGCCGCGAAAGGCGCGGCAAACAGGACCATGCTGCGCGGGCGGCATGGGCTACCGCCCCGAAAAGCATCGCGTTTAGACGACGATGCCGCAAACGATGGCCGCAACGAATAGGAATGCGGCGGAGAAGAGGGCGACATGGATCGCCGTCTGTATCTTGTGCCGCGTCTGTGCGGCGCGCTTGGAACCATCGAACTGATTCACATGCGTATTCGAAATACCCAAATTCGCCATGTGTTGCCTCCGTTCGTTTCTTATATGTCTCTCAGGTCAAACCCTGGGACGATTATTCATATATTTTCTATCAACTAGGTAGAGATGAATTTCCGTCCAGAGCGCCAGCTGAGAAAAATTAAACCACTGGATTTCGAGGACCCGAAAGATCGGCAATGCCAATTCAGCAAAGAATGCGGCGGGCCCAAATCAAGCTGCGCTCGATAGCGCTGGTATCGGCCGCCTGCTCTTCGGCAGATCCGGCCTGGCGGCGGATGTTTTCGTCGGAAAGAGAGGCAGACCGTGCACCTTCCTGCTTCGCCGGAACCGGCGGATGAAGATAGCCCATGGTCATGCCACCCATGAAAAACATGCCTGCCTCCACTTAACGTCTGACCCCTTATCGGGATCACGAAAGTTAACTGCCATTAACGAGATCATGACAGAATTGCGGCGGGTGTCAATAGTCTATACGATTGGTCGTGTTTACCCGTCCCATTCGTTAACGCGGCAAGGCTCAAGGTGTCGCCCACTCAGGCGCGGACGAACCCCTTGCTGGCGATCATCAGATTGCGGGTGTAATCTTCTTTCACGTCGCCGGCTGCCAGCTCCTTTGCGGTCAGCCTCTCGACGACCGCGCCGTTGCGCATGACGGCCAAGCGCTCGCACATATGGGTGACGACGCCGAGATCGTGGCTCACCATCACGAAGGTCAGATGGCGGTCCCTGCGCACCTGTTCGAGCAGATTGAGCACCTCGGCCTGCACCGATGCATCGAGCGCCGAAGTCGGCTCGTCGAGCAGCAGGATCGACGGCTCGACGATCAGCGCGCGCGCAATCGCAACGCGCTGGCGCTGGCCACCGGAGAGCTGGTGCGGATAGCGAAAGCGGAAGCCTTTTCCGAGGCCGACTTCATCCAGCGCCCTGGCGATCCGGGTCTCCGTGTCGCCGATCCCATGAATCGACAAAGGCTCCAGCAGCAGTCGGTCGATCGTCTGGCGCGGATGCAGGGAACCGTAGGGGTCCTGAAACACCATCTGCACCTGACGATAGAAGGCCTTGCTGCGCCTGGCGCCCTTCAGCTGCTCGCCGCCGACACGGATCGTGCCGTCGGTAACGGGCGCGAGGCCCGCAACGGCGCGCAGCAGCGTCGACTTGCCGGAGCCGGACTCGCCGACCAGGCCGAAGGATTCGCCCTTGTTCACGTCGATGCCGACGGCATCGAGCGCATAATAGCCATCATAGACGACGCTGAGGCCATCAACTGCGAGTGCTGTCGTCATGCCGCCCACTCCGGCTTGCGGTCGAGCACCGGCAGCGGATGCCGGTTTTCGCCGATAACAGGCATGCAGTTCAGCAGACCGCGCGTATAGGGATGCTGGGCATTGTTCAATTCGGAAGCCTTGAGCTCTTCCACCACCTTACCTGCATACATGACGATCACGCGGTCGCAGAAGGACGACACCAGCCGCAGGTCGTGCGAGACGAAAATCAGCCCCATGCCGCGCTCGGAGACAAGCTTGTCCATGATCTTGAGCACGTCGAGCTGCACCGTGACATCGAGCGCGGAAGTCGGCTCGTCGGCAATCAGCAGCTCCGGCCCGGCGATGAGCATCATGGCGATCATGACGCGCTGGCCCATGCCGCCCGAGACCTCGTGCGGATGCAGGTCGTAGACGCGGCCGGGATCGCGGATCTGCACCGCTTCCAGCATGGCCATGGCACGGTCGCGGGCCTCGGCCTTGCTCACCTTTTCATGGGTGCGTAGCGTCTCGGTGATCTGCCGGCCGATGGTCATGACGGGATCGAGCGAATATTTCGGGTCCTGCAGCACCATGGCAATGCGCTTGCCGCGCAGTGACCGGCGCTCCTTGGCCGAGATCGACAGCAAGTCGATGCCGCTGAAATTCAATCTGTCGGCGGTGACGATGCCATGCGGCGGCGTCAGCCCCATGATGGCGCGGCCGGTCTGCGATTTGCCGGATCCGCTCTCGCCGACGATGCCGAGCCGCTCACGACCGAGCGTGAAGGACACACCGCGTACGGCGTCGATGACGCCGGTGCGGGTCGGATAACGAACCCTCAAGTTCTCGACGGTCAAAAGTGTCGTCATTGCCCGCTCTCCTTCGGATCGAGCGCGTCGCGCAGGCCGTCGCCGAGCAGGTTGAAGCCGAGGCTGACGATAAGGATCGCAATGCCGGGCATGGCCGCCACCCACCATTGATCGAGATAGTATTTGAAGCCGCTTGCGATCATCACGCCCCACTCCGGCAGCGGCGGCTGCGCACCAAGACCAAGGAAGCCGAGGCCGGCGGCCGTCAGGATGACGCCGGCCATGTCGAGCGTGACGCGGACGATGACCGAGGAGATGCAGAGCGGCATGACATGGCGGAAGATGATGCGCAGCGGCGAAGCGCCCATGAGCTGCACGGCGGCGATATAGTCCGAACGCCGCACCGTCATCGTTTCGGCCCGCGCCAGGCGCGCATAGGGCGGCCAGGAGGTGATGGCGATAGCGATCACGGCGTTCTCGATGCCGGCGCCGAGCGCACCGGCAAAGGCAAGCGCCAGCACCAGCTTCGGAAAGGCAAGGAAGATATCGGTGATGCGCATCAGGATCACATCGACCCAGCCGCCCAGATAGCCCGACACCATGCCGATGATCAGCCCGATCGGCGCCGAGATGATCGCGACCAGGACGACGATATAGAGCGTCCAGCGCGACCCGTAGATGAGGCGCGAAAGGATATCGCGGCCGAGATCGTCGGTACCGAGAAGATAACCCGGCGTGCCGGGCGGTTTCAGATAGGCATTCGTGAGATCGCCAATGACGGGCGAATGCGGCGCGATCACATCGGCGAGCGCCGCCACAAGCACGAGCGCAACGATGATCAGCAGTCCGATGACGGCCAGGCGATTAGCGGAGAACTGCCGCCAGGTGACATAGGCGCGCCCTAGCCTCGCCTGCCGGCGCGACTGTGGCCGATCGGAGAGCAGCCAGTCCCTCAAGCTGGGTTGGGTGGTCTCGACAGTCATTTACGTCGGGTCCTTGGGTCGAGTGTCCGATACAGAAGATCGGAAATCAGATTGATGCCGATGAACACCGTGCCGACGACGATCGTGCCGCCGAGAACGGCATTCATGTCGGCATTGCGCAGCGAACTGGTGATATAGAAACCGATGCCTGGCCAGGAGAAGACGATCTCCGTCAGCACGGAGCCTTCGAGCAGCCCGGCGTAGGAGAGCGCAATCACCGTGATCAGCGGCACGGCGGCGCTGCGCAATGCATGGCCCCAGATCACCCGCGTCTCGGAAAGACCCTTGGCGCGAGCGGCCACGATATATTCCTGCCCCAGTTCGTTCAGCATGAAGCTGCGGGTCATACGGCTGATATAGGCGAGCGAAAAATAACCGAGCAGCGATGCCGGCAGGATGATGTGGCGGAACACGTCCCAGAAGACGTCCCATTGGCCCTGCATGGCGCTATCGAGCAGGAAGAAGCCCGTGACCGGCGTGAAACTATATTCATAGGCGATGTCGATGCGGCCGGGATAGGCGACCCAGTTCAGCTTCGCATAGAAGATGACGAGCGAGACCATGGCCAGCCAGAAGACCGGCACCGAATAGCCGACGAGGCCGATCACGCGGACGATCTGGTCGATCATGCTGTTGCGACGCACCGCGGCGAGCACACCGAAGGGAACCCCGAACAAGGCGCCGATGATCGTGCCAACGGTGGCGAGCTCCATCGTCGCGGGGAAGACGCGCCTGATGTCATCCATGACCGGATTGGTCGTCAGCACAGACGTCCCGAAATCGCCGCTGAGTGCGCTCAGCAGATAGTAATAGAACTGCAGATAAAGCGGTTCGTCGAGATGCATCTCGCGCCGCAGACGCTCCAGCACCTGCTGCGGCGCGTGATCGCCGGCGATCGCAAGCGCCGGATCGATCGGTATGACGCGCCCGATGAAAAAGGTGACGGCCAGAAGGCCGAGATAGGTGGTGACGGCCACGACAAGGAATCGCAGCAGACCCATGAAAAAGGGAGCGGCACGGCCCTTTTTGGGCCGCACCTGCATTTTCCGTTCGACAGTGCTCAAAGACCTAGTCCTGCCGGATCATCACTTGGAGATCGGCCAGACGAAGTTGTTGTCGAAGCTCGGACCGAGCTTGAAGTCCTTCACGTCCTTGCGATAGCCGGCGACTTCCGTCTGCTGATAGAGGATGATGAAGGGGCTTGCTTCCAGGAATTTCTTCTGGATGTCCTCATACATGGCGCCGCGCTTGGCCGCATCGCCTTCAAAGAGCGCCGCCTTGGCCTGCTTCTCCAGTTCGGGAGAGGTCCAGGTGTTGCGCCACACGAGCGTCTTGTTGCTGCTGGTATCGGAATTGTCGTCGTTGGTGGTGAAGGTATCGGCGTTGGAATGGGGATCCCAATAGTCCGGGCCCCAGTTGCCGAAGTAGATATCGTGGTTGCGGGCACGATATTTGGTCAGCTTCTGCTTACCGTCGCCGGGGATGATCTCCACCTTGATGCCTGCTTGGCCGAGCGTCTGTTGGATCGCGGTCGCGATGCCCGTATCCGGCTCGATGCTGCGCACGTCCATGGTGATCGAGAAGCCATTGGGCAGGCCTGCCTTGGCCAGCAATTCCTTGGCCTTGGCGACGTCAAGCTTGAACGGATTCTCATCCAGCGAGCCGAGCATGCCCTTCGGTTCGAAGGTCTGATGGATCTCGCCGATGCCCTTGATCAGCGTCTTGCCGATGGCATCATAATCGACCAGATATTTGAACGCCTGCTGCACTTCCGGCTTGGCCAGATTGGCGTTCTTCTGGTTGAGGCTCATATAGTAGATGGTGCCCTTCGGCGCGCTGGTCGAAGCAAGCTTCGGGTTCTTCTCGACAGCCTCGAGATCGGTCGGCGACAGGTTGCGGGCGATATCGATATCGCCGTTCTCCAGCGCAAGGCGCTGTGCGGAGCTTTCCTTCATGAAGCGATAGATGACGCGGTTCAGCTTGGTCTTTTCGCCGTAATAGTTGTCGTTGCGCTCCAGCACGACGGCCTCGTTGGCGCGCCATTCACGCAGCTTGAACGGACCGGAACCGGCAAATCCGGTCTTCAGCCAGCTGTTGCCGAAGTCGTTGTCGTATTTGTAATCGGCGGTCGGCGTTGCCGGCTTCACATGTTGCAGGACCAGCTTCTTGTCGACCACTTCGGCAACAGTTGCCGTCAGGCAGTTCAGCACGAAGCTCGGCGCATAGGGCTTGTCGACAGTGAAGGTGAAGGTGTTCGCGTCGGTTGCCTTGGCCTTTTCCGTCACGTTATCGCCGGTGATGCCGAACTGCGTGAGAATGAAGGCCGGGCTCTTGTTTAGCTTGACGACACGCTCGAAGGACCATGCAACGTCTTCAGCCGTGATCGGGTTACCGGACGCGAACTTCAGGCCGGGCTTCAGCTTGAACGTATAGGTCAGGTGATCGTCGGAAACCGTCCAGCTCTCGGCAAGGTCACCCTTGATCTTCGACGTATCGTTGATGTCGAGACGGACGAGCAGGCTATAGGTATTGCCGGTGATTTCGGCAGCCGACAGCTCATAGGCTTCGGCCGGATCCATGCTTAGAATATCGTCGAAGGCAAAGCCCTCGACCAGCGTGTCCTTGGGCGTCGCAGCATATGCGTTCGGCGTCGCCATCAACAGAAGCGAGAGAGCCACACCGGCAGACAGTGCGCGCAAACCGCGGTTCATCTTGGTCATCATCATTATTCTCATTCCCCTCTTAACAAACTTTACGCAATATCGGCACGCACTTTATCGGCTGCCTTCCTTCCAGGCGGACGCCAGGACGCGAAGCCAGTTCTCCCTGCACAGCTTTGCAAGATCGGCCTCACCATAACCAGCACTGCGAAGGGCTTCAATCAGCTTCTGGTTGCCCGCGGCATCGCCGATTTCAGCCGGAATCGTGGCGCCGTCGAAATCCGATCCGAGACCGACGCAGTCGATGCCGACGCGGCCGACCAGATGATCGACATGCCGCACCATCACCTCGAGCGGCGTATCGGCATCCGAGCGCGCATCGTCGCGCAGCATGGCCGTCGCATAATTGAGGCCGACGATGCCGCGGCTTTCCTTGATGGCGTCGAGCTGCTTGTCGGTGAGGTTGCGTGCGACGGGCGTCAGCGCATGCGCGTTGGAATGGCTCGCGACCAACGGCAGATCCGAGGTCTTTGCCACATCCCAGAAGCCTTTTTCGGTGATATGGGCGAGATCGACGAGGATGCCAAGCTGATTGCACGCGCGAACCAGCGCGAAGCCGGCCTCGGTCAGGCCGGGTCCGGTGTCGGGAGAGCTCGGATAAGCAAAGGGCACGCCATGAGCAAAGACGTTGTTGCGGCTCCAGACCGGGCCGAGTGAGCGCAGGCCGGCTGCATAGAAGGTTTCGAGCGCGACGAGATCGGCGTCGATCGCTTCGCAGCCTTCCATATGCATGACCGCAGCGAAAATGTTTTTCTCCATGCAATCACGGATATCTGCGGTGGAACGGCAGAGCTTCCAGGCGCCGGCACGGTCGAGCCGCAGCGCGATCGCCGCCATTTCGAGAGCAATATCGAGGGAAGGCGCACGCTCCAGCGGAACCGCCAAAGGCGTAGCATAATGGCCCTTGCTATCCGGATCGGCAAAGACGAGATCGCCCGACGGAATGTAAATGGCGCAAAGACCGCCGGCCAGGGCGCCGGCACGCGCACGCGGCGCATCGATATGGCCGCTAGACGTCCCGTCCTTGAATTCGGCGACCGGGTCGGCGCCATCGCGCGCGTGATGCCAGAGCCTCAAGAGAACGTCGTTATGACCATCGAATACGGCTTGCATTGTCTATCCCGGATGAAGCGCTCGAGTGAGCGAATGGAAAGCGGGCAGAATAGAAAAGCTGACAGGATTCGCCATACCCAAATGAAAAAAATTTGCATTTGCATGGAACCGTATATTCAAATGGAAAAAGGCGGGGCAAAAACCCCGCCTTGAGAGCATGATAGAACGCTGACGATGTTCGGGCGTTTCAGCGCTTGGCCCGCTTCTTCTGGCGGTAGACGTCGATGGCAACGGCCGCGACGATGATGAAGCCCTTGGCGATTTCCTGGTAATAGGCATCGACGTTGAGGAAGGTGAAGCCGGAGATCATCACGCCGAGAATGACGGTGCCGATCACCGTGCCGGCAATACGCCCGACGCCGCCCGTCAGCGACGTCCCGCCGATGACGGCAGCCGCGATCGCATCCAGCTCGTAGTTGACGCCCATGCCGGCCTGCGCCGTCTGCACCCGGGCGGCAGTAATGATGCCGGCGAGACCGGCGAGAAGCCCGGCAATCGCATAGACCTTGACCAGATGCGCCTCGACATTGATGCCCGATACGCGCGCCGCCTGCAGATTGGCGCCGATCGCATAGGTGAACTTGCCGTAGCGCGTGTAGCGCAGCACGATATGAAAGAGGACCGCGATGATGAGGAAGACGACGACGGGCCAGATGCCGGAGCCGATGAAATTGAACTGGTCGGTGAGGCCCGAGATCGGCTGGCCCTTGGTATAGAGCTTCGACAGGCCGCGGGCCGAAACCATCATGCCGAGGGTGGCGATGAAGGGCGGGATCTTGGTTTTCGTGATCAGCTGGCCGTTGATGTAGCCGGCGAGAAGCCCGATCAGCAGGCCGATGCCGATCGGCACGAAGAAGGGCATGTCGGTCAATGCCGGGTAGACGGCCCTTGCCCATGTCGACGACTGGGCAAAGCTAGCAGCGACCATCGCGGTGAGACCGACGACCGAGCCGGAGGAGAGATCGATACCACCTGTTATGATGACCTGCGTCACGCCGACCGAGATGATGCCGATGACCGAGACCTGCAGGATCATGATCTTCAGGCGCTGCAGGTTCATCAGGAAGCTCTGGCCGACGAAGATCCAGCCGAGAATCTCGCAGAGAAGCGCAATGCCGATCAGCACCAGGAAGATGCCGAGTTCGGGCGGCACACGGCGACGTCTTGGCCGGGTGACTGCCGGGGCGGCCGCCTCTGCAACTTTGCTAACCATGGTTCAATCCTCCCTTGCGATGATTGGCAGCGTCACTGCGCGGCCAGCTCCATCACCTTCACTTGAGTTGCTTCTGCGCGATCCAGGAATCCGGTGACCCGTCCTTCATGCATGACCATGATGCGGTCGCTCATGCCGAGCACCTCGGGCATTTCCGAGGAGATCATGATGACGGCGACGCCGTTGCGTGCCATTTCGGTAACGAGACGATGGATCTCGGCCTTGGCACCGACGTCGATGCCACGCGTCGGCTCGTCCAGGATCAGAATGCGGGGATTGGTGAGCATCCACCGGCCGATCAGTGCCTTCTGCTGATTGCCGCCGGACAGATTTTCGATGCGTTCGTCAAGGTTTGGCGTCTTGACGCGCAACTTCCTAGCCATCTCCTCGCAGGCCTCTTCGATCGCGCCTTCCTGCACGAAGCCGCCGCGCACGAACTTGTCGTGCAGCACGGCCACCTGCATGTTCTCGAGCACGCTGAGGATGAGAAGACAGCCCGTATCCTTGCGGTCCTCGGTCAGGAAGGCCATGCCATGACGAATAGCAGCGGCTGGAGAGGTGATTTCGGTCTTCTTGCCGAACAGCTCGATCGTGCCGGACGAGGCCGGCGTCACGCCGAAGATGGTCTCGGCGACATTGGACCGGCCCGATCCGACAAGCCCGGCCACGCCGAGGATCTCGCCGGCCCTAACGTCGAAGGACACATTGGAGAAGACGCCCTCGAGGCTCAGATCCTTGACCGACAGCACGGTCTCGCCGATCGGCACCTCCTCCTTCGGGAACATCTGCGTGATCTCGCGGCCGACCATCATGCGGATGATATCGTCGCGGGTCACGTCGGTGGAGGCGTGCGTGCCGATATATTTGCCGTCGCGGAAGACCGAAAACTCGTCGGCGATCTCGAACAGCTCGTTCATCTTGTGGGTGATGTAGACGATGCCGATGCCCTGGGCGCGCAAGTCGCGAATGATCTGGAAGAGGTGCGCAACCTCGCGCTCGGTCAGCGCCGAAGTCGGCTCATCCATGATCAGCACGTCGGAATTATAGGAAACCGCCTTGGCGATCTCGACCATTTGCCGGCTCGCGACGGAAAGCTCGCGCACCTGGATTTCCGGATCGATGGAAATGTTGAGGCGCTGGAAAAGCTCCTCGGTCTTGCGGCTCATCTCCGCATGGTCGACGAGGCCGAAGCGGTTTTTCGGCTCACGCCGGATCCAGATATTTTCCGCAACCGTCATGAAAGGCATCAGGTTCAGTTCCTGATGGATCATGGCAATGCCGTTTTCCAGCGCGTCGAGCGGTGACTTCAGCCGGATCTCGACACCCTTCAGCAGCACTTCGCCCTGGTCGGGGATATAAATGCCGGCAAGGATCTTCATCAACGTCGACTTGCCCGCACCGTTTTCGCCCATCAGCGCGTGCACCGTCCCGCGCTTCAGGCGGAAGGAAACGTCATCGAGGGCGAGCACGCCGGGAAACTCCTTGCGAATGCCTTCCGCGCTCAACAGGTAGGTGGCGTTGGGAACAACGCCGCTGGCGCGCACCGCCGCCATGGTGGATGGGCTCACAACCATTTTTCCCTCCCGGGCAGATCGGATTTCAAAGGATGCGGGCCTTTAAGCCCGCATCCGTCGATCATTTTCGTTCTCAGTTCTTCTTGACGAAGTCCTTGACGTTGGCCGGCGTGACGAGCTGGAAGGGAATGTAGACCTTCTTCTCGATCTTCTCGCCCTTGGCGAGCTTGAGCGCGGCATCGACTGCGCCCTTGCCCTGGCCGGCGGCATCCTGGAACACGGTGACCTTCAGGTCGCCGGCCTGCATGGCGGCAAGCGCGTCCTGCGTGGCATCGACGCCGGCAACCACGATCTTGTCCAGCGACTTGCCGGAAGCCTTCAGTGCCTGGATGGCGCCGATCGCCATTTCGTCGTTGTTGGAGATGACGGCATCGAATTCGAGGCCGCTGGAAAGCCAGTTGGTCATCAGATCGGCACCCTGGGTGCGCTGCCAGTTGGCGGTCTGCTCCTGAACGATCTGAATGCCCTTGCACTCGTCGGTCGCCACCACATCATGGACGTCCTTGGTGCGCATGCGGGCAGCCTGGTTGGAAAGCTCGCCCATCATGATGACGGCCTTGCCCTTGCCACCCAGCAACCGGCAGACTTCCTTGGCTTCCAGCGTGCCGGATTCCTGCTCGTTGGAGGCGACGAAGGCCTGTTTGTCCGGGAGGCTGTCGACGTTGGCCGGTTCGCGGTTGACGTAGACGAGCGGGATCTTGGCGTCGGCGGCGAGCTTGGAAATGGCAGCCGTCGCATCGGTGTCGACCGGATTTACGATGATGGCATCGACCTTACTGGCGATGAAATTCTGGATCTGGCTCTGCTGCTTGGCGATGTCGTTCTGAGCATCTTCCACCTGCAGCGTCACGCCGCTCATGCCCTTTGCATAGTCCTGCATGCCGTTGCGCAAGACGGTCAGAAAGTTGTCGTCGAAGAGCGCCATGGAAACGCCGATGGTTTCGGCATGGGCTGCGGTCGACAGCATAAGCGCCATCGCGGAGCCAAGGATAAATTTCTTCATGTTTTCCTCCCAGATACGGTGCCCGGCCACACCCTCCTGAATGCCGGGGCCCTCAGTCTCGACCGCAGGGCCTGTCGTCAATTCGGTCGTCACTCCCATGACGGCCACGTTGAAAAAAAACGGAACAAACAAACCGTAAAATTCTTTATGCGGAATATTCATTCCATTTTTCATCGCAAAGGTCAACACCAAATTCCGGCCGCGTTACGGGAACCCGCGAAGACGGATTTTATCGCCGGCACTGCTGCAAGACGCGAAGGCCGAACCTACATACGGACGCCCTGCGTGATGGAACGGTTATTCCATCAACGCCGGAACGGAATAGAATGTCGATAACCAACCTGCCCCAGCGCGGCAAGCAAGGGAGAACACGCATGCCTTCGATGTACAATTTCTCGGTTCCCATCTTTCAACGCGGCCTGCAAAACCTCTCCGCCTATCTCGACAAGATCGAAGCCCATGCCGCGGAGAAAGGCATTGCGGCGGAGGAACTCGTTTCCGCTCGCCTCATCGACGACATGCTGCCGCTCTCCGGCCAATATCAGCGCGCCTCCGATACGGCGAAGCTCACCATTGCGCGACTTACCGGCATCGATGCACCGCGTTTCGAAGACAACGAGACGACCGTCGCAGACCTGCGGGAACGCCTGAAGAAGACGCAGGATTTTCTGGCGACGATCACGCCGGCCACGATGGAAGGCAGCGACATGCGGGAGGTGACGATCACACCCGGAGGCAACAAGACCGTCTTCAAGGGTGAGGATTACCTGGCGAAATTCGCGTTGCCGAACTTCTTCTTCCACGTGACGACGGCGCACGACATCCTGCGCAGCCGTGGGCTGCCCGTCGGCAAGATGAACTATCTCGGCTCGTTCGCCTAACGAGCAATACCAGGAAAACTGCGCAGCGGTTTTTGTCCGGAATTGCGTAAAAGCAAATGACAGAAGCTGGTCAGGGCCGGAGCGATACCGGCCCTTTTTCCGTCAGCTCCGTATAGGCAAGCGTCTGGTCCAGATGCCGGGCGCGAAGGGAGAGAAGCTTTTCGGCATAGGCGAGCCTGATTGCCAGATAGGCGCCATCTTCAGCGACATTGGACAGCTCCGCCGGATCCTTCGCAAGATCGAAGAGCAGCGGCGGCAGCCCGGCGCAATGGACATATTTGAAGCGCTCGTCGCGCATAACAGCCAGATTGCAGGCATTGGACCGCAAGCCGAAATGCCGCTCGGGAATGCCCTCGGCAATATCGCGGAAATCGAACTCCCAGAAAGCCGTATCGCGCCAGTTTTCCGGTTTGGAACCGGAGAGGAACGGCAGCAGGCTTTCGCCGTCGACATGGTTTACCGGCGCGATCCCGAGCCGGTCGCACAGGCTTGGGAAAATATCCGCGGCACTGGTGAAATGCTCTACCTGCCGGCCATGCGTTGCGGGCTGGGAGGGATCGCGAATGACGAGCGGAACATGATAGCTGCCATCGAAGAAACCGCCCTTACCGAGCATCCAGTGGTCGCCCATCATCTCCGCATGGTCCGAGGTGAAAACGATGACGGTATCGTCCCAGTCGCCGGCATCCTTCAATGCCTGCCAGATCCGGCCAAGCTGCGCGTCGACTTCGGCGATCATGCCGTAATAGATGGCGCGGATCGCCGCAAAATCCTCAGGCGTCCACTCATCGATGGAGCCTTTGCCGCCATGTATGAAGCTGCCCTTGCCGATCAGCGGCAGGCCGAAGGCAAGCAGCGGATGCGCTGCCATCTCCGTCTCGCGATCGGCGGCGCGCGCGAAAGCCGGGCCGTCAGCCGTCGAGAACATGCGGTTATAGGGCTCTGGTACCGAGAAGGGCGGGTGCGGCCGGAGGAAAGAAACATGCGCGAACCAGGGCTGATCCTGCTCTCCAAGCCAGCGGATGAACTCGCCCGCCAGAAAGGCCGTCTGCGTCTCCTCCTTGGAATAGGCAGGCGCGTTGCTGGAAATCTCGCCGGGCTGGGCACCGACCGGAACATGGATATCGCGACTGACGGCATCGGCATGGCCGCGCGAGCGCAGCCAGGAGAGCCATTGCTTTTCGTGTTCGGGCAGAAGCTGCCGCGCCGTGAAGCCGGGCAGCACGCCCTCATAGGTCGTCAGATGCGGATCACGGGGATCGCGGCCACGTGGATCGGGCGCCGTGTCCGTATAGCCGAACAGCGTCGGGTCATAGCCTGCCCGGCGTGCGGCAAGCGCGATATTATCGAAACGAGCATCCAGCGGCGAACCATTGCGGCAAACGCGATGGTTCATCTGGTAAAGGCCAGTATAAAGCGTCGCCCGTGCTGGGGAACAGGGGGCCGTTCCGGCATAATGCTGCCGGAAGAGCACGCCTTCTCGCGCGAGCGCATCGACATTCGGCGTCCTGACGCATTCATGACCGACGGCGGAGAGACAATCTCCCCGCCATTGATCCGCCGAGATCAGCAGAACGTTCGGGCGTTTGCCCCCAACACCGGCGAAAGAACGCTGCTCAGTGCTGGTTGGACTTGGCATGCCAGTTCCAGGCGGATTGGATGATCTCGGTCAGATCATATTGCGGCGACCATCCGAGAATATCGCGAGCCTTGTCGTTGTTGGCGACCAGCGTCGTCGAATCGCCCTCGCGGCGGCCGACATATTCGACCGGGAACGGTCGGTTGGACACGGTCTCGATCGTTCCGAGCAATTCCTTCACCGTCGTGCCGGTGCCCGTGCCGAGATTGAGCGCGACGGAATCGCCGCCATCAAGCAGATATTCCACGGCGCGGACATGGGCGTCGGCAAGATCGAGGACATGGATATAATCGCGCACGCAGGTGCCGTCGCGCGTATCATAATCGCTGCCGAAGACCTTGAAGCCCTGGCGCCTTCCGAGCGCCGCATCGATGGCGAGCGGGATCGCATGGGTTTCCGGCGTATGCCACTCGCCGATGCGCCCCTCGAAATCGGCGCCGGCCGCATTGAAATAGCGCAGAATGACGGAGCGCAGCCCCTTGTATTGGTCATAATCCGCCAGCGCCTGCTCGACGATATATTTCGTGCGGCCGTAAGGGTTGATCGGAACCTGCCGGTGGCTCTCATCGAGCGGCACGCTCTGCGGCAGACCGTAGGTCGCGCAGGTGGAGGAAAAGACGAAGGCTTTCACACCGGCCGCCTGGGCAGCCGAGAGCAAGGTCAGCGTGCCGACAACATTGTTTTCGTAGAAGGCGACGGGATCCTTGACCGACTCGCCGACCTCGATCAGCGCGGCAAAATGCAGGATCGCGGCAGGCTTGTGCTTGGCCAGCACCTCGTCGAGACGGGCGCGATCACGAATATCGCCTTCCTCGGCCGGACCCCATTTGACGAATTCGCGATGCCCATTGGAGAAATTGTCGTAGACGACGGGTTTGAACCCCTTGTTCGCCAGATCCAGACAAGTGTGCGAACCGATATATCCGGCTCCGCCGACCACAAGCACCGTTTCTCCTGCCATGACCATCCCTTCTTAACTCACAAGGATTTGCCGCCCCAAGCGCGGCGGACCAGCTCGATCCGACGCGTACACTTAGAGAGCTGTAGCCGACTTGCAAGACGGGAGGAAGGTGCAAGATCAGCAAGATCAGGAATGGGCGGAGGCGAAAAGCTAAGCCGGCTTCGTGTCGGCTCTGCCGGTATGCATGAGAATTCCGGCCAGTGCCAGCACCGGCGGCAGCAGGAAACAAGCCATGCCGACGAACAGGAAAAGCGCCGCCGCCATCGCACAGCCCAGCGCAAAGCCGCCGACGGCGGCACCCATGCGGGCAAGCCGTGCCGTCGTCGCCGCTTTCTCCTCGGGCGTGGCACCGCGCAGGAGATCGGCGATATCGATCATGATCTGAGTTGTCGTACCCGTCATCATCGTCGTAGGCGGTGTCGAGCCGAGGTGAATACGATGCGCCGTCGTCTGGATCGCCATCGCCGCAATGAGCACCATGCCTGTGACGGTCGGCTGCCAATCATCACCATCGGCAAAGGGTCCGAAGCGAATGGCGAAGATCGCTGCCAGTATCAACAGCAGGAGTTTCAGCGACAGCATGATCCGCAGCGTCGGCAAATTGCGCCGCGTCAGATCGCTCCCAACTAGGCGGGCAAGAACGACGACGACGCAGAAAACCGGCAAAGCCAGGAGCTTTGCCACCGCACCCGAGGCTCCAACCGCCAAGGTGGCGCCAAGGGTCACGAAATTGCCCGTGACATGGGCGGTGAACAACCCATGAAGCGCCAGAAACCCGGCGGTGTCGACATAACCGCCATTGATGCTCAAAAGGGTGGACAGGCTTGGCTTCATCGCTTTCTCGCTCGCTTTTATCGTGTCGGACCTTATCGCGTTGAATAACCTTCGATGTCGAGATATTTGCGCGCTCACAGAGCGAAACATCGCCATGCAACGCCGATCAGACCGCGCAGGCATGCCGGCGGACCCCGATATGAGCCTGTCGTTCTCCCTTTAAAATCTCTGGACCGTCTCAGCGATCAACACCACGGGCACGGTTAATCGTTCGACGTTGGCGCTCAGCGATAATCTCTTCTGCCCTATCTATAGCGACGGCACGCTGGATCGTGCGCAATTGCCCAAGGATGGCTTTGAAGACCGTTTGCTGAGACTTCGAGACCATGTTGGCAACATCGGTCTCGTTGCGCAAAATTGCACCCGGCCCGAAGCGAGCATCAAGTGCCTTGCTGACAAGAGAAAATTCGTGTCGCACATCTGGTGACAACGACCGGACCAATCGTGCCAGCTCGCGCGGGTTCTTCTCCGTCGCGGACGTGATGTGCCGCAACTCTGTCTGGGCAGTTCTCGTCAACGCTGGAATAGGTATGGCCATCTGTCCGCGCTCTATCATGACCGCCGATTTTTCGTTTTCAAAAGCGCTCAAGTAATATCGACCAAGAGAGCGTATATTAGCACCAACTGCCTCAATCGCCTGCAGAGCTTCCCTGCGCTCGCGACCACCGGCGAGCAGCCTATCCATCGCCCTGCCGCTACCGCGCATAGGGCCATAGGCCGTTGGTTCTGTGGCAACAGCACGTGCAATGCGCTCAGGGTCTATCTGCTTGCGCACCAGATCTTCGATCATCGTCACGGCAGCCGCGGGGTCGCGCCAGATCACGGACCCAGTCACAGCGAGTGCAGCTCTCAACTGTTTGTAATGCTCAGTCTCGGTCACGCGCATCCGCGCCTCCTCATCGAGGCTTGCCTTAAATTTCGTAACCGACGGCAACATCGCAGGTATGGTGTTGAGGTCGTCGGGGTTGGCCGGGGCAACGGTCCTGAGCCTATCCGGTTGCTCGGCGAGCTGCTGCTCGGCGGCAAAGCGTTTGACAGCAGTAAATATTGCGATCAACTCGCTCCGCTTCTCCTTGTCAATCGTTTCCGGTATGCCCATCGCGGTATCGCGATCTGCGAATTGATCAGTCTTTTCCGTGAAGGCATCCCGTCCGAATCGGCGGTTCAAGGCTTCACTCACCGCCTTGATTTCCTGAACAACGGAACGATCCTCCGCGGTAATACGAAATGCTGTGTGGTATGCCTCCTGCCCACCCTGCTGTCGGATTGCTTCCAACTCAGCGAGTCGCCCTCTTGCTCTGTCGGAAAGGCCTGGCACCGTGACCTCCATGAACAACCGACGCCTTCGTTCGCGATCGTCGAACCGATCCGCCTGCTTGCGAAACTCAGTTGCGTGCGCCCGTGCAAGAACCACCAGTTCGGATACCGCAGCCAAGGCGTCAGCCCTCGTAGCTCGATCATCCCGGCCAGCGATCAGCGTGTTGCTGCCCCGCAACGCACCTAGGCTTTGCGGAGAGCGTGACAGCCGGTTCGCCATGATGCCTGGATCCAGCGCGAGGTTCGATGACTGTTCGTTCAGACGGGAAAGCGCTTTATCTGGCTCACGATAGATTCGCTCAAGCACCGGACGCAGGAGCGCTTCTCGTTCCTTCCATTGAGGAGATGCGAGTTGGGCGAGGCGCGCATCTTCGGCGATCGATCGGGTAAGAGATTTCACAGCGGGCAATAGACTGGAAGTATCTGCGACCGAAGCGGGCAACGCGTCTTTGTCGTCTGTCGCGTGAATAGCAGTATTTCGCCCCGGAGTTTCGATTGTGGCCCCGAAGGGCACGTTCGACCGTTGCCAGAGCTGCGCTACATAATCACGTTGTATCGCAAGCCAATTGGATAGACGCTCGACCTGTGCCTCGACGGCGTGACCATAATCCGCGATCGTGTCGATGCCGCGCCGCCTTGCGAAATCGAAAGCCACGGATCGATAAGACGCCTCATTCTCGAAATCGAGCGTTGTCGTCTTTTCGCCGGGGCGTGACAGCCGTTCGACTAGTTGCGCAAAGAGCGTCGGTCGGTGATTGTCTGCGGCAAGTTGCTCCATCCGAGCCTCGGCCTTATCAACTGGATAGGTCGTCCAAATATTGCGTTCGACAACGCGATCCTCGAAGTGCCTCGCGCCCGTTTTCTCATCAATGACAGGCACTTTAACGGTAACTTTTTCAGTTCCATCCTTACGCACGGTCACTGTATCGCCGACCCTCACGCCGGCCTCCTCAAGCGCCTTAGGCAGACTGACGCCCCAAAGGCGATGCGTGGTTCCATCGTTCGTTCTGACGTCAACATAAGGGGAAGGACCAGCGTCGTCCCGCTCGCGAAACTTCGCAAGCCCAATTTCAACAAGCTCGCCTGTGATGCCAGCGGCATGTTCGACGCGCGCCGGCTTGCCCCATTCGAACTTTGGCTGAAAATCTCCCCTTGCCGCATAAAGATCGGCACGCTCGCGATGACGCGTCATAGCAACATATGTCAGGTGTCGGTCCATCATGCTTGTTGCCAGCACGAAAGCGCGGTCGAAGGTCGATCCTTGGCTCTTGTGAATCGTTGCGGCGTAGCCATGGTCGACATTGCGATAAGTGTCTTCGGAGAACATGACATCCCGACCACTGTCCAACCGAACGAAAAGGAATGGTACCCCGCCTCGACCCGCTGTCGATATGACCGTTCCAAACATGCCGTTCTTGACGTGCTGAACAGTTAAGTGAGGAGCTTTGGGTTCGACGAACCGCGCATTTTCCAGGAAGATGATCCGGTCTCCCTCGCTAAACTCACGTATGCCGCGCTCTGTACGAAACGACCTACTCTCCCCAAGCGCATCCTGTTGCAACATGACCGCACGGATCGCGTCGTTGAGGCGTCTCACATCGCTGTTGGTGTGGGCGAGAACCATCAACTCGTCGCCACGCAACTTACGACCTTCGACCTCCGCCTTGGCAATGGCATCAAGGCGAGCGCTGGCCCAGTCGGAGACGATGCGTTGAACCGCATCATTGCGCGTGTCACTTTCGAGGAGATGGCCATGGGCGCTATAGGCACTCAAAGCTTCCTCAACATTTCCACGGGCCAACAGACGGGACGCCTCTCGCGCCCATTCGTGCCTCTGGCGGCGAACGCCGACCAATTCGGTGAAGCCAATGCGCTCGACGATGGCGCGGAAGGAAGCTCCCGCCTGGATCGGCTGAAGTTGCATCGCGTCGCCGACAAGAACTGCTTTCGCGCCGGCGTCCTCGACGCGTTTGAGAAGACGCGCCATCTGTTCCGACGATACCATGCCAGCTTCGTCTAGAACCAGCACGTCGCCCTTCCGCAGTAGGTCATAGTCGTTTTTCCAGGCAAGCTCCCACGCAGCAATCGTACGCGAACGGATCCCGGAACTGCCATTCAATGCCTCCACCGCCTTGCCGGCGAGCGCTGCTCCGAGGACGCGCCTGCCGTCTCGCTCCCAGGCGATACGTGCCACACTCAGCAGTGTCGATTTGCCAGCGCCGGCAATGCCGACGACTGCGGCAATGCCACTATCGGCTGTGATATGCCGAACCGCATCGACCTGCTCAGCGTCGAGGCGAATGGCCTTGTTTGGCGCTGCCTCAATCTCAACTATCGCAGCATCAACTTGGGATGACGATACCGCGAAGCCACTGATGTTCGAGAGATTGAATGCCGACCGCGCCATGTGGAATTCGGTTCTGATGGTCGCGCGCGTCGTGAAGACTGCCGGCAGCTCGACCCCACCAGTTTCCGCACTCACCTGCTGCGGCCGCAGCATTACCAAATCGTCCGACGCCATCAGTTTCGCGCGGATATTGGCAAAGACGATTGGATCATCAACGTGGCGGTGCAGGGCACGGGCAATCTCGGCTTCATCGAAAGTCGAGCGCTCGTTGCTGAGTTGCCTAAGCAGTAGGCCGGGGTTGGCAGCGAGGCGATCGGCCGTCTCGTAACGCTGCGCCAATGCTGCAGGGGAGAAATAGACATCGGCACCTTTGCGTAGACGCGCCACGCGGGCGGGAGTGAGGTGGCGCTGCGCCATTCCCCGCAACCCCTGCTCCTCATAGGAGCGGCCGTCTATGCGGATATCGTGACCGGCAAGTGCCAGATGGTGCGTTACCGTTTGAGCCCATGCAAGCTTCCATTCCTCCAGCGTTGCCTTGTTGCCTGCCCACGGACGGTAAATGATTGCTCCTTTCGGCCTATCGGGGGTTTTGAGGCGCAGCGGCTCGCCCATATCGTCGACGATAGCGACGTACTTCGGCCCAAACCCTTCCGCGGTCAGTGGACGCAACGTGGTCATAACGTGGACGTGCGGATTTCCCTTCTTGTCGTGATAGACCCAGTCTGCGACCATTCCGCGCGACACGAAGTTTTCGCGAACGAAGTCGCGCACCAGCACGATATTCTCCCTCCTGCTGAGCTCGTTTGGAAGCGCAAGGATAATCTCGCGGGCAAAGCGTGCATCGCGGCGGGTCTCGAAACGATCGACAGCATTCCAGAGCCCTTCACTGGCGCCGGCAACTGATCGGCCGTCGATTAAAATTCGCAACCATGCCGGCGTATCCTCGGGCAGAGCGAGTTCCTCATGGATGAGTTCCTCTGCACTTGCGGAGTAGCGGAACTTAGTCCCCACCTGCTCATCCGTCATCTTGGTACGATGCCGATAGGCGGCAGCCGAGACAACGTTCTGTCCCGCTCCGCGGCTGATCATTTTCGCTCTCAAAAACATGATAGCCATATTTGACTCTATCTTTTCCGGCACATCAGCACCGCGCAGATATTGAGATTCTTGGCGAAAATGCCTCGAAAGAGACCAATTTTCCAAGACGAATTCCGCTTTCCTATATCATTTCAGCTGATTTGACTACTGCATTTAATGCAGTATAAAAGATGCCATCAGACTCGCCCCTGATGAAAGAAAGGACAGATATGCGTGCAAGAACCACGGTCTCCGAGATCGACACACAGATCGAGCTGCTCAGGGAGAAACGCAAGAACATGGTCGCCAAGGCCAATGAACGTTTCGCTAGCGCGGCACGAAGGGCCGGTCTCGCCGAATTGGATATTTCCGACGCCGAGCTCAATGACGCTCTCGCCGAGATCGCAGCGCGATTTCGCGACGGCGAACAAAGGACGACAGGCGAATCCGCTTAAGAGGTTAGATCAGCGGATTATGCTTCTCGAACGAAGGCGGCAACGCGACATGACAAAAGATCGTAAGCGCGAAACGCGCGAAAGGATGATCTTCGGTGGATTGATCATCAAGGCTGGCTTGAGAAAAGCCGATCGCGCATTCCTGCTCGGCGCCCTGATCGAGGCAAGCCGGATTCCGTCAGATACCGCACAATACCGCGAGCTTCGCAAGATTGGTATGGAGGCGTTCCGAGCCGATGCACGCATGACCAATTCGAAAAGCGAGGACCTAGCATGACGATAGAGTGACCACGAGCCTAATGTTTCCAGGGATCCTAATGTTTCCAGGGATATTGTCAGCGGTCGTGACAGGTGAAGACGAAACTGGCAAGAATCGCCCCACGACTTTGCTATTTTGTAAGCGTCAGAATCGATCCGGACAGCTGGAAACCTGCCTCATGCAATCTTACTCGCCGCGCTCGGCCTCGAGAGTGGCAATCTCGTCGGAAATTTCCTCAATGCGTTGCCGGAGCTCCGCCTCGGTACCGTCGTCCACCTCGCCTTCGCCAAAACAATAGCGGGCTATGTGCAGCTCAAGCTTGGCTTCAAGCTGTTCGCGCTGTGTGCGGAGATGTTTGAGATAGCTATTTCGCATTGCGAATACGCTTTCAAAGAAATGAAGTCTCACTCCCAATAAATAGGTTCGAAATCAGAAAGTTTCGATAGACGTCCCATCATCCCACCTGAAACTCTCGTCACGAGATGCCGCAATGCCGCCGATTTGCGCTTGTTGTAAAGCGACCGACCGATCATCACATTCATGCGACTGCGGCTGAAATGTTCCCGAGGGCAAATATTAGGCGCTGACATCAGCTTCAAATTTGGGCTAATTCAGGCGGAGTGTTCGAGGTATATTGTGTTGAACGAAAAAATTGCCGTCATTGGCCTCGGTTATGTTGGCCTGCCTGTCGCGATTGCGCTTGCCGAAAAATTCCATGATGTGGTCGGCTTCGACATCAAGGCCTCCCGCGTCGCTGCGCTGCAGGCCGGCGAGGACGATACCCGGGAGGTTTCTGCCGAGCGGCTCCGGTCGAGCGGACTGCGCGTCAGCAGCGAGATCGAGGATCTTCGCGATCGCGATATCTTCATCGTCGCTGTGCCGACGCCGATCGACCGGAACCGCCAGCCGGATCTGAGGCCGATGATTTCCGCCTCGCGTACGGTCGGCAAGGTTTTGCGCAAAGGTTCGATCGTCGTCTATGAATCGACCGTCTATCCCGGTGTTACCGAAGAGGTCTGCGGCCCGGTGCTGGCGGAAGTTTCCGGGCTGCGCCAGGGCGAGGATTTCCATGTCGGCTATTCGCCGGAACGCATCAATCCCGGTGACAAGGAACACACCTTCGAGCGTATCGTGAAGGTCGTCGCCGGCGATGATGCGCAGACGCTGGAAAGGATCGCCGCAATCTACGGCGCCGTGGTCGAGGCTGGCATTCACCGCGCCCCCAGCATCAAGGTGGCCGAAGCCGCCAAGGTGATCGAGAATACGCAGCGCGACGTCAACATCGCACTGATGAACGAGCTTTCGATCATTTTCGAGAAAATGGATATTCGCACGGCCGACGTGCTGAAGGCGGCGCGGACGAAATGGAATTTCCTACCCTTCACCCCCGGTCTCGTCGGCGGCCACTGCATCGGCGTCGATCCCTATTATCTAACGGCCAAGGCGGAAGAGCTCGGCTATCACCCTGAAGTCATCCTCTCCGGCCGACGCATCAATGACGGCATGGGCGCCTTCATTGCCCAGAAACTCATCAAGATGCTGGTCGCGGCGAAAAAGCCGATCAACGGCGCGCGGATCGGTATATTCGGTCTCACCTTCAAGGAAAACGTGCCCGACCTGCGCAACAGCCGGGTTCCCGACATTATAAGCGAACTGCATCAGTTCGGCCTGGAGCCGCTGGTGCACGATCCGATGGCGAGCGCTTCGGAGGCTGAGGAAGAATACGGCATAAAGCTTAGGGAGTTGCGGGACTTCAGCAAGCTTGATGCCGTCGTGCTTGCCGTTCCCCACAAGTCCTACCTGATAGAAGGGGCAGCCACTATCCTCGATCTCCTGAGCGAAAACGGTGTCGTCGTCGACGTGAAGGCGGCACTCGATCGAGCCAATCCTCTGTTGGAGGGTCATGCGGTCTGGAGCCTGTAAGCCTGAAAGGCCAGCTCAGCGCGCCTTCGTCCTCGCATCGGCGACCGTTGCCGCCAACCCTTCCTCGACCGAGTAAGGCGGCGACCAGCCGGTGACCGACCGCGTCTCGCCGATATCGACCTGAAGCGAACCAAGCAACCGCTGCGCGGCGGCTCGGCGCCCCAGCAACGAGGCAAGTCCCTCGATCAACGAAGGCGGCACCGGCAGCATCCAAGCCTTACGCCCCGCGGCCAGAGATAGTTTGGAGATCAGTTGGCCGATCGAAAGATCGTCGCCATCACTGATCAGGAAGACGCGGTTAGCGACGGACGAATGCGTCGCGCAGAGCAGCATGAAATCGACGAGATTGCCGACATAGACAAGCGACCTGCGGTTTCGAACCGCCCCGAACGGCCAGGGAAACGGCCGCGCAGCCCATTTCATCAAGCTTGCGAAATTCGCCTTGACGCCAGGACCATAGACGAGCGGCGGCCGAATGATGACGACTTCCATGCCCGTTTCCGCTGATATCGCCAGCAAGGCCGCCTCCGCCTCTAGTTTCGAGCGGCCATAGGCATCTTCTGGATGCGGCACGTCCGAGGCCTTGAAGGGCTTACCCACCGACGTCCCTTCGCCGTTGACCTTGATCGAACTCAGGAAAATAAAGCGTTTCACGCCCGCGCCCGCAGCCTGTCGCGCCAGGTTGACCGTTGCATCGACGTTGACGGCACGGAACGCGGCCAGCGGATCGGAAGCGCTCTCGTTCATAACATGGACGCGGGCGGCCAGATGCATCACGGTGTCGATGCCGGCAAGCGCCTCGGACCAGTCTGTCTGGCCATCGATCGACCCCATGGCGGCGAAGCCTGGCCGGGAGTTGCGACTGACCGGCCGATAGTCCATCCGCCGGCGGGAAAGCTCCGCGCACAGAGCCTGTCCGACAAAACCCGTCGCACCCGTCACCAGGATCATCCGCGCACTGCCTCCGCTTTTCGCACCATGATTTGCTGAGACATGCTTTGCACGGGATATCCGCTCGGAACAAGGGAGGGGAATCTTGCCGGGGATGGTTGTGCTTGAAATCGCGATATGAGATGCACGGAGCAACGACGACCTTCATCACCCTTAGAACAAAGGGCGATGCAACGACAAGAGACGATGCTTTATACAATCGCCAAGCGCCTTTTCGATTTTCTCGCCGCTCTAGCCGCGACCATCGTTTTTTTCATTCCGATCCTGATCATCGCACTCGCGGTACGGCTGACCTCGCCCGGTCCGATCCTCTATTGGTCGGATCGGGTGGGCCGGCGAAACCGGATCTTCCGCATGCCGAAATTCCGCAGCATGCGCACCGATACGCCCGCCGTGGCGACTCATCTACTGAAGGACCCGACCATTTATCTGACGCCCATCGGTTCCTTTCTGCGCAAATCGAGCCTCGACGAGCTGCCGCAGCTCTGGTGCATCCTGAGAGGCGAGATGAGCATCGTCGGCCCGCGCCCGGCGCTGTTCAACCAGCACGATCTCGTCGCCCTGCGCACGGAACGCGGTGTCGACGCGCTGCTGCCGGGCTTGACCGGTTGGGCACAGGTCAACGGCCGCGACGAACTGCCGATCCCCGAGAAGGTTGCCTTGGACGAAGACTATCTGCACCGACGCTCCTTTCTTTTCGATCTGAAGATCATTTTCCTGACGGTATTGAAAGTGGTCCGGCGCGACGGAGTTGCTCATTGACAAACAATCGGCGAAATCGGCATCAGTGACATAACGGCGTGGGAAAATTGCCGTATTCCTGCCCCTTTGCGACCATACGGCCCGTCACGGGGCGAGGAATGCCGGATGATGAACCGATTCTGGACGAAGGCGGATGACGACATTGGACGACTCGCGCATCAACAAACCGCTTGCTGACCTTGCAGCCGAACCGATCGGCGTCACGAAGGCAGGAAGCAACATGACGAAACCGCTCGCCATCATCGGCGGCATTCTCTGGCTGCTTGTCACTTCGCCGACCGTCGTCGAGAGCGACGCCTATCGCTATGCCACCGCGCTCCTCTCTCTGATCGCCCTCTACTACTATATGAAGGCGCCCATACGGCCGCGCACCGACTGGATCGGCTGGCTCTGCATGGGCTGGGCCTTCTATGTCATGGCGCGTTTCTTCATCACCTTCTGGCTGACACCGCAGCACGATATCGGCGCCTCGGATTGGCTCTATGCCTTCCCCTTCTTCTTCCCCATTATGGGCGTCGCCTTCCTGCTCTACGAAGAGCTGATGGAAAAGATCATAGCTGCCTATTTCGCCATGGTTCTCATCATGCTTGTGGCAACACAGCACCTGCGCGAAGTCTTCGCCGGCGAAACCATCCGGCCGCTGATCATGAACAACCAGATCCACGGCGCCGTCGCCTGCGGCATGATCGTGATCTTCACCCTCTTCTGGCTGCTGCACTACCTGACGGACAAATCGAGCGACCGCCGGATCGCCCGCTTCGCCTATGTCGTTTCGCCCTTCATCTTCGCGCTCTGTTTCATCGCCATTTACGGCGCCAAATCGAAAGGCGTCTGGCTTGCACTCGGCATCACCCTGCCGCTACTGGCGCTCATTACGCTGACCTACCTACGCCTAAAAAGCGGCGTCATCATCATCATCGCCGTCGCGGCCCTGTTGATCGCCGGGATCTATGGCGTCAGGCACAATCTAGACAAGACGGCTGGCCCGACTGTGTCGGCAGCCCTTTCTATGGTCGAAAATGTGGCCAACGGCCATGAAATGGGGGGCGTGGTCTCGAACGCCATCAGCTCCAGCAATACGCCGGTGTCGATGGATGAACGCCTGCAGCTCTGGTCGAACAGCTGGGAGGTATTTTCCTCCGCACCAATCTTCGGCTGGGGTAACCGGTGGCTCGAACGCTGGGCCGAGACGCGCTACTCGCATGTCCAGTACACGCTGCTGCACAACGGCTATCTGGAAATCCTAGTGCGCTACGGCCTGTTCGGTGCGGCAATCATGGGCTTCATGCTCGCCATCTTCATCCGCGCCGTCTGGCGCGCCCGCAAGGCCGGCATTATTCCGCGCGCCGCATGGCACGCCTACATCGCCTGCCTTTTCTTTTTCTCATTGACGCTCCTCAGCAACTCCAATAACCGCCTGGCGATCGGCGAAAGCCTGGCCTTCGCAAGCTCCGCCTTTGCCTGCTGGTGCCATATGCGGCTGAAGGGGGAATATTTGACGATGGCGAAGGTGGAAAGGAAAGAAGCGGCCGTGAGAGCCTGATCATGATAGTTGCACGACAGCCTCGACAGCAACACAAGGAACCCCATGAGCGAATCTAGGATGGTTTGTCCTTCCGGAGCACTGATTGTGATGTTCGCTGTTTCGAAAGGTGAGTGCGACCGTTAAGTTTCATGTCCTTTTCACCTATTTGCCGATTCCAAAGGTCACAGGTTCGAATCTTGTCGGGTGCGCCATTTACAAACTGGGCACTCCTGCCGGAGTAGCCCCTCCGCCCATCACCAGCCGCTCCAGAACGTCACGCCGTCCGTGGATGCGGATTTCAGCATCGTCGACTTCGACCTGATCGATAACCGAGCGCAGGTATACGCCAAGGAGACGAACAGGGAGGGCGGCAAGCCCTTTCTGTATTCTCATTTCGACTGGCCATTCGAGGTCGTGGAGTAGACCAGCGGCAGCTCGTCCGTCGGCACCGACAGCGTATCTTCGGTGCTCCTCCAGTTGCCGTTTGCTCAATCCATGACGCCATTCCGGCCGGGCGCGCCGCCCGGTCAACGGCCTGCCCGCGCCACCCCGGCATTGCCGGGCCGTGTTGGCCGTATCTGCTTTCAGCAGTGACCGGGCGACTTGTTCGCCCGTCCTTTCTCCTTGGCGTCTTGAGCCAACCGACAACAAAGGAGAAAGTCATGACCGAGACGCTATCTATCCCCCTTAACAAACTCGGCCATTGGGACGGCAATGTCCGCAAGACCGGTTTGTCTGAAGGAATCGAAGAGCTTTGTGCTCTGCGAGGCGAAAGGCACACCCGCCGCACCGGCATGGAGCCGGATGAAGAAAGCCGAGCTGGCGGCACTTGCTGCCCGCGAGGTGGCCGGGACGGGCTGGTTGCCCGAAGTTCTGCGTCCGCTGACTACGATTGAAGGAACGCCCTGATGGGCCGTCTACTGGCTGCGCCGAAAGGCGCAGCCAGTTCATGATCCGTGGCACAGTGGGGGGCGGGCTGAGCTTAGGATGCCCTAATCGAGCGTCAAATTCGTTTGCGAAAGGTATCGAAAAATGATACTTTATGCGGATGAAATCGGAATCACGGATTCATGCCCGGGACTACATAGCGCGCTTGGCAAGCAGCGGGCGCTATCACTTTAGCTCGCGCGATGCTCAGGAGGCCCTGAACGTGTCCGCTGATGCGGCCAAGCTGGCCTTGAACCGTCTAGCCAAGCAGGGGCTCGTGGCATCCCCTGCGCGGGGCTTCTATGTGATCGTCCCCCCAGAATACCAATCACTGGGTTGCCTCCCGGCTGACCAATTCATCCCTGCTCTGATGAAGAAGCTGGGGCAATCCTACTACATGGGGCTTCTCTCTGCCGCCCAATATCACGGAGCGGCTCACCATCGCCCGCAGGAAGCGCAGGTGATGCTGGCCAAGAGTCGCAGGCCGATTGTGGCAGGTGCCGTGCGCGTCGCGTTCATCGTACGAAAACAGATCGCAGAAGTATCGGTCCAGCCATTCAATACGCCGCGCGGGACGGTGCTAGTATCCACGCCGGAAGCCACAGCCGTCGATCTTGTCGGCTATAGCCATCATGTCGGCGGTCTGGACCAAGTGGCGACGGTCCTTGGTGACCTCGCCGAGATGCTCAATCCGGAAAAGCTCGTCCTGGCGGCACAGACAGTACCGACGCCATGGGCGCAGCGGCTGGGCTATCTCCTCGAAAAAGTCAATGCCGTTGAGGAGGCGGCGCCACTGAAATCCTACGTCCATGCGCGCGCACGGCAGACCGTGGCGCTCGCTCCGACGACTTCCCATGAGGGCGCATACCGCGACGACGGTTGGAAGCTGATCGTCAATACCGAAGTGGAGGCCGAGTTTTGATCCCGCGCGACTATATTACTGAATGGCGGTCGAATGCGCCCTGGGTACAGGACATTCAGGTTGAGCAGGATCTCGTTATCAGTCGCGCGCTCGTTGAAATATTTTCGCATCCTGTGCTGACTGAGGCCTTGGCCTTCCGTGGCGGAACGGCCCTATACAAGCTCTATCTCAAACCGGCGGCGAGGTACTCGGAGGATATAGACCTTGTGCAAATGCGCGCAGAGCCAGCCGGACCGGTGATGGACGCTCTGCGCTCGGTGCTTGACCCGTGGCTTGGCGCGCCGCGCTGGAAACAGACGGAGGGGCGTGTGACGTTCGTCTACCGCTTCGCGTCGGAAGACGCACCGCCCATCCCCATGAGGCTCAAGGTCGAGATCAATTCCCGAGAGCATTTTGCGGTCCACGGGTTCAAGCGCGTACCGTTTAGCGTGTCATCGCGCTGGTACGAGGGCAGTTGCGATATCCCAACCTATGACCTTGACGAACTGCTGGGCACGAAGCTGCGCGCCCTATATCAGCGCAAAAAGGGGCGTGACTTGTTCGACCTGGCGGTTGCGCTCGCCCAAGATGGCGTTGATCCAAGCCGCATCCTACAGACCTTCAGCGCCTACATGGAGCACGGCGGCCACAACATCACCCGCGCCCTGTTCGAGCAGAATATGCACGATAAGCGTAACGACCCGCAATTTACAGCGGACATAGGCCCCTTGTTGGCCACCGTCTATTCTTGGGAATTCGATACGGCCACCTCGGCCGTGCAAGATGCTCTGATTCAGCGTCTTCCCGGCGAACCATGGCGCGGTTAGTCCTTCCACTGACAAGCCATCATGCATGCCTTAGTGCGTAACGATCTGATTCATTGGATGATGCCCCTGCCACATAGATGACGGAGTCAATGAAGTAATTCATGTTATCAATTGGCGAGCCTTCGAGATTCGGACGTCTGCTGACGCCATCGAAAAAAGCCATCGGCCTTCAAAGCGCGAGCCTTTACTTGTTCGCCATTTTGGATGTCCAAAAGAAAAGGGTCGCCGAAGTGACCCCTAAAAATTCAGCGTCGAGCTAGTAAGCTGGCGTCAGATGGGCTTGATTGTCGGTAGGACGGCTCACAAATCTGGTTTTCAAAGATTTTCAAAGGCAATGTTCGCCATTTAGGCGAAATCTCACCATCGACATTCGCGCCGAATCCTCCGCTCGATCACGGCTCAAAATAAATCTCGCTTACCCGAAACCGCCCGTCGATCCGCTTGCATTGGACAATGATATCGATCGCGACCTTGAGCAAGCTACGAACATCGCTGCGCTCAAGGTCACGACCTCCCTCCGACTCTTTCACGAGCAACGTCAGTTGCTCAAATGCCAGCGCCGCAGAATCGGCATGCACCGTTGTGATCGATCCAGGGTGTCCTGAATTGACATTGCGGATGTAGTAGAAGGCCGAGCCGTCGCGCAACTCGTGTAGAAGAATGCGATCGGGTCGCATCCTGAGGCACGATTCGAGCAGATCTTTCGCGCTGATTTTCGCTGGTCCCTGTCCTCCTTTCGAGTAGAAAAGCCTGACATGATTGGGCTGCGAGATGACCAGCTCCGGCGTATCTTCGATTGAGATTATCCGCTCATGCTCCGGGATATGCCGGATCAATGCCTTCGACAGGGTGGTCTTGCCCGATCCGGTTGCGCCCGAGATGATAATGTTCTTGCGCGCAAGAACCGCCGCACGCAGAAATGTCGCGTAATTGCCTGCCTTGAGGATCTTATCCAATCTCGCATCGGAGGATTCGCTATGACGGTTCGGCGAGGAGACATTGGAAAATAATTCACCCCTTTCGAGATCATCCAACGTCAGCGTCACCGACGACGGCTTTCTGATCGTGACGCTGACCGTGCCCTTGCTCGTTGCGGGCGGAACAACGATTTGAATCCGCTCTTCATCTGGCAAGGTGGCCGACAGGATTGGCCGGGCCTCGTCAATTGCCTGGTTCGAATAGCTTGCAATGGCCCGAGCCAGGCGCATGAGCTTCTCGAAACTAACGTCCGGCAGCGCATGATGTCGCCATCCCTCCGCTCCCTCGGTCAGGACTTCACCTGGACGGTTAACGACGATCTCATACAGCGACGTGTCCTTCAGGAAGCGAGACAGTGGCAAAAGCAGTTCACGCACCACACGAGCATCTGAAGCTTCCGCCATCTTCCGCCCTACTTCGTCACGAGCGTTGATCGAGGCCCGAAATCCCCCAATACCGCCCGATCGAGGATCCTGTTGCGAGGTTCGGTGACACGCAGGCTATAGACATCGGAAAAATCGAGATCTCGGGCCACAAAAATCGAGACGAGCTCGCCCTGATGCTTCGTCAATGTCGGCACAATATTGATGGATTGCTCGACGGCGATCGCTGCTGCCTGTTGGCCAGTGGTTGTCGTATTCTGCGCTTGAACGTCACTATCCTGCAGTCGGCTGCCGGCATAGGTCGTCGCGTCGCCAACGATGGAGAGCAGGATGGCGCTGCCGAAGCGCTCCCACCAATGCGTGTCAACATAGCCATCCATGCCCGCCCGCCCGAGTGCGTCGGTTGCGGGTGAGGCGAGTGTAATAATTACACCTTTTGGCGTCTTTGCCCGGTTCCAAAGCACGAATAGACGCTTCTGGCCCCGGTTCAAGCCACCTCGATATTCTCCGACGATCTGGGTTCCTTTCTCCATCAGAACTACGCGGCCGTTGTCGGAAAGCACATCGCGGTTGATGATGCAGCTAGCGAAGCCTGGCTGGTCGGAGGCAAGCGCCGTCTCCAGCACGCACGGAATGGAAGTTCCCATCGCCACAATGAAGTCGCGATTGCCGAGCGTGCCGGCGCGCGATCCTTCCAGCTGAGTCGGCGTCAACATCCTGTTGAAGCGCTGGTCCTCGGTTTCAGGTTGGGCGCCCCCAAGGCTGCCAGGAACGGGCAGGTAATTGGAACCGGTGTCTTGCGACATGGCGGCTGCTGTGTCGCGGCGTTGCGATGAGGACTGCTGTCCATTATAGGCCATCACCGGCGCACGGCGGGCGGAGTCCAACAACGGGTCCTCAGTAGGTGTGATCTGCTCCTTTGACGCAGGCGTCGGTAGCAACACCTCAGGAAGGGGTGCCGCCGGCTTTACCTCTTCCTTCGCCGGCTCGAAGTCAGCCGTCTGGCGAATAACGACATGGTCGGGCTCTTTCGTCTCAGCCTTTTGCCGGTCACGCATCGACCACAACGAAAATCCAACAAAAGCGACCATCGCTAAAACCACGCCACCGCGCTTCAGGAATGGACGGCCCTCAGCTCGCGCATTGACGTCCGTCTCGGCGCGCTCACCTGGGATACGGTCTTCTGCCTCATCCGCCATGGGCTCCTCCTGTTGCAGCGCTTGCCGCCTGCGCTTTCATGACGCGCTCTACGGAAGGCGATGTTGTACTGGTGTTGGGATCGATGCCCACCGGATCGTAGGCTTCGTTGAAGATGCAGAGCACGTCTCCTCCCCGCCGCAGAATAAATTTGCGACTGATCGCATGGACGAGCACGAGGTCACCGGAAACCGACTTAGGTACCAGGCTCTCGGTGCCGTCGGAGTTTTCCATATAGATTGCCGGCATTTCCTGATTGCCGGTGAAGGCGATCGTCGTGATCTTGCCGTTGTCATAAACAGCGTTCGGTTCCAACGCTCCTGAGCCCTGTGCCGAATAATGCCAGTTGCGCGGTCCATATTGCTCATGCAAAGCCAGCACTGTGTCGGCTTGTCCAGCTTGGGCTGCCTGGGTTCGCGCGAGCGCCTCCTGACGACGGCGTTCCGCATCATCGGTCGGATAGCGATATTTGACATAGAAGTAAGTGTCCTGGCCGGCGGCAACCGGACCGTCTCGGACCGTCAACTCCATCTGGTAACTGCGCGTCGAACCATCACGACGTGTCGTGACCACGGAGATGTTCGTAACAGGCTGGTTCTCTCGCGCCTTCAGGAAGAGGATATTGCCGGCCGGCGCCACTTCCCAGGCGACCGTGTTGCCAAGCGCCACATGGGCGATTTCCTCGTCGGCGGCAAACTCCACCTGGACGGAGGAACGCAACGAGCCAACGATCCTGGTGATATTGTAAGGCTGATAGTCGACGAAGCGGACCCGACTGTCCTGGGATGCGCCGCGCGGCGTTTCCAACGCAAGGGTTGCCGATGGCCAGCTAGCGGTCAGGAGCAGTGCAATCAAACAATGATGTTTCAGATGTCTCAATTGATGGCCTCCGGATCGGAGCGATAGTCGCTGACGGCGAAGCCGAGCGGATTTATCAGCCGATCGGTCGAGGACATTGGAGCATTCACATAGGAGAAGGTAAGCGTTGCCACCCAATGGGTCGTATGCGTCTCATCACCGCGCGTGATGGTACGCATATAGCGAACAGACAGTACATTGGCGTTGATCAGCGAGATGGAAACGATGTTGATCCGCGATGTGGCGCCGCGACCGTAGATATTTTGCGGGGAATCCGGATTGCCGCCGCGATAAATCGCGGCAAAGCGGGTCTGTTCCGGCGCCGTCGAGAGCAGGGAAACCGTGCGAAAATTCTCCTCTGCCTCGCTCCAGACATAACCCTCGCGGGCACGAACATAGCGGGCGGCGAAATATTTGGTCACTTCTTCGTCGTAGGTGCCGGCGGTCGACGTGAGTGCCGAAACGACATCGACAATACCGGTGGAATTGTCGACTCTCACGACAAAAGGCTCGACCGTCTTTAGCGGTGTCAGGCCTGCGATGGCGACAGTCGAAATCGTCGCGAGAATACCGGCCCCAATGGCTACGAACCAGGCAATTCGAGCCGAACGTTCCATCTGGATCATGCGGTCCTGGTCGAAGCGCCGGGCCTTATCGAAATAATCCTTGAGACTGTCCGTCGTCACCATCACCGCTGCCCTCCGCATGGGCGATAGGAGTGGCCGGCATCAAAATGCGCGAAGGCGGTGGGAAGGATGTCCGGCTTTTCCTCAACATAGGCAGGTGGCTTGCCGCCGGACTGCGCCGGTGAAGCGTGAGGGGGTTGCGGCGTGGACCGACTATCGCCATCCCATTGCCACATGGCGCGATTGAGCGGCCGGCGCGAATAGCCGTCGCATTTGGGCAGGGGATAGGAATGTAACGCGCAGCCGCCGAGCGTTGATGCCACACAAAAAAGCACGAATATTCGGATCATCGTGAACCATCTTGTTGCTTGCTTGAAGTTCCACATCAGCCGGTTCTTTCGAAACGAAAGCTGCGCCCAACGGCACGTGCACCCCGACCAGTCGCTCGCGCCATGTAGGTAGCACCTCGGGCAAGCGTGCCTTCATGGGCGTCGCGTGCCGCGCCATAGCCGTAGGTGAGCGACGCCCCGCCCGAGGCAAGTGCCGAGGCGATGCCTGGAAGCTGGTAAAAGACGTAGAGGGACGCAAGGCAAATGGCGCCGAGCGCAACGGGTCGCATGAGTACGTCGCTGTAGCTCTCGATCATTGTGAAGGTGGAATCGATGCAAGTAATGAGTAGCGAGCCAACCGCCACGACCAGTACCTGCAGGATCACGAAGTTGGCGAGTTGTCCGATCCAGGCTTCGGTAAAGCGGCGCGTCGAGCGGAACATGGCGAGCGCCACGAAAATCGGGCCGATAGCGAGCACGATCGCCAGTGCGAGACGGGCATAGAGCGAGACGATATAACCGATCGCGGCAACCACGAAACTTGCCAAGATGACAAGCATGCCACCGAAGCCGGTAACGATGTCGACTCCCCATGAGGCGCGCGACCAGATCTCATGCGCGCATTTTTGACCTTTATCCAACAGGCTGTCGAAGGTCGAGGCGCTTGGTATCGTGCCGGAGTTCAACGCCTGCGAAATTTCCTTGGGCAATGTGTCGAAAAAGATACCGCCGACATAAGTCTGGTACTCGCCAGCATTCGTGACCAGCATCAGGATGATGGCAAGCTTCATTGCCCGAAAGGCGAAATCCATGATCGGTTCATGGACCGATCCACGCAGGATCAGAAAGCCATAGAGGATGACGTAAAGTGTCAAGGCCGCCGTCAATGGCCCTGTGACCCAGCTGGCGATATTCGAAGTACCTGATGATATGAAGTTCTCCAGCGGCGCCTTGAACTGCCCATCGACAAAGGCAAAGATCTGGTACATGCCTCAGCCTCCGAGTGCTTTGCCCATGCGTTCCAGGCGGGATTTCCAATCTGCCGCCTCGGCATTTACGCAGTTCGGCGTGGCTCGCAACTCACCGGGATTGCTTTTGCATTTGGCAATGAGATCTGACAGCAGCGTCTGGTTGGCCATCAGCTCGTCGACCGAATAGGTACGTTCGGGCTTCGAGCAGCCGACCAAGGAGATACCGAGTGTAAAGAGAACAAGAAACTTCATTGAAGGGCCGCTCCCATCGTATCCATGCGCTTGCGCCAATCCTCGGCCTTGCGCTGTTCATCGACTTGAACCTCGGCCTGCTGCACCATCTGCAACCCTTGCATCCTGAGCATATCGGTCTGGAGAAAGGCCGTTTCGGCCTGCAGCCGCGCCTGCAGATCGGCGATGTCCTTGGCGTCGCTCGCCGAAGAGATTTGCCGGCGTAACTGATCAATCCCGTCGATCCGCTTGGTCGCGGTATCGTAGATTTGCTGGGCTAGGCTCATCTGCCCCGCATTCTTGTTCTGAAGACGCGACAGTTCCTGAGCATAAAAGTCGTTAGCGCTCGTTTTGTAGGTCGAATTGTCGGTCAAGAACTTCGAGGCGGCATCGCCAAGCGTGCCTGAACCTGAGCCCTTGAGCAGGCTTTGGACCGCAGAAAAGTCTCCTGGCAAAGCCTTGCGGACCGCCGGATCGTTCAACAGGCTGGCAACGTCGGCCATATTGGTCAGCTTGTTTAGCGAACCGTAGAGCTGCTGGGCCTGCTGGAGCTGCTGGTTTAGCGCATCGAGCTGCGATTTCAGTTGGGTTATGCTTTCGATCTGCTTGGCAATCGCCGTCTGGTCGATCACCGGGATACCCTGCGCGTCGGCGGCGTACGAAGAAAGGAACAGCACTATCGCTGTCATGGGAATCACCCTGCTCTGCGCCATCAGCTTGCACTCCTTGTCTGTTGGAATATCCGCAACCATTCGTCCCGGTCATCGCCAAGCTCCGCTCGGATGGCCTCGGCAAGTTCCACGTTTGCCGTTCGCCCGGAGAGGATTGCGAGCTCATCGCCGAAACCGTTGAGATTGAGCTCGGCGACAACGCTGTTGTGACCCTGTTTAACGATAAAGCGCCGGCTTTCGGCGGAGAGCTCGCGGGCAACCAACTCGAATTCGCGTTCAGTGAGCTTGAAGCCACCGACATAGTCGTCTCGATCACCGCGGGAATTCGGCAGGAAAACCTGTGTTGGGCACTGCTCGATGATTGTATGCGCGATCGGTGAGTTGATGGCGTCTCGCGGGCTTTGCGTGGCAAACAGCATCAAGCCGTTCTGCTTGCGAATGGTCTTGAGCTTATTCTGGGCGAGATCAAGAAAGCTCTCGTCTTGCAATGCCTTCCAGAACTCGTCGATAACGATGATGATCCGTCGACCATCGATCAACTGTTCGACACGATAGAAAAGATAAGCCATCAAGGGATTACGGATTTCCTCGTTGTCGAGAAAATCGGTCATGTCGTAGCCGAGAAATTTGGCGCCGATACCGATCTCATCGGCCTCGTTGTCGAAGACCCAACCAAGCGGCCCGCCCCTTTCCCACCGACGCAGGCGCGCGGCAATCCCTTCCGGATCGGTATTGTTGAGAAAGGTGCGCAAAGCGCCGATCGTGCGCTGCTCTTTCGGCAGATCGGCAAGACCATCGATCGCCAGCGCGATATCGCTAACATCGCTGACCGAAAAATCGCGCACCGCCTTGCCGGCTAGCTTGGCGATAAATCGTGCCAGGAAAATCTTATTTTCCGGTGTCAACTCTAAGGCTTTCAACGGTGCACATCCCGTCGGCAGCCCGTTCTTCAGCGGCAAATAGGTGCCACCGGCAGCCCGAACGAAGAGGTCGGCGCCACGATCCTTGTCGAAGAAGACCATGTGCGGGTCATGCTTTTCGAGTTGCGATAGCATGAAATTGAGAAGTACGGTCTTGCCAGCACCCGACGGACCGCAGACGAAGGTGTTACCGAGATCGCCATAGTGGAAATTGAAATAGAACGGCGAGCCCGACGCCGTCTTTAGCATGGCGACGGCCGGCCCCCATTCGTTGCCGTCCTTCTTACCCATAGGAAAGGAATGAAACGGAGAAAGTGCTGCAAAATTCAGCGAGGTGATCGCACCGGAACGAGCCCGATACCGAAAATTACCGGGCAATTGTGCCCACCATGCAGCTTCGAGCCCCAGATCCTCGCGCGCTACGACAGCGCCACCATTGGTCAGATGCGCGCGCGCCTTCGCGAGATTGTCACCGAGGTCTTTGACAGATGAAGCGAAGATCCCGAGAGTCAGATGGTGTTCACCAAGCACGAAACGGTTCGATTCCAGCTCGTCCATTGCCGCATCAAGCTCTTCAATCTGGGAGGCTGCCTTGTCGACCGCACTCACCATTTGATTCTGCTTGCGGCCCATGATGGTGCGGGCATCGGTCTTGGACCTGAATGCGAAGGACTGAGTGAGGATCAGTTCGAAAGGTGCCGTCAGAATGCCGTCCAGCATACCGACACGGGTTCTCGCCGGATATTCCTTGAACCCGAACATGCCGGCATAACGGCTTGTCCCTTCATCGCGGATCTCGACCGTCTCGCGCCCGAAGATCACACGATCGGAATAGATCGCCGAGGAGATCCTGCCTTCCGTCAATGGTATGGGCTCTCGCCGGCCGCCGATCAACTGATGCAGCACCTCGCTCGGTTCGGAAAACAGGATGCCGTTTTGATCGTAGAGAGACAGCACGCGCGGGGCGAAGCGTCTCAGTCCCGCAGTGACATCGGTCACCTTGTCCCGCAGATGTTTCAGGCTGTCCTCATCGAGCTCGGCTGCTGCTCGTTGGGCCTTACGAAGCCGTGACAGCAAATTTGCAAGCCGTTCGGCCGGATCGTGTCCCGGATGCCAAAGCAGGGTGAGATAGAGATCGTTGCGAAACAGATCTTCGCTCACCATCCGCTCCCGATACTTGCCATTCAACGTTGCCGAGAAGGAATTGGTGAACTCGCCGTCGGGATAAGTGTTATCGCGCCGACGGATGAGGTGGGTCCAGATTGCCAGACGCTCGTCGGCAATGTTGCGGTAGAGCGTGTTGAGATCGCGCTGCAGGCTGTTCAAATCGATAGCGTCGATTGTCTCGAACGATACGCCCTCCAAAGCGATCATCGCTACCAATGCTCTGGAATCGAGTGCGATCACGGTCTCATCCACGTGCCGGACATAGGGGATGTACGTTTCTGGCTCGAGTTCACGGAATTTGAGACGGGACACATTAGGCATGGCCAAGGTCCCTTTCGTCATAGTGTCGCACTAGCCTCAACGGCGTCAGCGAAGCACCCCTCCAATAGGCGCCGTTACGCGAACGACCACGGGTTTCGATCCAGGCCAGCATAATACGGAACATGTTGTGGTCATGCTTGACGAGCGAGCGAAAAATGAAATGAAAGACCACACCGACAAGCCCATAGGCAATCGAGCCGGCAACAATGTAGAGGATCGTCGTCAGTATAATATTGACGCCCATGGCCTCCATTGTCACCCCGGCGATCATCGCTGGCCGGGTGCAAGCCAAGAACAGGGTATCTTCCTCAAGCGAAACCTTCTTCACCATGATTTCAGCCCCCGGAAATCGTGCTGACGATCTGAGAGGCGCCAAAGAGAATACCGATGCCGAGCACGACATAGGCTGCCTTGCGAAGGTCGAGGTAACCAAACATCCAGGCGATGCCGACGATGATGACGGCGATCGTTGCCAGGAGTTTGGCAACGTTGCCCGTGAGCAAGGTGACGATATTCTGCAGAACCGTCTCGATCCCGCCGGCGCTCTGCGCGAAGGCTGGCTCGATCATGGCGATCGAAAGGACCGTTGCCACCGCAACGGTGACGCCAAATGCACGAATATTGATCCTCGACATCATTCAGACTGCTCCGGTTGATCATTTTGGAAGACCAGCGCAGATGATTGCCGCGCTGCGTGGAAGACATCCCAAGACGGTGGTTTCGCCGACCGTTCGGGCAAAGGCCCTTCCTCACCGTTCAAGGACGGATCACTGGTCTGGTATTCGGGAACTGTCGGCCGCCCCACACTCTGCCCTATCGCTATGGCGAACAGCGTCTTCGAAAGCCGTTTGGCCTCGCTTTGGACCTGATCGTCATACTGGGCCATCTTTCCGACCGAAGGATCGGAGCGCCCGTAGTAGGATTGCAGCATCACGCGCTCAGCCTGCTGCGGTGCGGCGCCGGCGCGCACTGCCAGACGATAATAACCATCGAGCAATGTGGCCGTTGCCTTGAGGTTGAGGCATGGGTCGAAAGCATCCGCGATGCCGAGATCAAATTTGCGCAATTCGGCGATGCCAATGCCGCCAAGTCCTAGCTGGACATCCTTATGCTCCGCCATCAGCGCCGTTGCGGTTTCGATCGCCTCGGCCTTGCTCTTCGGCTGTTCATGAAGAGATGAACTCCCGCCTACACGAATATCAAAAGGCTGGAACTGGCTTTCGAGACTGACAACCGCCGCAAGCGTTTCGATCGCAATCGCCGGCGCACAGGTCTTGGCAAGATCGGTAAAGGAGACGGCCATGGTCAGTACCAAACCCGTTGGCTTCCAACACCATCGATGGTTACATCGACATAATGGGGCTCGGATCGCACATTCGGCCTTGCCGTCGGATAGCCCATACACTGTACGTGCCGGCCATCCCGCTGCCAGCGCGCCGATATCACCAACCCATCGTCTCTAGCGCCGCCATCGCGACCGGAGGCGCAATAGCCGCCATCAACCTCGGAAAGGGTTCGCGAAACGCAGGTCTCTTGTTGGCCGCGCTCGCCATAACGTGTCGTCAGGCGATAGCCGTCACTGCAGAAATAGGGCTCGTAACCAGGACGCGATGCCCGGAAGCCGACACCGCTGCAAGTGGGAAAGGAATGCCCCTTGGCAAGCTTCTGCCAGAGCTTGTTGATTGGGGGACGGCAGGCGGCATATTGTGTGGGCCCACCCGGATTGGAAAGGCACAGGATAACCTGGCATCCCCAATCATCGGCGCGCGCATGCCGCTCGGAAATGAGATATAAAGGCATGCAGCCGGCAATGGCGAAGATTGTTCCAACCAGAAGGCGTTTCATCAGCATGATCCTTCGATGTGGCGATATCTGACGATCGGTCCGGCGACGAATCGGGCGTCTTTCGTAATTTATAGTGACTTATATAATGCAGTTAAAAAGATGACAAGTACCCTAACCACGCAGTGGCACAGTCTTTCGTTTGCCGCCTTCATCCTGCATGAGATCATGGATAATCCGCAGGAGGACGAGACACCGCAATCCCGGCTGAAACAGGTCGGCATGATGAGTGTTCTTTACATCATGAACCAAGCTCACCAAGCACTAACTATCTCAAATATAGTCGAAATTACGAAGCTTACACGCATGGGCGTGACGGAGACGATCGAGCCGCTGGTGAAGCGTGGCATCCTGACCGAGACGTTCGTGAAGAATTCCATGGGGCGCGGTAAGGCCCGTCAGTTTGAGATCGCGCCGGAGATTTTCGAGAAGCTACGGAGCTTTCAAGCGCGGTAATTGAGCATCTCAGTGGCCGAATCAAACTGAATTAAAAGAATCAATAAAAATCCAGATCCGTCCAAGCAAAGCGACTACGCTGATGTGCTTGAGCCAGTCTTTCGCAAGCCCCGGGGTTTGAACACATAGCCAGCTGCATGGACGGTGCGAATGGCAGCACTACATCCGGGCAACACTCCCAGCGCCTTGCGCAAGCGGCCAATGTGAACGTCTACGGTTCGCGGCGTGACTTCGGCGGAAGCCGGCCAAGCCGAAGCAATCAGTTCGGAACGGCTGCAGAGCTGTCCCTCCCTCTTCATCAGATGACGTAGAATATTGAACTCGATGGGTGGCAGCGCAAAGTCCCAACCGTTGCAAAGTATTCGGCGACTGTCGACGTCGACTTCCAAGTCGGCAAAAGCCAGCGACGCAACCCTTTTTGAGTTGGCCGTTTCCATGGCCTGTCCCGCCGCCTGCCTGAGAGATGTCAGCAACTTCTCCGGTGAAAGCGGCCTGAACAGGCAGTCATCAACACCGGCTTGCAGCAAGGCAAGATGAAGCGGCTGCGCTTCGCTTCGCAAGAGCGCAATCAGGCGGACCTCCTTGTCATGTGTGGTGGATCGCCTGATTTCGCCACATATGGAAACGGCATCTTGGGTTTCACGGGTGCAATCGAAAAGGACCGCGCACGGCAAGCGCTTCGTGCAGGAAGCCAAAACATCGTTGGCGCTGCAAGCCAAAGAGGGCATAAAGCCCTCCGTCTTCAGAATATAGCTAAACGGCAAGAACAGCTCTGCATCGGAGGTCCAGATAATGACTTCGTTGTGGGCCGCCACGTCGAGCTTCACAGTCGCATCGGAGCGCTTGAAGTTGAACGCCCCGGGCCGCGTGACGGCTCTAGGCTGGCGCATATTCGCCCCCGTTGATATCGAGGATAGCACCATTAACGAAGCCCGCTTCTTCCGACGCCAGAAAGGCAACGGCGGCGGCAATGTCCTCCGGAATTCCCAATCTGGCAGAAGGAATGCGTGCAACCGCGTCCTGATTGGCCGGCGTATTGGGATCGCCAGTCAAGGGTGTCAAGATCCTGCCCGGCGCCACGAGATTAACGGTTATGCCGAAAGGACCGCACGATCCGACAAGCGCGCGCATAAGGCCGGCCAGCGCTGCTTTGCTGGCGGCGTAAGCGCCACCGGCAATGCGAGGACGTGTGCGCCCAGCGAGCGATCCAATCAAAATGATGCGTCCGAATCCCGCCTGTCGCATTCCCCTGACGACCGCCTGACAACATAACATGGTGCCGGTCAGATTCACGGCCAGCACTTCGTTCCATTCCTCCAGCCCGATTTCCTCGAACCGCCGAGGACCAGCTAAGCCTTTGGGCGATATGCCGGCGTTGCAGACGAGAATTTCGGCATCTCCCCAGGTGCATGAAAGCTCTTCGAAGAAATTGGTAACAGCCACAGGATCCGACAGATCGACAACTCGGCCCAAGACGCGTCCAGATCCGAATTCCGCGGACAGCACGGCAGTTGCATCAGTGACAGTTTTAGCGCTGTGACTGAAGACGGCGACGCAATGCCCCGCCGCCAGTAGTTTTCGCGCCGTCGCCAATCCGATACCGCTCGTCCCTCCTGTCACGACGGCGATGCGAGACGGCTCTGGCATCATGCCGCCTCATCCAAGCCGGCAAATAAGGACAAAGCCGGATGAGCCTCTGGATCTGTCATGACCTCAATAAACAGCGGCCCCTTGCCTGTCAGTCCACCCTGTAGATGAGCCGTGAGCTCGGCTGGATCCTCAACGCGCACTGCCGGGCATCCGCAGGCTTGAGCGATCTGCATATGATCGACAGGTGCGAAATGGCACGCCGATGTGAAGCGCCCGAACTTTACTGTCTCGGCATCCCGCTGGAAACCGAGGATACCGTTGTTGAGAAGGATGATGGTTATGGGAAGATCGGAGCGAACCATGGTTTCCATCTCCGCCCAGCTATGGGCGAACCCGCCGTCGCCAACGATGGCGACCACCGGATGCTCGGGTCTAGCTGCCTTTGCACCAAGAGCCAGAGGCAGGCCCCACCCCAGTCCCGCAAGACCGCGCGGCGTCAGGAACCGCATTCCTGAAGCAAGCGATCGCAATTGGCCGACGACCCACATCGATGAATAGCTTGCATCCGCAACGACAGTCGTCTGCGGTGTCAATGACGCCTGCAGTTCTGCCATGATACGTTCCGGGCGAATCGGCGACGCAGTAGCATGCACGAGGTGATGCCGATCCTCATCGAACTGCCGCCAGCACTCGGCTACGCGGCTGGTAACAGCGGCCCGTTGGTCCCGACGTTGGGATAGATCTTGCGCGTTGAGGGCATGAACAAGTTCTCTGAGTGTCTCACGCGCATCCCCGACCAGGCGTAGCGCTTGATAATTGCGGCCGATTTCCTGAGGGTCGACATCGATGTGGATCACCTGAGCGCCAGCAGGAATTTGCCGCCAACTATCCGTGCCATTCTGATTGGTTCGCGTTCCAACCAGAATGACAAGGTCTGCGTCACCGACCAGAGCTGCCGTATGGCGCCCGAGTGACCGCGGACCCACGAGTGATCCTAAGACGCCGGCCGAAAGCGAGTGATATTCATTAACTGCACCCTTGCCCATGTTGGTGGTCAAAATTGGGAGTACAGCCAGATCCTGCAACATGGCCAGTTCATGGCAGGCATCGCTGCCGAGGACGCCGCCACCCGCGACTACTACGGGATTGTGGGCATTCGCGATCAACTCCGCTGCCCTTTGCAAAGTCGCGCGATCAGGGGATGACCGGTCAAGCGGCCAATGGCCAAGATTCAGAGATCGCGATGGCGTTTTGACACCAAGCTCCGAACGCAGCAGATCGGCAGGCAACAGCAACGCAACCGGCCCGGGTCGACCGGAGGCAGCAGCAGTGAAGGCGGCATCAACATAGTCCTCTATTCGCTCCGGGACCATGACCCTGCGCACCCATTTCGTGCAGGATTGGAAGAGCGCGATATGGTCAAGCTCCTGGAACGCGTTCCGATCCATCTGATCGCGCTCGACTTCCTGCACAAGTGCTACGATCGGAACGCTCGCTTTCAGCGCTTCGGCCATGGGCGGCACCAGCAGCGTGGCAGCCGGACCATTCTGGGCGGCCACCACGCCGATCTTTCCGGATCGTCGCGCATAGCCATCGGCCATGGCGCCGCCCATATTCTCCTGTCGGTAAGCGACCTGGCGAATGCCTGCCGCTTCGGCAGCCAGGATGAGCGCTGATGGTAGGCTCTGGGCAAATATATGAGTGACGTCATGGCGCACCAGCGAACGAGCCAGGCATTCAGCGACAGTTTCCAAGGACTTCGTGGTCATGCGTTTGCTCCAGCAAAATCGGCTTCGTAGGTTTCGAGGAAATCGCCGAAGACATCGACGATCAAATCAAGATCGTTGTTCGTCATTGCCGTGGACAGGCAGGCGGCGGCCCCAAAGGGCAGGAGGATATCGAGCTGACGGAAATGGCTTGTCAGATTGGTCATCCAACTGTTCTGTTCCGGTGTCGGGAAGGCCTGCCGATAGTCACGGGGCACCTGCCGCTTGGGGTGAATACGAAAAAGCGAAGCCGAACCGGTGACGATAAATGGCGCGTCATGACGCGCGATCGCGGCAGAAAGGCCGTCGCGCACACGCGTACCCATTTCATCAAGACGCTCGAAGCTTGCCGAAGTCAGTGCCTCCATGGCCACCCTTCCTGCGACCATTGAAACCGGATTGGCCGAAAAGGTGCCGCCCTGTGGCACCGCTGGCCTTGCGCCCGAGCTTGCGAACACCGCCATCACCTCCTTGCGACCACCAACTGCGCCGACTGGAAAGCCCCCGCCGATAATCTTCCCGGCAGCAATAAGATCCGGCACGAGCCCGAAACGCGCCGATGCACCACGATATCCCTGACGCAGATTCAGCACTTCGTCGGCTATGACGAGAACGCCATATTGCCGGGCAAGATTGGAGATGGCTTCGATGAAGGCTGGCTCAGGGGCGAGCAAACCCGCCCTGCTCGGCATGGGATCCATCAGGATGCAGGCAAGGTCGCCACCAGACACGGCCAGCCTCCGTTCCAGGCCTTCGACATCATTGAAGCGGATCACATCGACCTCTTCGGCAATACTTTCCGGCGCGCCGGCATAAGAGGTCGTGGATGTGGGGGCGTCCGCGGGTCCCCAGGATGCAGGCGACGCGCCTTGGCTTACCTCGGCCCAATCATAGGCACCGTGATAGGCTCCTTCGACGCGGGCAATGCGCGACCGCCCGGTAAAGGCGCGAGCTGCCTTGATAGCGAACATGACAGCCTCGGTGCCGCTGTTGACGAAGCGAATCTGCTCGATCGCGGGAATGCGCTGTACGAGCAATTCCGCCAATCCCAACTCGTGCTCCGTTGGATTGGAAAAGCAGGTTCCTTTCTGCAGGAGATCTGCGATTGCGTCGGCAACGGGTAGGTAACCGTGACCATGGATCAGCGTTGTGAAATTGTTATTGAGGTCGAGGAGCCGATTGCCGTCGACATCGACCAGATAAGCACCCTCACCGCGGGAAATATACGTCGGCAGAGGATCACGTTCGACGGTGACGCGCGTGGTTCCATCGGGAAATACGATCTGCCCTCGCTCGAAGAAATATTGCGATCGCGATCTGAGTGCTGCCCGTCGAAATGATGGAAAATCCTGATGAAGCATGCCTTGCCCTCTCCATGCAGAGATGCGCGTTCGCATCCCGTTCACATTTTTGTTGCAACAAAAAAACACGGAGAGAAGGAAAGTGCAACATAATTATTCAGCGGCGAGAGAGATTCCTTTGATCGCGGTCTGCGCTCATTTTTTTCATCTGACGAAATCCATCACGAATGTCGCTCTCGATGGCTGCGCGCGCAGCATCGGCATCCTTTTCAACAAGCGCCTCTATCGCGTTACGGTGATTGCGAGCACCGTAGCGCGTCTCGGAAAATTCCGGGTAGAGGCCATTAAATGACGCACCAACCCGCAGCCACAGAGTCTCGATCACCTGTAAAAGATAGGGCATTCCGCTGAGACGATAGATCGCGAAATGGAACTCCTTATTATGCCAAAGGGTGTCAAAATAACGCTTTTCATCCAATGCGGCGTCAATTTTCGCCTGAAGTTGCTCAAGTTCATCGATCGTTGCCTCGCTTGCGGCCTTGACGGACAGCGCCGCCGCAAGCCCCTCCAGGGCCAGACGCATCTGCGTAATCTCCTGGAGATCCGACAATCTTAAGTGGGGAACGATAACGGTTTTCGGCCCAGAATAAATGAGCGCACCATCGATCACGAGGCGGTTGATGGCGTCACGAGCGGGCGTCGTGCTGACATCCAGCATTTCCGAAACCGCACGAATTGTGAGCTTATCTCCGGGGGAAAAAGCGCCTCGGATCAGTCGCTCCTTCATGTTGTGATATGCCATTTCGCCCAATCGATTGGGCTGATGCTGATGGTATCCTTCGTCTTCCGATACGTTTTCCATTGAAAATTCCTCCAATTTCCTTTGACAAGCATTTATTTTGTTGCAACAAAAATGAAAAGCGACATACTTGCAAACATTATGTGACATTAAAGTCATAGCACTTTCGCAGATTTCCGTCTTCCCAAAGTTCAACTCGGGAACCGGACCAGAAGCCAAGCGATCGGTGAACAACTCGCGACGCCGTCGCAAACGAACACGTTTCACAACGACAACAATAAGGAGAGGAACTTTGATTGGTGAAGCACTTACGCTGCAAGGGATTGAAAAACGATATGACACATCGCTTGCTGTGGATGGCATTTCACTGGCCATTCGGGCAGGTGAGTTCCTGTCGATCCTTGGTCCTTCGGGCTCCGGCAAGACGACGCTACTCACGATGATCGCCGGCTTTGAGAGCCCGAGCAACGGTCAGATAATGATCGGCCGTCGTGACGTTACCTATATGGCGCCAAATAGGCGCAACATCGGTATGGTGTTCCAGCGCTATGCCCTTTTTCCGCATCTGACGGTGGCAGCCAACATCGCTTTTCCGTTGCGCATGCGCCGAATGGACAAAGATCTCATCAGCCGCAAGGTGGAGGCGGTACTGGCGCAGGTACATCTCGACGGCTACGGCGATCGATATCCCCATCAACTCTCTGGAGGTCAGCAGCAACGCGTCGCCGTCGCTCGGGCGATCGTCTTCGAGCCGCCTGTTCTCCTTATGGACGAACCACTTGGGGCCCTCGACAAGAAACTGCGCGAGGCGCTGCAATTGGAAATCAAGAGCTTGCAGCAACGGCTTGGGGCGACCGTCGTCTATGTGACGCATGACCAGGAGGAAGCACTCACCATGTCTGATCGCGTTGCAGTGGTGGCAGAAGGCCGGTTAGCCCAAGTGGGATCACCGCTCGATCTTTACCATTCGCCTGTCTCAGCCTTCGTCGGAGACTTCATTGGTCGCATGAACTTTCTCGACGGCGAATATCTCGGTCGAGATAACGGGAATTACATGGTACGGCCTAAGGGCGGCAACGTCGTTGCTACCGCGGCTGACGAAGGCGGGGCAAGCCCCTTTGCCTCTCGCCAAGCTGTCACTATCGCGGTTCGCCCCGAACGGTTGTCGTTAGCGCCTCATGGTCGCGACCGTGGTGCCATTCTGACGGGCACCATAGACGCAACCGTTTTCGCCGGTTCGTTTTTCCTGTTCTTCGTGCGAACGCAGAACGGTGACGGCCGCCTCCTGCAGATCCAGATGCCCGTTGGGCATGTAGCGGCAGGTCTTCGTCAAGGAGACCTGGTTGACGTCATCCCAGAAGCGAACGCCTTGCGGCTCTTTGCAAAAGTTGGGGTTTAATCATGGCGTCATCCTTCGCGAGACAATCGGTCGGCACTTTCCGCCGCTGGATCCTTACAGGGTCGAGCCAACATTATTCGCCGTTATTGGCCATCTTGCTGATCCTGCCGCTGCTCCTCCTCTTAGCGGGAGGCTTCGTCTATCCGGTGGTCAGACTTATCGGCATCAGCCTTTCCGGGGAAGCTCCGCTTGCCCCCTACCAGCGTGTCTTCGACAGTCCACTTTATATTCAGGTCCTGCTCAGAACCTTCCGCATCGCGGCGATCGTGACCGTTGCCTGTTTTGCAATCGGATATCCGACCGCCTATGCAATCGCGCACATGCGCGGCAAGTTGGTAAAGCTCGGAACGGCATGCTTATTCATTCCGCTATGGACCTCGGTACTTGTCCGCTCCTATGCCTGGATCGTGCTGCTAGGGCGCAACGGCATCATCAACGACGGACTGATCCAGCTCGGCGTTATCTCGACACCGCTGAAAATGCTCTATACGGAGGGCGCTGTCATTCTCGCGATGACGCATGTGCTGATGCCCTTCATGATCCTGCCGATCCATTCTGCCTTGCGTTCTGTGCCGAGCGCATATGAGCAGGCGGCACGAAATCTCGGTGCCAGCCGGATCGTCGCCTTTTGGCGCGTGACCTTTCCACTTAGCCTATCCGGCGTCTTCGCCGGCTGCGTGATCTGCTTCATTCTCGCCATCGGCTTCTACATCACCCCCGCCCTAGTCGGTGGACCCGGCGCGCTGATGATGGCGACCCTCATCGGCCAGCAGACAATCGTCCTTCTGGATTGGCCGTTTGCGGCCGCCCTGTCAGTCATCCTGCTCAGCACGACATTGCTGCTGGTGCTGCTCTTTCGCCGCGCGCTCTCTTTCAGCAAAGGTTTGAACAGTGTCCATTGAATCTCAACCCTTGACGCAGCGATTGACAACATCGTCATCCGACGCCCGGCGATTTCGCCCGATCTGGTCACGAGTGGCACGACACGTATGCAATCTAATGATTGCGGCGGTGCTGTTCTTTCTCGTCCTTCCGACGCTGCTGGTGATACCACTGGCACTCAGCGACGCCTCCTACATCACGTTCCCGCCACAGGGGCTGACCCTGCGCTGGTTCGAGGCGTATTTGTCCGATCCCGACTGGCTGCGCTCGACCATTTTCAGCCTACAGATCGCCGCAGTAACCACGGTGGTAGCGACGACCATCGGGACGATGGCGGCGGTTGCTTTCGTACGTGGCAAACTACCGGGCAAGACACTGCTGCAGGCCCTCTGCCTCGGACCGATGATCGTGCCGGCAATCGTCTTCGGCGTGGCGCTCTATCTGGTCTTCTCACCTTTACAACTGACAGGAAATCTGACCGGATTCGTCCTTGCCCATTCGGTGCTGGCGGTACCTTTTGTCGTCATCATCGTTTCTGCAGCGTTGGAGAGAATGGACCCGTTGCTGGAATTGGCGGCGTTGAGCTGCGGAGCAGGGCGGCTCAAAGCCTTCTTTGCCGTGACACTTCCCAATCTTGCGCCGGCCGTGGCGACGGCCGCGGTCTTTGCTTTCCTGACCTCCTTTGACGAGGCGACCGTGGCATTCTTCATCTCGGATACCGGCGGGAAGACGATCAGCCGGAAAATGTTCGAGGACATCGATTTCAACCTGACGCCTGTCATTGCCGCCGTCTCGGTCATCATTGTTGCCGTTTCGCTGCTTTTGATGGGCTCCATACATCTCCTGAACAGCCGCCGGGAGCAGCAATAGCGGCAAAAACACCCGCTGTAGGCGGGACAATAAGAGGGAAAAATTGATGACAATAAGAGCAGCCATCCGGCTGAGCGGCGTTGCTATGTTTTGCGCAGCCATTCTTCTGGGAGAGACACCCGTTCCGGCACTTGCCAGTGAGCAGGTCGTAATCGCCACGACTGGCGGCGCCTATGATGCGGTGCTACGCAAATGGTGGTTCGAGCCGTTCACCGCTAAGACTGGCATACAGGTCGTTTCCGTAGCGGCGACCAACGCGGAGATGCGCGCTAAGGCGACGGCGATGGTGAAAACCGGCAATGTCAGCTGGGATCTCTATCCGGATGGAGAAATCCAGGTAAGCTCAAAGGATCATCTCGCGATTTCCGAACCGCTTGACAGTTTTTGCACCCAGTTTAGGGACCGTCAGGATCTCGTTCCCGATGCCTGCATCCCGGCCGGCGTGCGGCTGTTTTCAACAGCCACATTGATGGCCTACGATCCGCAAGCCTTCAAAGGCAACCAACCCGTGACCTGGGCGGATATGTGGGATACTTCAAAGTTCCCGGGCGGACGCTCGTTTCCGAATTTCGACGATCCGTGGCGTGTCATGGCGGCTGCCCTTTTGGCAGAAGGGGTCAAACGCGAGAACCTATTTCCGCTCGACGTCGATCGCGCTCTTAAGAAGCTTGACGCATTGCGACCGTCCATCTCGCTCTGGTGGAAAACCGGAGATCAGAGCGTCCAAGGGTTCCGTGAGAACGATTACAGCATCGGACAGATCTGGCTAACGAGGGCAAGCGCGCTCAAGGCAGAAGGACGTTCAATCGCCTGGTCGAACAAGGCGGCATTTCTGGTGGGCGATCGCCTCACGGTTATCAGGGGAGCGCCCAATCGCGACAATGCTCTGAAACTCATCGCCTTCTGGTTGGATTCCCCGGATATCCAGGCCAAGGTGTGCGAGGCATTATTGTGCACGCCACCTAGCAGCGCGGCGATTATGATGATGCCGCAAGCAGTTCGCGACCAGATGCCGAGCGCCGAAGACGTGCGCGACAGTATCGTCATTCCAGATGCCAAATGGATCAACGATCATGCCGCGGAGTTACTGGAGCGATGGAACAACTGGGTTCGCTAAAGCAGGATGACGACGTGAAAACATCGTGCATGATTATACGGTACCACGACCTTTAGAAGATGAGTGTTTAGCGATCGTTCATTGAATGAACGCTCGACGCCGGCGCACCCCAATACACCTCTGCAAGAGGTCCGCCTGCGAGCAGAAAGGCTCGAAGCCGGGCGGGCCTCTCTTGCCTAATGAGGTGGAAGATTGGAATTTCGCTGATGATAGCCTCGACCGCAGTGACCGCGCCTGCGGTCCTGGTGTTGAATCCCACGCCAAATGTCTCGGCCTGCAAAGCGTCGAGACAATTCACGGCTGGATGCCCAAAAGACTCCGGCGAACGGACATTTCGCAAACACATAAGCACCTGCAGTCTCTGAGGAAACAATGTCCGCAAGCTATTTGGTCTTTAGGTGCGGCATTTGAAGAGATGAACCACCACCTTCATGCTCAGAAGTCAAACTTGACTTCTCATCTGCCATATAAGAACATACAGAGAACATTCGAAGCGTACCTGACCTACACAGAGCAAGCTATTGAACAGAGACCCTCGAAACGAGAATTCGATCGAAGGTTGAAAGATCTCTTCCGCTACGTTATCCGGCTGGCGTAGAATCAATATCGGACTGGCATTGTAAACGGATCGTACCTAGAACTGGAATCATCAGAAAGGGTTCTGCTCTCCATGAAGTTCAGCCTCGATCATCTGCCGGAACGCAAACGACTGGAATTGTCGCGAATTGTCGAGATCGTGCATGAGGAATTCGAGGATGCGCTGAAGGAAGGCACGGCCGATTTCAAGAAGAGGGGGCGTATCCTCAAGATCATTCTTTTCGGCTCCTATGCTCGTGGCGATTGGGTCGATGAAGAGAACACCGGCAAAGGCTATAAGTCCGACTATGATCTGCTGGTAATCGTCAACAATCGCAAACTTACAGACTTCGGTTCATACTGGCGCAAGGCGGCCGACCGTTTTCCCCGTATCGTTAAGCCGCCAGTCAGCCTCAACGTGCATTCGCTACGCGAGGTCAACACAGCGCTGAAACTCGGCAATTACTTTTTCAGCGAAATCCGCCGCGACGGCATCGTTCTTTACGAACTCGACGATGAGGAACTTGCCGAGCCGAAGCCGCTCACACCCGCCGATGCTCTCCGTACCGCTCGACGACATTTTGATGAACGATATTCTTTTGCAACGGCATTAATGGATGGCATCCATCTTTTTGTGGAGAAAGGGCGCTTTAAACACGCTGCTTTTCTTCTTCATCAAGCGATTGAACATAGCTACTCAGCTATGCTGTTGACATTGACGAACCACAGCCCGGCCTCGCACAACCTCAACCACCTGAAGACGCTTGCCGAAGGTCGCGACCAGCGGCTTGCAGAGATCTGGCCACGAGATCGGCACCGCTATACTACCTGGTTCAACATCATCAACCAAGCCTACGTGAAATCCCGTTATTCCGAGCATTTCAAGATCACCGAAGAAGCGCTGGTCTGGCTTGGTGAACGCACGGACGCGCTGCAGCAATTGGTAAAAGCGATTTGTGAGGAGCATATCGAAAAGCTGCGGCAAAAGCTCTGAGTCCTGCAGGCAATCGCTTACCGGCGTTCTTTGCTCCGACCGCCACGTCGCGGTCTATCTCCAGACAGTTGGCACTTATGGGATCACCATCCCCGTCGCTCCACCACCTCGGAAACTTCCCTCTATGCGCACTCTCATCGCTTAGCGTCGGCCGATACCAGAGCGGTGGGGCGTTACCGAGAAGTACAAAGATTATCGGTCCCGCCCGGCCATTTTGGCTACAGGAAACTTAATTCAGTTTGTCGTCCGCGTCACCGAATCCGCGCCGCGCCGGTCGAGGAGCCCACGTTTGCGTTGCGCTAGCGCTCAGCAGGCAAAAAACTTCGAACCAGAAATGGCTGTCGGCGGCACGTCCATCCACCTTCGCGCCTAAAGCGCACCAAGCCACAGCAAGCGTGGCATCAGGACCATAGGCCGCATTTGCGGCCAAAGCCGCGAAGGCAGGGTCCTTACCACACCAGATAGAGATGTCATCTGCCGAGGACGGTGGCTGGCGAGATTTTGATGTATCCGCAAAAGTCATAGGAAGCTCTCCCGTGAACGTCCGGCACGGGACGAAGTTTGGCCGGACTTTGTTCCCACAAGTGAGTCACGACCGCGGATGCCGCATGTGTCGTGTGATCCCTGGCCACTTCCTATTTTATCTCAACATACACCAACCTTGAATCTTGGGCGAGCCGAACGAACTCGCTTGCGAAGCGTCTCCTTTATGATGCAACAAAATTGTGATTGAATAAATACCATTTTCTCTCTTTACGTGCAATACGAATTTATGACAGGTAAAATACAGCGATTTTCGGCGAAAGCAGGCATGATCGCAATTAAAGGGTGAATTTTTGTTGCGTCAAAATACCCAAAGGTTATGCGGAATCTTTGACTCATCGTCCGCGTGCTGCGGCCCACTGATCGAAAGGTTATCATCAATGAAGCCACTCATCCTCATTTGTTCCAAGGATTACGAATTCTACCTTCTGCTCGCCCAGATCCTCAACATGACAGGTTTTGAACCTTCACTGGTGGAGGAAGCGGAGGAAGCTCTCGCTAGTGTGAAATCCGATGATTTGGTGGCCGTGATAATAGACTATCATAACGATGCCTTCCGCATCAGCGATCTTGTCAGCCAGATCAGGGAGGCATTGGCCGACAAGACTCCACCGATCGCGGTTTTCGTGGGAGCAGGAAATCAGCAACTTTATCTGGAAGTGCTCAAAACCGGCGTATCCGAGATTTTCATGCGCCCCTTCAACCCAGAGCGTTTTCTATCTTATCTGTCAGACTTATCGCCAGACGCGAGTGGGAGATCTTGCATGACAAGCTCCCCCGGCAACACGCTTATTTATGCGGAAATCACGATGCACCTCGACAGCATGCGCGTCGATTGCGATGGCATGGACGTCCAACTCAGTCCGATCGAATTTCGCCTTCTTCAGCATTTTCTACAAAAACCAGGCTACGTCTTCAGCCGAGACGCTCTCATCGAGGCTGCATGGCCGCAAGGTACCTTTGTGGAGCCCCGCACCGTCGACGTTCATGTTGGGCGCCTTCGGCGGGGCATGAGACGGGTGTTAGGTCGCGATATTATCCGCACGGTGCGGGCCACCGGTTATGCGCTTGATGAGCGTCAGAATGCAGAGCGGGCTTCGTAAACACTGAGATCACGGAGAAACTCCGTTGAGCATCAATGTGACATTCCGCCTGCTGTGTTTATCAAGCCTTTCACTTTCGAAATATTGGCGTCACAGAACCTTCAGACAATATTACCGAAACGATCGTTGTTCGCAGTCCCATTCCACGGCAATAAAATAGCATCGCGTCGCCAATGAGATGCGATGTGCTGCAGCAGATGTCTATTTTCTGTTGTGTCGCTGCTCCGCTACGAACAATTTGGATATTCCCATGAGCGATGATCATCATTCGCCCACCGCTACGGCTGTGTCGCGATCCTACCGCAATACCCTCAGCGTGATCGTTTCCGCCGATCAAAACCTTGCTGCGGCCGAGCAGGAGGGAGTCATGGCGCTTTACGCGGACCCGGACAAGGATCGCTCCGTCCTGTTGTCCACGGCGCGTCAGAAGAGACAAGTGACTGACTTCGTTCGCTGCTCTTATCTCGGCCTCGACAATCATCCGCTCATCCTCGAAGGCGCAATAGAGGCGGTGCAGCGATGCAAGGCGCTCCATTGGTCCTGCGCAAGAACGAGGCTTAACTTCAGCCTATTAGGCGAACTGGAAGAAGCGCTCTCCGACTTGTTTGCAGCACGGGTTATAACCTACACGACCGTCCTCGCGGTCAATATGGGAGCCCTACCACTCCTCGCCTCCGGATGCCTCACTGAGAACAAAAGACCTGCGATAGTTTTCGACCGGTTGGCGCATGCGACACTTGCGTTTCACAAGCCGGTCGTCGCCAATGAAACACCGATTGAAACGATTGCTCACAACGATCTGAACGCACTCGAAGATATTTGCCGGCGCAACGATCGCGTAGCTTATGTTTGCGATGGAGTCTATTCTATGGGCGGGAGCGCACCAATCGCGGACCTCCTCGCACTCCAAGATCGGTACGGTCTGTTTCTCTATATCGACGATGCCCATGGCATTTCCTTGTTCGGGAAGTCTGGGGAGGGCTTTGTACGATCCCAGGTCGGCGAAGCCCTTGGCGAGCGTACAATCATTGCCGCATCGCTCGGCAAAGGCTTTGGAGCATCGGGCGGCTTGTTGATGCTCGGCACTCCTCGGCAGGAAGAATTGTTCCGGCGCTTCTCGATCGCCTACGCCTTTTCCGCGTCGCTTAATCTGGCGGCAATCGGCGCTGCCATGGCGTCTCAGGCGCTGCACCGCACCAATGAACTCAAGTTGCGCCAGGATGCGCTTGCGGATCGGTTAGCTATTTTCGACAGGATGGTTGCCAGCGAGCAAGCCGGCTCAAAGCTACCAATCCGCACCATAGAGTTCGGCGACGAAAGACAATCCATTCGTGCCGCGGCCCATATTCTAAACAAAGGTTACTACACCTCGGCGATCTTCTTTCCCACGGTCGCAAAGGGCAAGGCCGGCTTGCGGGTCTGCCCTACCGCCAGCCACCGCATTCGGGAAATTGAAGAGTTGGGACATGCGATCAACGAGGCGCTCGCCGGACGAGGAACAAATCCATGATCGACCCAATCGGCGTCATTCTGACCGACACCGGAAATTAGCCGCAACGCCAGCTTAGAGGCCGACGAGATCGATATGCTGAAATATTTTGCCGAAACCTACGTCACCTTACCCAATTCCGATATATGGCTCGAGCAGATTTGCCATCACGCTGCCGAGCTATGCCCTTCAATAATCTCCAAAGGGCGGGAAAAAAGACTCGAATGCGAAGAAGGACACATTGTCAGCACTAAGGATATTTTTGCTGGGAGGGTGTACTCGCAAATTCGCTGTGGTGGTCGATCTGCGGCCACCGAAAGAGCCGACAGATTTCTGAACTTTGGCGACGGCTGCGCCATCATACGGCCAACCAACGATGGTTTATTTGTTCGCATTTCCGCCCGCGACCTCGTCATTTTCTACGGAATTCGAACGCTTCTAGAGGGTAGCCTCTTGAAACTCGCGGCCATCTCCAATGACGCAATCGAGTGGCTCCCTGCCGAACGTGAACCGCCTCGCTTGCCTTCACATAGAAGGGAGCATTAGGGCCTGAGATATCGGTTAGAGGTTGGTAATTGGATTAGTACCATAGGGGCCCCGTTGATGCCGCCGGCGACCTCCCCGCTCTCGGTCGCATCCGCGCGTACCAGCGGCATCAATTCCGGCAACATCGCCGTCGCAATGCTGAACGCGTCGCGCTGACACCAACCAGAAGATCGGAACCACGTAGATGGCCGAGCCAGCAGATCGTCGGTAAGCTTGCGGGGCGCGATGGTGATAGGCTGCAACTGAGACAATGGTACGCCTCGCTTCCTGTTCATCACCTTTGCTCCGACGAACATGATCGCCACTGCCGTCTCCAAGCCTCCCGATCACGTCGCGCGAGCGACATATACTACACTCTCAAGACCATTGATGAGGAGGCGATCGGATCTTCGAAGAAATTGTCACGCGATTTCGAAAAGAGATGAAACGGCATGCCAACCGTAGCCACTGAAATGATTCGATCAGCAGCTGATGGAACCGGGGCTTCGTCGCAGGTTTCTGATGTCCGGCGAGCGTAAGCATGGCGCCCGTCAGAAGCTTCTCCTTGGTGAACTGTTCGTTCGGGGCCGCCTTGCGGAAGCGAACCCCGCCTTTCTGCTTGGCGCCTTACTGAAGTTGGTAAAGGCATCCCTGAGCTGGGACGAACACTGCCGACCGAGAGAGATTAGAAGGACAGCGTTTAAAGTGCCTTATCACGAACCGAAATCACTACCGCCCGAGAAGGTTTCTTAATGGCGCTGAAGTGCAGAATACATCCAAGTTTGCTTTTCATGCTGGTGCCGATCGTAGTGACAACCCTGACACTCTATATCACTGGATGGCAGTGGCAGGATTTAGCGATCGGCATGCCAGCGCGAATCGCCTATTGGTTCTTGCGAGCGGGTCCTCTTCCCAATCTCCTTCTCGGACCCATCGCGTCACTTCTGACGGTTTGGGCATTGCCGCTGCACCGCCGTCCGCCGATCGCTTTTGCGAGCCTTCTTTGCTTTTTATGCGTGGCAGGCTTTTACACTCTGCGGGAATATGCCCGTCTAGTTCCATGGGTGGAGAATGGCGTCGTCATATGGAGCGAGGCGCTCACTTATCTCGACGCCTTCGCGGTTGCCGGGACCATTCTTGGATTTGGTATTGTCGCACTCTCCACGCGCCTCTCGATCATAGTTTCCGATCCGATCAAGCGCGCCAAGCGCGGCATTTTCGGCGATGCCGATTGGCTGCCCATGCCGGAAGTGGCTAAGCTCTTCCCCTCGGACGGAGAGATCGTAATCGGCGAGCGCTACCGCGTCGACCGTGATCGCGTGCATAAGTTGCCTTTTGATCCAAACGATCACGAAACTTGGGGGCAAGGTGGCAAGGCGCCACTCATGACCTTCAATCAAAATTTCGATTCCACCCATATGTTATTCTTCGCGGGCTCCGGCGGCTTCAAGACGACCAGCAATGTCATCCCGACGGCGCTACGCTACAGGGGGCCGCTGATCTGTCTCGATCCATCGACGGAGGTCGCGCCGATGGTTCTCGAGCATCGCTCCCATGCGCTCGGCCGCGAAGTTATGGTGCTCGATCCCACGAATCCAGTTACGGGCTTCAACGTTCTTGATGGGATCGAGGGATCGACACGTAAGGAAGAGGACATCGTTGGTATCGCCCATATGCTTTTGTCGGAAAGCCTACGCTTCGACACCTCGACAGGCTCCTACTTCCAGAACCAGGCGCACAATCTGCTAACTGGGCTTCTAGCTCACGTGATGCTATCGCCCGCTTACGCCGGCCGCCGCAACCTGCGTAGCCTGCGCCTGATCGTTTCCGAACCAGAACCGTCGGTGCTTGCCATGCTGCGCGACATCCAGGAAAATTCCGAGTCCGCCTTTATCCGCGAAACGCTCGGTGTCTTCACCAATATGACGGAACAGACCTTCTCCGGGGTATATTCGACCGCATCCAAGGATACGCAGTGGCTGTCACTCGACAATTACGCTGCGCTCGTCTGCGGTAACGCGTTCAAAGCGAGCGACATCGCTTCGGGACGGAAGGACGTCTTCCTCAATATTCCTGCATCGATCCTGCGCTCCTATCCCGGCATTGGCCGAGTGATCAGCGGCTCGCTGATCAATGCTATGATCCGGGCCGACGGCGACTTCCGCCGCCGCGCGCTCTTCATGCTCGACGAAGTCGATCTGCTGGGTTACATGCGTATTCTTGAAGAAGCGCGCGACCGTGGGCGTAAGTATGGCATCACACTGATGTTGATGTACCAATCCGTCGGCCAGCTTGAGCGTCATTTCGGAAAAGATGGTGCGACCTCCTGGATCGAAGGCTGCGCGTTCACATCCTACGCCGCAATCAAGGCGCTCGATACAGCACGCAATGTCTCGGCCCAATGCGGAGACATGACCGTTGAAGTCCAAGGACGTTCGCGCAACGTTGGCTGGGGCAACTCCAATAGCAGCGCCCGCAAGTCCGAAAGCATCAGTTTCCAGCGTCGACCGCTGATCATGCCACACGAAATCACGCAGTCGATGCGCAAGGACGAGCAGATCATCATTGTCCAGGGCCACAGTCCCGTTCGCTGCGGACGAGCGATTTATTTCCGTCGTAAGGAGATGCATAAGGCGGCAAAGGTCAATCGTTTTGCGGGATTCTAGGCTTTGGCGACAAAGCTGAAGCCTATGACGAGTTCTGGCAAACAGGGAAAATTCGGCAGCCGGTATTTGAGATACCCAGGACGAACGACCGTTCGGAGGGCTCTCAACGCTAGCCGCCCTTTACTTTGCCTCGCGAGAGCATGCGAAAGCAAAAGAACGCACCCCTCTTGACGGCTGCCGAAAACGGCGAAATCAATCAACCCTGATAGAAACCAGGCTGCCGAGGGCCAACCTCGTCAAACTGTCCGGACTTTAGTGAAACTGTTGTCCGGGAATTGGCGGAATAACTGTCCAGCTTTAGCGAAGCGCGCAATCGCCATCAGCACGACACTTGCGACTGTTGACCTGTCTCTCTCGAATGCTCGCGGTCGTAGATCAACCCTGCCTACACCACTGGTGCTATCGCCGTCCTTGCTGCGCTCAAAACCGTGGCCAACATCTGGCGTGACGGTTCCGGTGGTCTGCTCAAACCGCAGCCACCTGTGGACAAAGCCAGTGATCTCACCTCGCGTCTCTTTGGCCCTCAACGAGAGCGGAATATTTTTCTCGCTTTCCGCGACTTATTGAGCTACCCGCATATCCGGTAGAAAACCTAGGCAAAACTATGCGCAGTGCTGATAGCCGATTCGTGTTCTTCGATGGCCTTCGAGGCTTGGCTGCCTTAAACGTGGCCTTGTCTCATTTCCTCGTTGCATTCGACTTCGCGATTTATACCGGGAGAGCTGAGAATTCTCACGGGAGCTGGGATGTCGCGCTTTCCGCTTATCCGTTTCTTTTTGTGGGAGCGGGGGCAAACTTCTCAGTCTGCATTTTTCTCGCCCTATCTGGCTTTGTGCTGGCGAATTCGTTTCACAACAGCCGTTTGACGCTGCCTGGATTGGTGATGAGACGCACTATCCGGCTCGGGATTCCAGTACTTGCAGCGAGCCTTCTTGGATGGGCGCTGCTAAAAAATGGGCTTATTTTCAATCAAAGTATTGCCGCGCTCACCAAGTCGGATTGGCTGGCAACCCAGTTCACCCAATCCGACCCAGGCTTTGCAGATGGGCTGTATCAGGCTTGGAATAGTTTGCTTGGCAACGCGACATTGGCTAACTCCTACGACTCTGTGCTTTGGACAATGCCGATTGAGTTTGTGGGGTCCATGGTGTTGATCCTTGTGTTCTGTACTGGCATATCACGCATAAGTAAGACCGGAGCAGGCGTTCTGCTTTTGCTGCTTGGCGTCGTTGTTGGTCGGACGTACGTCTCCATCATGCTGTTTGGCGGCAGTACTTATCTCCTGGAAGCCCACCGATTTGCATCTCGCCTAAAATGGCGATTTCCGATCCTGCTGCTGATTTGCTTTTTGGGCACGGTGCCATTTTCTGTTTCCCGCGGTCCTTACTGGGATGCGATCGTGTCGGTGATGGGGTTTGTGCCGTCAATCAATTGGTCCGTGCCAGGGTTTATAAATCAGGGGAACGTGTCCCTCTGGCATGAAATATCCGCTGTGGCGTTAGTTGTATTGCTGTCGGGGTGGAAGGCGGCGCAAAAGGCGCTGTCCGGTCGCGTCTTTGAGTATCTAGGCAAGATATCCTTCCCGCTCTATCTGACGCATATCCCTGCATTGTTCTCGGCAGGTTGTTTTGGTTTTATGGTCGCAAATGCTGCTGGTGCGACTTACCCCGTCGCGGTAGCTGTTGCGTTTTTTTCCTACGTTCCCGCCGCATTCATTTTTGCGCTAGCGATGCAATGGTTGGTGGATACAAGGGCTATCGCGCTTGCTGGGGCAGTTTCTGACAAGATGGCAACCCGCGCGGCAGTGCCGCTGACGCCATAGTTGCACCGAACCCATTTTTATGGGCTATCGATGCTTCAACCACCTGCTCGTCGAACGGATCTTACGCGGGAATGATCCTATAGAGCTCTTCGACATAGCCCGGTCGCATCCAGTCACGATGGCGGCTCATCAACTCATAGCCCCCAGCCTTTTCCGCGATATTCCGTACCTTCCCCTGCCGCCAGCCATCGACCATATTGCCGGATTCCTGATTGACGCTGAGGAAATAGCGAAAGCCTAGTTCGCGTGCACTGCGCAGATAGCCAGCGGCGGTCTCAGGCTCAATTTCGGGCAGCGAATCCATATTGAAGAGCAACTCGAAGCGGCCCTTCGGTGCGCGCGCGAATTCGGCCGGGGGCATGATCTCAATGCGGGCCTCGTCGGTGGGTTCCCCATAGAGCGCGAGCCCTGGATGATTGCGCAGTGTGTAGGCCTGCGTGATGCCAACGGTTGGAAGATCCGTGATCTTGTAACGGTCGCACCCCATAAGCATGCTGTAATGAGCAACGAGGCCCGCTCCGCCGCCGATTTCGACTACCCCATGCAGACCGAACAAACCGCATAGTGCCTTGATCCTCGCAGCAGCATAAATCGCGGTCACGGAACGCGTATTGACGATACCATGGCTCGTTTGGAGACCCCAAATGCCACCGACGGATGCTTCAAAGTTCTGAATGCCGTAGGCTGCAGCGATGGCGTCTAAAACGAAATCGGGTGAAAGACCGACAATTTCACCCCACGGACCCTGTTCTGGGTTTTCGACATGGATGACGCCGATCGCCTCTGCCAAAGACACGATCCGATCGAAGATCGTCCGAGCCTGGTCGCGCCTGTATTGAATTCTCGTGAGGTTCGCTGCATGGGCTTCGGGGCCGCCGAGGAACCCAACCGCCAGAGGTTGCTTACCCAATTCGGCGAGATAAGATCCGAGCGCCGGAAGATCTCTTTCCTTGACGAATTTCTCAACGTCGCCGTGACGGGACGATTTCAACGCACCCCAGATCGGGCCGAGATCGAAAGAAGCACTGCCCTCGTTGCGGCTGGCCATTTGGCAGATGCGGTCAAGGATCGATTGATCCTCAGCGAGCGACGGACCCCGCAGCACAAGTTCAAGACCGGCGGCCACATCATCAACTAAGCTCTGATGATGAAGGTACTTTGATAAAGGCTTTTCGCGGGACCGCGGCGTCTGGATGATGAAGCTGTCACCACTCTTCCCAAAGACAACTGCATCCGATTTTAGGCCCCTTGGCGCTTTGATCGAAAAGCCGTAATTGGTATTTCCAATGTTCAAGGAGGCAAGGTCGGGTCGCGGTTGATCGGCGGTTACATTCCCATAATGCGCGCCGTTGATGTAGATTTCTATGCGTACCGGGCTGTGTGGTGCACTATGATCATAAGCCCACCCAGAAATATTGCCATCGATACCATCGATCCAACCATGCAGCATCAGACTTCCTCATTTGAACTGCGTTGCGAGCGGTACTGGATTGTTCCCGGGCGCGATACGGGTGGCTGTTTCCTGACGATGAAAATGCACAACTAGTGATCGTAAGTCAAACGTAAGCGGTTAGCCGACAGCGTCAGGTTTGAAGTTCCATGGCGTGAGCAGCTCAATATCCGTGGCTGGCCAGCGACTCGCGATGCGGCTGAGCGTTTGAGATAACCAGGCAAGCGGATCGACGTTGTTCATTTTTGCCGTCTGCAGAAGTCCGGCGATTGTGGCCCATGTCTCTCCGGCGCCCTGAACACCGGCAAAGAGACCTTAAACCCACGTTATCACGCTCGGCGCCCAAAATCCTACGGCACTGCTGCGACAACTACCCTCGAACTCACCAGCTTAGAACCGCACAATCGGTTCGATCTTTTGGTAGTCGGGGGTTGTAATATGGGTCTGCGTTAACAGACGTTTGCCAATGCGACAAAAAGTGACTCCTGTCGGCCTCATCGACAGCCCTCCTCGCCAAAGAGGATCCTTCAAAATGATAAAGAGAGGCATATGGAGTATAGACTATACGATAGCCTGCCGCGCCAAGTCGCAAACAGAAATCGATATCGTTGTAGTCTACCCTCAATTCTCTCTTGAACATTTCGACCTCGCGAACAAGGCTCATACGCGTTGCTAATACCGCACCAGTAACGGCCGAATAATTGCGGACAAGATGTGTATAGCCGCAATAGCCGATCTCAGACGCTGGCTGATTGTGAAATAAATGTGTGGTCAGACCATTCACACCCATAACAACTCCCGCGTGCTGCAACCGGTTATTAGGATAGAGAAGTTGCGCTCCGACCGCGCCGACGTCTTGCCGACGGGAAAATGAAAGCAGCGCTTCAATCCAGTCGGGAGAAATTACCTCTATATCGTCATTGAGTATGATAACGTCTTCTGTGGTCACGAGATTGAAGGCATGGTTCATTTTGTCAGGAAAATTGAATTCACCTTGAAAATGGTATTGAGCGACAGTCACTCCCGCTTCGGTAAAGCGCTCATGAACATCCGCTGGGAGCCGGCCGTTGTCTAAAACAATTATTTTGAAATTCCTGAATGTCGAACGGCTGAGGATACTCATAACCGAGTGCTCGACAAGTAAGATGTTGCCACGCCCCTCAACGTCCCGCATTCGACTGTCGGTAAGCATCAGAAGTGTGACGGGTCGTGACGCGTCGACGGGCCACTTTACGCGATAACTTCCGGGAAACAGACCATCTACAACCTGGGCACCGGGTTCCTGGTTCTGCACAAAATCTGCAACAGCGCGCTTTGCATTGATTAACGCAACGGGCTTTGCATCGACCACGGCGGCAGCCGACCCTGGGATCTTCCGCCAATGATAAAGCACCTGCGGAATATGCACGACGCGTCTCGCCCGCGCAGTGGCGCGCAAAGCCAGGTCATAGTCCTGGGCGCCAGTGTATGCGTCTCGCAGACCGCCTAGCTCCAGGAAGAGAGACTTTCGGATCACTGTGAAGTGCAGAATATACATAACTGAAAGCAGATGCTCTGGGGACCAATCTGGCTTCAGATACGGCTCGCTATAGCGACCATCAGGCTCTATCTTATCTTCATCAGTATACAAGACATCGACGCCCTCGTTCGCCTCAATCGCCTGCACGACGAATCGAAGCGCATTGCAATCCAGCGTGTCGTCGTGATCAAGGAAGGCCACAAAATGGCCTGTGGCAAATTCCGCCGCAAGGTTGGTAGCGCCGGCAATGTGCAGGTTCTTCGGCGACCTAACTATTTTGATGCGCGGATCTATGCCGCGATATTTTTCCAGAACCCTCACGGTCTCGAGCGAGTCTGAACAATCATCGCATATGCACAATTCCCAATTGGGATATGTTTGATCAATGACAGAACTGATAGCCTCTTCCAATATCCCCGAAGGAGTGTTGTACACGGGCACCAAAATGCTGATGCGAATGTCGCCTGATCTCAAAGTGGGCGGATCTTCTGATGGGTGCCTATGGGAGCTTTCGCGCCGCCAAGATACACGTTGGGAAATAAAATCTTTCGCTTGATGAATTGCGGTTCGAAGACCCGTTGTGCGGGCAACCACGAAAAATCTGCGTACAAGATAACGAAGCCGTCTCATGATTATCTTTCAAATTTTAATGATAGCGCAGCCAAGGAACGGGCCTAGACGATTTTGTGCGCTCTGAACGCAGCTTCGTCGTCGCCTGAGCTGCCGGCCTGCAATATGCGAGCAACCTCCCGGCGCATTGCTTCTGTGGTTGTTTCAACCGAAAAGAGGTCATGCGCATATGTCCGCCCCTTGCGCCCCAACTCCTCTGCCAGTTTTCGGTCAGCAAAAAGAGCGCGCATCGCCTGACGAAGTGACGCTATCGATGGATCTGCCCACAAGTATTGAGCCGGATATGGCAAGTTTCCGTTCCCGACTTCTGTAAGCTTATAATCTAGTGGCCACGCCGATTCTGATGTGACGAAATCTGCAGCCCCTCCGTAAGGTGTCGCGATTACGGGCTTTCCGGCGTCCATCGCCTCCAATATTGTGAGCCCGAGGCCTTCGGAGCGATGCGGAGAGACATAGCAATCGATCAGTTGGAAGAGATCATGCATCTCATCGTCTTCCAGCAGGCGATCCATGAATATGACATCCGGCCGCTGCTCGGCGATGGAAAGGATCTCGCGAATCTCCGGGCTTTCAACATTCGAATAGTGAATCTTCACAAGGCAGCAAGCACCATCGTCCGGCCCGAATTCTTCGATGTATGCGTCAATTAGTGCTTTGGGATTCTTTCGCCCCAAAATGCTTCCAGCATCCGCCGCGTAAAAGAACACATATCGATCTTCCGCGAGCCCAAAATCCTGCCGTGTTCTCGTTAGAGCGACCTTCTTTCTGTCGAGCATCGGACGAACCACTCGAACGGGCCTCTTCGTCACCGCTGAAACAGATTTGGCCATAAATGTGCTTGCGCACCAGATTTCGTCAAAGCGATGGAGAACAGCATGCCACTCGGGTAAAAGCGCTGACAACTCCCAGTATATGATCGCAATATTATACCGACTCGGCACTACAATTTCATCAAGTGGGCTTCTGTCGAGAAAACCACCAACCGTAAGCAGATCAAGATTAAGGTGCACTAGATTGATTATTTGCTTATCAATTGAGGGATATTGAACAGGCGTTGACCGAAGTCGCTCGAACCCTTGACTCCAAGGAATAACGTTCAAGGGGATCCCAGCTTTCATTATACAAGAAGCATAGCCTCGAGCGCTGATACTTACCCCATTGATAAAGCCAACCGGACCAACCAGATTTATACCTTTGCTGTGTTCCGCCGGCTTGACCCACCGTCGAAGCGGTGGGGGCGGAACAATAGGTACCGCCTTATGTTGTTCCCCTTCTCGCACGCGTTGTTCTGCTGCTCGCATCCGCAATAAAGCTGTCAAGCTCTCCCGAGCCGGCTTGCCAGGAGCGACGTCGATTTTAACTTTAGTACCCCACGGTCCCGGACCACGGAGTTCAGTCATACCGACATGTCCGTTCTCCATTGTTGCGATGAGTCCGAAAAGGCGTTCAATAGCATGCGCAATCTGACCGTCGTTCGTCCCATCCTCCGCTTCGAAAGCTAAACCACCGGAAAAGATTTGCGAAAGCTTTTCCAATGCGCGCGGACTTATCCAAAACATCGTTCCCGCAAAGAAGCCCCATTCGCGCGGAAGCGTTCGCCCGGGGTATAGTTGCTGAAGCAGGTCTTCGAGCTTTATCTGATTATCCATCATGTGTGTGGGCCCAGAGACGTACAGCTCTTGGGTTCCCACCAGAAGCAAATCGGGATCTGCCTGAAAGCTACGGAGGACTCGAGTCACCAGGAACTCGCTTCCTAACAAGCCCTCGAGCATCAATCTCCGCCACGTTGTGGGTTCCGTCTGCCCTTTTTTTGTATGGATCTTACAGATCGCTGTATAGTTTTTGGTGAGCAGCGACGGAAGAAGCGAAAGAAATGGGCCGATGTCGCGGCCGACATTGGCCACTTCCAAAATTGTTGCATTAGGGAATTTGCTAAGAATCGGCTTCCGCCAGTCAGTGTCAGATCGCTCGGGTATTGTTACGTACAAGTCAAACGTCGTCGGTATATTGCCCAAATAGGATGCGATCTCATCCCACAGATCTTCATAAAAGAGATGAGCGACCACGGCCACCTGCATTCCCGACATGATCCTATCAATATCATAGGTTGCGGGCCTTACCGATTCTTCAAATTGAAGATAGTGGGATAAAGAATTCGTAGCAGCCAATTCCGGAAATTGGCTATGATACCAGCCGGCATCAAACAACAGGTTTGGATTCAGTTTCTTATCACCGCCATGGATTTTGTAATGTAAAAGCGGGTTAATGCCGTTCGAAACCTCTGGATTTGTCATAGTATACCATGCGGTGTCGAACACGGGATTAGGATCCCTGCCCTCTTCGGCACCGCATGCTATATAGTGAACCAGAGGGTTCACTCCACAGATTCGAACATCTGGATAGTTTGTCAGATACCATCTGGTATTGAATAAAGGGCTGGGATTACGCCCCTCATTTGCTCCATACTCGAGATAGTGAAGTGCTGGGTTTACTTCAGATGCACCCACATCTGGATATTGCTTTAAATACCACGCGTCATCGAAGAGATCGCTGGCAACCAAGATCTTGTAGTCGCGTCGGTTCTTCCACTTCTTCAGTAGAAAACGCGCCGTCTTGCGGCCAATTTTGGATGGTTGAGACAACATCTATAGTAAAACCCCTAGAGCCCACATATTCGGAGCAGAATTCTGATTGCCGATCACCAGACCATGTCTCTTATTGTTGCCGCCACCAGCTAATCGCATCCTGCAATCCTTGGTCCAGCGAAATGCGCGGCACAAAACCTACCTCTTGATGTAACCTAGTTACATCAGCAACCAGACGCTGAGGCTCGTTGGGGCGCGTACTAAGAGCCCCCAGCTCCAGCAGATCCGGACGTCCCGTCAGCGTTCCAAGACGTTCGATCACATCGCGCAGCGCTCGCGCTTCACCGGAGGCGATATTAACGCTACCATTGACCGAGCAGTCGACAAGCGCGGAAAATGCCGCGGCCACGTCGCGACTGTCGAGGAAATCCCGTATCTGCATTCCAGCGGTTGTCTCCGCTACACGCCCGACAAGCAAATTTCTAATAATTGATGGGACCAACCTTTCAGCTCTTTCATGCGATCCGAAAGACAAAAACAGGACCCCCCAAGCGAAAGAAAAGCCGGTTTCGCGGGAGTAGCCCTCGATAAGGCGCCGGGTATTTTCCTTGGCCACCCCATACAATGTTGCCGGCTCGCGTCGGGCGTCCTCGTCCACATAATCAGGCAAAGTCGTCCAATCATATTCAGCGCATGTTCCGGCAGCAACGAAACGCTCCCCACCCGAGAGATGGAACGCCCGCATCAATGCGAGCGTGGCTGCCACCCACGAGATATTCTCGGGCGCAGACCAGAATCCAGAGCTAACGTCCCATGCGAGGTGTAGTAAGTGCGTCGGCCGAATCCTTCGCACTAATTCGGGCCCCGCTCCGGGTTGAATGAGATCAACGACGTGCCAATTTGTACCCGGTTGATCTAAAACATTGCGAGCGCAAGCATGAACTTCATATCCTCGATGGAGCAGTTCGCGCAGGCAATGCCGCCCAAAAAAACCCGAAGCGCCTGTGACAAGAACCCGCTTCACCGCTGAAAATCCGGATAATTGGCATCCCGGTCGGATAGTCGCTCAGGCGCCAAAGGCCAATCGATCGCAAATGCCGGATCGTCCCACCGAACGCCTTGCGCGAACTCCGGCCTGTAAGTTTCCCCCATATGATAGAACACTTCGCAATCTCCAACGAGGGTTTGGAAGCCATGGGCGCAGCCTGCAGGAATGTAGAGAGCATTGCGCAGATCAGCATCCAGTTCGACGCTGGTCCATTTCATGTAAGTTGGCGAACCTGCGCGAATATCCACAGCTACGTCCAGTATACGACCTCTTGTACAGCGCACGAGTTTGACCTCCGGGTACGGCTCAGCTTGATAATGCATTCCCCGCAATGTGCCTCGATAAGGGTTCCAAGAAATATTGCACTGAGGAAAATGCCCAAGCAAACCATTTCTAGTAAAGGTGTCGGCGCAGAATGTCCTGGCGAACAGGCCTCTCTCGTCAGCGATTGCGTCGACTTCAACGATCATAACGCCGGGGAGATTTGTTGGAGTGATTTTCAATCTCAACGACCTTCCAAATTGAGTCTCGTGGAACTGTGCGATATCTCTAACGTATGACCAAGAAAGTCAAAAGTCTGATCTTTCTTATCGCCAAGGATCGAAATACGCGCTCATCACAGCCGTCCACAGTGCCATCCATACGCACTTGCCATGCTCCAGCCAAGCTATCCGGGCATTTTTTCAGGGGTAAGTCTTTTCGAATGGACTTAGTTTCATTGCGATTTGGGAACATCGAGAGGCATTGTGAATGCCGATCGATCTGAGGGTTATGGAACACCTGGCAGGGGTAAATCGTCGGTCGCTCTGGTTCGGTTGGCTGTGCCGCAAAGCAAGGTCGGCTGCTTCGCTGCTATTCTATTAATCCGATAGCCATTGCCACCGCGTCCGAGATCGATTGCCCCTCACCACCAACTACTAAATCCGGACTAGTCGGCTCTTCATACGGGCTGTTTATACCCGTCATATTCGGCAACAAGCCAGTGCGAGCCTTCCTGTAAAGGCCTTTCGGGTCGCGTCGTTCGCAAACATCGAGAGGGGTGTTCACATAAATTTCCAAGAAATTTTCAAGGCCAATCAATTCTCGCGCCATTTCCCTTTCGCGCCGAAAAGGAGAAATGAACGCCGTCAATACAACCAGACCAGCATCCATCATTAATTTCGCAACCTCGGCAATGCGTCTAATGTTTTCCACACGATCGGCGTCAGTGAATCCCAGATCCTTATTCAGTCCCTGCCGAATGTTGTCTCCATCCAGGATGTAAGTGCGTTTGCCCCGCGCGTGTAACTCGATTTCCAGTGCATTTGCAATGGTCGACTTCCCGGAACCTGACAGGCCGGTGAACCACACTACTTTCCCGCCATGGCCATTAAGGCGTTCGCGTGAAGCGCGGGTAACTGACAGCGCCTGGCGGTGTACATTCTGGCCGCGCCGCAGGTTATGTCGGATCATTCCGGCGGCAACGGTCGCATTGCTCAAGCGGTCAACAAGGATAAATCCTCCAAGAAGCTTCGAGTTCTCGTATAAATCGAATGCTAGCGGCCGACTAAGCGAGATGTTGCATACCGCAATGTCGTTCAAGCGAAGAGCGCGTTCCGCCTCGTGCGCTAACGTATTGACATTAACGCGATATTTTATTGTTGTAATCGACGCGCTCGCCCATTGTGTCGCCAGCTTGATGTCATAGCTTCTTCCGGCAAGTCCAAGATCTTCATGCATCCAAACAATCGTTGCTTCGAAATGTTCGGCCAGCTCGATCGGATGCTGTGCGAGCGAGATAACGTCGCCTCGCGAAACATCGATCTCGCGATTCAATTTCAGAGTGACTGCGGAATCTTCTTCCGCAATGGAGAGCGAGCCGTCCATTGTCACAATTTCAGCCACCTTGGCCGTTTGCCCCGACGACGTCACACGGATCTCATCATTGACTGACAAAGAACCGCCAGAGACAGTGCCCGAAATTCCTCTGAAGTTTGAATTCGGTCTGTTTATCCACTGGACCGGCATCGTCACTCGTTTTATCGACCGCTGTGACGGTATTACGGTTTCAAGATATCCAAGGAGTGTTTCCCCTCCATACCAGCTCATATGTGACGATCTCGCGGTCACATTGTCCCCCTTCAGCGCGCTGAGCGGGATCGCAGAAACTGTGTGGAAGTCCAGCTTTTTTGCAAAACTGTTCATCTCTTCACTGAGGCTCGCATAAATGTCTTTATTGAATTCCACCGTGTCCATTTTGTTGATAGCCAATACAACATGGCGCACTCCAACCAGCGCGGCGAGATAGGCATGACGCCGCGTTTGGGTCTGCAAACCTTTTCGCGCGTCAACGAGCAAAATGGCGGCGTCGGCGGAAGATGCCGCGGTAACCATGTTACGCGTATACTGTTCATGTCCAGGTGTATCGGCGACTATGAACTTCCTTTTTGGCGTAGCAAAATAGCGATACGCGACATCAATGGTGATACCTTGTTCGCGCTCCGCAGACAGGCCGTCAACAAGAAGCGCAAAGTCCATGTCTCCGCCTTGGCTCCCATGACGTCTTGAGTCGCTTTTAAGTGCCTCGATCTGATCTTCAAAAACTTGCTGCGTTTCCCAGAGCAGGCGGCCGATCAGGGTGCTCTTGCCGTCATCTACGCTGCCGCATGTAATAAATCGCAAGAGGCTCTTATTCTTTTGCTGAAGTTGGAACTGCTCGAACAATTCCTCGGTCCGTTCCATGCTTTGCAAGGCTTTGGACAGCTTGCGTTGCATCAGAAATAGCCCTCCATCTTCTTTTTCTCCATACTCGAAGATAAACCGGCATCGATTAAGCGACCTTGCCTTTCAGAATAGCGTGACCGCAGCAACTCGATAATAATGTCCTTGACGTCGGTCGCATTGGAATCAATGGCGCCAGTCAAGGGGTAGCAGCCCAGAGTCCTGAAGCGAACCTTACGCACAGTGATGACATCATCCGATGCCAGTCGCATACGATCATCGTCAACTACGAGCATCATATCGCCACGACGCACGACAGGACGCTCCTTGGCGAAGTAAAGAGGTACTAACGGAATACTTTCCTGATAAATATATTGCCAGACATCCAGTTCCGTCCAATTTGACAACGGGAAGACCCGCATGGTTTCTCCAGCGGCTTTTCGCGCATTATAGAGATTCCATAGTTCCGGTCTCTGGTTCTTTGGGTCCCAGAGGTGATTGCGGCTTCGGAACGAAAAGATGCGTTCCTTTGCCCGAGACTTTTCTTCGTCCCGCCGCGCACCGCCAAAGACCATATCGAATTTGAATTTGTCCAATGCCTGCTTCAGGCCATCGGTCTTTGTAATGCTCGTATGAAGTGTGGCTCCATGATCGAACGGATTGATGTCTCCTAAGATCGCTTCTGGGTTGATATGAACAAGCATCTCCATGCCACTTTCTTGCTGTATCAAGTCGCGAAAGCGGTACATTTCCTGGAATTTCCAGCGAGTATCAACGTGCAACAACGGCATCGGTGGTTTGGTAGGAAAGAAGGCTTTTCGGACCAGATGGAGAAGAACTGAGCTATCCTTGCCAAGAGAATAGAGTATTGCCGGGTTTTCAGCTTCCGCAACTGCTTCACGAATAATGAAAATGCTCTCGGCTTCAAGACGGTCAAGAAACTTACTCCTCACCTTCTTCTCGCAAGTTACGCTTTCACTTGCGATTTCGATTTTCGAAGGATAGCTTAGGAGACTTACGGTCAGATCGTCGGTTGATGGGAAATTGCGAAGGAAGCCGACAAGATCACCGTGGGGAAAAAACACTACATGTTTTACGATATGCTTTTGGATTTCCTTCAAAGCCCTCTGCATGTCGACAGCAGTAGGTGCGAGGCCCAAAGGAAACCAGAAACGCGCGCTGCGCGTATCATTCGCGTGCATCACAACACACCCATTCGACATCGTTCTCAATTGCGCAAACAATATATGCTTTCGCTTACCGCGATGGCGTTCAATATCGTAGCGCAGCACGACCTGAATGGGGGCGCGGCCCGTTTCATCAAGAAGATGTTCTGGATCGAGAAGCGGTGGCAAAATTCCAAGTTGGTGCAGGCGCCGTTCTGCGGTTCTTTTGGTATTGGCCTGACCTGCGTGATGTAACTGGGCGAAGGCCAGTTCGGTGTCCCAAATGCGAGGTGCGTCTAGTCCAAACAGATTAGTAGAGCCCATTCCCATGTCGCAATCCGGAAATTTATAACCATCATCTTGTCATATAGTCTATCTCGCCCCGAAAATGATGTCAAATTGAGTGCCTTGAGCAGATCGCGACATTAACACTTATGCTAAGTTGTACGCCTTCGGCGCCGACCGCCTCGCGACCTGTCTGGTTTGCCATGAGTTTACGCTCATACCAGTAGAGTTAACGGCCTGAGCAGTCATGATATGGGCGTTTTGCTCACAGGGCCACATCGGCGGTACTTTCCATTTGAACCGAAATGAACGCCGGTGGCGAGGACGTCGGGAGGTGGAGTGCTCCCCGTTTCACCGGACATGTCGGCTAGTTTGATTTAGCCCTGATGAACTGCCGTGGGGAAGCCATCTTGAGCGCAGACCGCGGGAGCGAAACGCTAGGCTCGAGGCAGCCTGTGAAATGCCGCTCGTCGATGCGGAGTCGTATCGGCGTCGCCTCCTCCGACCGATAACTCTCACTTGCAGCTTCTTCTTCCATCAGACGATGTCCACCTATTCTAGCGGACACCGCATGCTACAACTCGGCAAATTAAAAAAAATCCGCAATCGAGCTTGAGCATCCTACTTACGCAAGCACACCGTCATGAACGTAGGTCCGGCCCTCAAACACGCCGTACTCCAAGTAATGTACAAGAGGATTCATCCCAGAGGCGGCGACATCAGGATAAAGCTTCAGATACCCTGCTGTGTCAAAATTGATGGAAGGATCTCGCCCCTCATGCCAGCCATATTCCAAATAGTGGGTGAATGGGTTAATGCCGGCTGCGGCCACATCCTTATACTTGGCCAAATATCCCGACGTATCAAAAAAAGCGTCCGGATCGCGCCCTTCCTTCCACCCGAACTGATTGTAGTGCTGCTCCGGGTCAACGTGGGCAGCTGCAACGTCCGGATTGGTCTGGTAATAGAATGCGCCGTTGATCAGCAAATCCTTCGCCGCAACAGGGCGGCCTTCATAGATACCGTATTTGAGATAATGCTCAAGTGGATTAGTCTTAGCCGCGGCAATGTCCGGATTGATCCGCAAATATTCCGACGTATGAAAAATGTCAGAGGGGTCACGCCCTTCCTTCCACCCGTATTGCTCGTAATGCTGCAGTGGGTCGATTCCGGCAGCTGCTACGTCATGATATCTCGCCAAATATGCGGACGTGTCAAAGAATGCATTGGGGTCGCGCCCTTCTTTCCACCCATGCTGGTCATAGTGCTGACCCGCGTCGACGCCTGCGTTAAGAACATCACGATTATGGGTGTAGTAAAATACATCGTCGACCAGGCCGTCCCCGCCCTGAACGACCGTTCTGTCGGAAAACTGCAGCTTCTCAATTGAAGTCAAGCTTTCCGTGGCTCCGACGCCCTTAACTACCAAAGCGCGATAACCGTAGTCGACCGTTGCCTGCGCAAGGCTGAAGTTGAACGCTGCCGTATCAATGCCTGCACCGCCATCGAGCCAATCGTTGCCGGTGCCGCCATTCAGCCAATCGTTACCGGCGCCACCCTTTAGCGTATTGTTTGCGGCATTGCCAATAATCGTATCGTTGCCGGAGCCGCCAATTGCGTTTTCGATCAACGAGCGGCTATCGCCATTGTACTGGAGGGCATTGTAGACATTGCCGTGTGCAAAGTTGCCATCCCCGAGGTAGGCGCTTTGTGCAGCGGACATCAATGACCAGCTGCCCGGTTGCAGATTTATAGACTGATTTGTGGTGTAGTTTGAGAAATCATAGGTATCATTGCCGCCACCATCCCAAACGGTGAGAAAAATGCGATTATCGCCAGGCTTTCCCTGCCCTACGCCGTCAATGAACATTTCACCGGTCGTGGGTGAAAAGGTATAAGTCGTATCTCCTGAGTGCGTCGTGAAATTCGCCCCGTACAACTTCTGGATGGCTGCGATATCATACATCATTAGCGACTGAGCAAAGCCGAAATCTTCGTTTGAATAACCAGAGCTCGTCGATGCCGCAAAATACGAGCGGTAGCTCATGACAGTGAATTCCATGCTGTCATACCAAATACTCATCTTCGAGGAATTATAAAATGAGGACTCAAAAGAATGCTTCAGGCCAAGTGCATGTCCGATTTCGTGCAGAGTAGAGATCCAGGCATAATTGCCTTTGATCGGATCGGTCATTGCACTTGTGCCGGTCTGCGTACCAAACCAGACGTCGCCACCAAGATCAGAACTCGATGGAGCATATGTATAGGCAGTATCTTGCGCCTCATCAGACATGCCAAACCGAATGGTGGCACTTCCCGCATCGGCTTTTTCGTTGAAGGAAAGATTCGAGACGGAGGCATATTGCGCCAACGCGGAATTCACCGCAGTCTGCATGGTCACATTGAGTGGTTGAAACGTTAGCTGTTCCCCGGTGCTATAGCTGCCATACTGCGCACCACTCGTCGTGAATGAAAAATCGAGCGAGGTCTGCGCCCAATACTGCCCGTAGATCAAGTCATCGGCATCGTCTCCAAAAACCGAAACCGGATAGGTGATTGTTAGCATTCAATAGATCTCCGAGAGCATGGCGACTTTAACGGCCCATTTTCACTGACCTGAATAAACAAGGCGGGCAAAATTTGCAAGTAAGGGTGGCATCAACCTTAGCGCGACCACCGATTTCCCAGCGTCATTCATTTCACATCGTTACTGTTCTTTAAACGCGCGAACCACCTGATCGGACAGCGGTTTTGCCAAATAGGCTAACATCGTTCGCTGATTCGTCTGAATGAATGCCTCCACCGGCATGCCTGCTATTGGTACCATATTACCCAATCGCGCCCATTCGACCGGAGGTATAGCAACTCTGATATCATAATAGCTTTGCCCAGTGCGCTGATCGGAGGTCAGGTCGGCCCCGATGCTCGTTATGCGGCCTGCTAATCCCGGCGTGGTGCGTTGATTGAAAGCCGAAAACCGAACCATCACCTCCTGCCCGACAGCCACTTGATCGATATCCCGTGGGGATAGCTTAAGTTCCGGTGTCAATGCATCCTTGTCGGGCACGATCTGCATGATCGCCTCACTAGGCGTGATGACCGTTCCTGCAGCATGAACAACAAGCTGATGAACGATCCCTTCCTGAGGTGCGCGAATATCAACATGCTTCAGCTCATCTTCGGCAGCAACAAGCCGCTCAGAATATTCGCTGATATCACTTTCGGCCTGGCGCAATTGGTCTGATATCTCGGTTCTTTGATCGTCATCGACTTGAATAATCTGCAACTGGGTTTCGGCAATTTTTCCATTGGTTTGAGCGGCGGAGGCGACCAGGCTGCCAAGCTGGCCGGTGAGATCAGCAGCATCACGCCGTAAGCTATAGACCCGCGTCGCGGGAATGATACCCTGCTCAAGCAGTGGCTGAAGGCTGGCGAGTTCGGTATTTATGATATCGATCGCTTGGCGCTTACCTTCCTGCTGAGCGCCCAGCCCATCCGCCTCCTTCGAAAGCTGACGGACCCGTTCGGCCAATTGCGCCTTGCGGCCTATTCTAGATGAGCGCCGATCTTCAAACAGCCGCCGTTCTCCATCAAGTATCGCCGCTACCTCTTGTTCGTTTAGAAGGTCCTCTGGAAAAGTGATTGCCTCTTTCGCATCTCGTTCTGCGGAGAGCCGAGCTACGCGCGCCGAAAGCTCCTTCAGGCGCTTCGAAATGATTGCACGATTGGCTCGGGCCTGCGTATCGTCGAGATGAACGAGTATTTGCCCAGCTGCAACGAGATCGCCATTTTTGACGAACACCTGGCCAACGGTACCGCCCTTTTGGTGCTGGACGGGCTTGACATAGCTGTCAACAACCAACGTGCCGGTGGCGATAACGGCACCCTGAAGACGAATGGTGGCAGCCAACCCTCCCAGGACGCCGACGAGAAGGATAACGGCGGCGAGCGCAACCAGCGTTAGGCGGCGCACGGCACGTTCAGCAAGCGGCGTAAGAGCGCCGTTCATTGTGCCATCTCCTCACCGCCGATAATCAGCCGGACGGGGTGATGCCCCGGGGGTCCGGGTTGCGTTGTCCTTCTGAGAACCTCATCTTTCGGCCCGAAAGCCTGCATTTGGCCATTCGCCAACACGAGAACTTTGTCGACGGCAGCGAGCGCGCTGGGACGATGCGCAATGACGACGACAATGCCTCCACGGGCCTTCACGCTCTGTATCGCTCGCGACAGCGCCAGCTCTCCATTAGCGTCGAGATTCGAATTCGGCTCGTCGAGAATGATCAGGAACGGTTCGCCATAGAGCGCGCGGGCCAGCGCAATGCGCTGCCGTTGGCCGCCTGACAGCGCGGACCCTTGTTCGCCAATCTTCGTTTCAAAGCCTTTGGGAAATTGCAGGATCATGTCGTACACTCCCGCCGTCTTCGCAGCAGCAATGATTTTGTCCGAGGTCGCATCCGGATCAAACCGGGCAATGTTTTCGGCGATGGATCCGCCAAACAGTGCGACATCCTGCGGCAGATACCCGATATGTTTGCCAAGTGCATGCGCGTCCCATTGCGACAGTGCTGCTCCGTCCAAGCGAACCGCTCCTGCAACCGGTGGCCAAAGGCCGACAAGCCCCCGCGCGAGTGTGGATTTGCCGGAAGCGCTGGGGCCGATCACACCAACAGAATCCCCCGCCTGGAGCTCTATGGATATATTTCGTACGATCGAGTTCCCGGACCCCGGCGCCGCAAGATGCAGATTTTCCACTTTCAACGCTTTCTCCGGCTTGGGCAAAGCGACCTCTCGCCCATCGACGGACATCAAGTCGGCAAGCCTAATCAGACGCGACCAACTATCTCTGGCGGCGACAAACCCCTTCCACTGGCTGATCGCCAATTCAACCGGAGCTAGTGCTCGGCTGAGGAGAATGGAACTTGCAATCATGATGCCGCCCGAAGCTTCCTGACGAATGACGAGGATCGCGCCAACGGCAAGCACGGCTGATTGCAGCATCGTCCGCAACATCTTCGAAATTGTCCCGAGGGTAACGGTTACGTTCGACAAGCATAAATGATTGCCCAAATAGCGGTTATTGATCTCATTCCACTTCGTGCCAAGCATATGGCCGAAGCCCATTGCAAGCACGGCTTCGGAGTTTCTACGTGTTGCTTCCGCCAACGCCATACGCTCCGAAATGATCTTGGCTGCCTCCTTTGCGGGTTCGCGAGACATCCGTTCAGTCAGGATTGTAAGTCCGACGAGTATCAACGCACCGGCAAGTGCCGTGACCCCGATCCAGATATGAAAAAGGAAACACAGACCAAGATAAAAAGGCATCCATGGAATATCAAATAGAGCAGTTGGCCCCGGCCCGGAAAGAAAAGAGCGTACGACGTCAAGATCCCGTACAGGCTGAAGACCATCTCCGTGCATCTGCATGCGCGCGGGAAACAGGACAAGAGAATCGTAGACTGTTGTTCCAAATCGCTCATCGACTGAGAGTCCTAGACGCACCAAGAGCATTGAGCGGATCACCTCTAGAAATCCTTGGAAGGCATAGAGCGTCGCCGCAATGATACCAAGGCCGACGAGAGTCGGCAGACTACGCGCCGGGATCACCCGGTCGTAGACCTGCAGCATGAAAAACGAGCCGGTTAATGCAAGAATGTTGACCAGAGCGCTGGTCGTCCCGATACCCAGGAAAGCCATTTTCAGCGGCGATAGCACCGCCAACAGAAATGATCGCGGTGGCTTCATTGTATCAGACACTCTAAACTCCACGCGCGTCGTTGCGAGGAAAACCGAGCCGCCCGGCTAGAAACATGCCGAAATTACACCCTCTGCGAGAAATGAGCTGTTCGCATCCTTGGATATCGCGGATACTTATTTCGCATTCGTCAGTCATATTATATTCCAGCCTTGCCCCAAATGCCGGCAATAATTGACCTGTCAATTGCCAGCCGTAGTCACTCTACAATTCCGATCTTAACCATTTTGGTAGGAGAGTTCGGATATTACGCTATCGCTGCAATATTTTCACAGCCTTATGGTAGGTACTTATATTTTTCGGCACGATTTGAAATGGCTTATAGAAACTTCCAATAAGTGTCTCATAGCTGAATCCTATGCAATATGCGGTTCACTCGTTAAACATCATCCATAGTAAAGTATCTGGACGCAATAATATGGCGGTGGGTCAGTCGGTGTCGGTGATCGCCAGCCGACTGGCATAGATCGCGAAACCGAATGCTATCATATGGCGTGAACTGAAAGATCCCACCCATGGTTCCAGAAGACTAAAAGCGACGGCCGACCGAGCGGCAGAGCTCGTGACCGCCGGTCGACTTGATCAAGCAACCTGCAGCCGACACACGCAGTCAGAATTAGAGGAAACCACTCCCCGCTTTCCATCGCTGAGGCGGCTGGGCGAACAGTCGAAGAGATGCGTCATCCGCCAGATCGTCGATCGAAACTTCCGGGTTGTGGATCCAGAACCTCCACTTTCAGTTGTCCACTACACTCGATTGTCGGACCAAGCAATGCTTCAGAGTCCCAGCTGGTTGGGAGAAGAGGATCGATAATCAGGCTATGCTCGGCAAACGGGAAATTGCTCGCAATGCAGATCCGTCGACCTTTATTTTCCTGTGGGCACGCCGAACGAACCAACCGTTAGGTTGGCCAAATGGAGATTGGGATCGCTATGAACACAAACGTGACCTTGCGCCCTCAGGCCAAGAACACCCCAACCTCGGTCCTAGCTCCAATCATGCCACCTCCATCCCCTGGGGCAAACCGCGGCATGGTTGCGAGTTAACTCTTCAAACCACTCGTCGTTTTGGTTGTATGGACGTGCAAAAACTGGCTTTCAATAATCCATTGGACCCTAAATTAAGGTGATACGGTTTTGATCAGTTGATTCCATCGTCCGACCGGCTTTGGCCACTGTGCGAGCGACAACTGCTCTTGGATTTATTCGCGCGAAGGGGCTGTTCTCCGTTTCCGCGCTTTGCTACAGGTTCGCCTTAAAAATGACGGTATGTGCCTATTGCTGAGGCAAAACGAACCCTTATTAATGGATTGCTGGTGACGAGTCTGACAGCTACGAACTCAAAAGCGCATTCTAATCCGGCTATACCGGACATAATCGACGCTTTGTCAAATTTCCGTTTGGCGGCTTTACTTGGGTGGCAGGACGTTGCCCAGCGCTACAGAAGATCACGTATTGGGGCATTCTGGCTCACCATTAACATGGGTGTGCTAATAGGGGCGCTCGGCTTGGTTTTTGGTACAATATTCAATTCACCAATGCGAGAATTTCTTCCATTTATATGTATTGGATTAATATTCTGGGGATATTATACGCAAATTGTAAGCGAAGGATGCTCTGGCTTTATAACTAATGGCGACATAATACTTCAGCTAAACATCCCATTTTTCACTTATATATTGAGAGTCTGGTATAGAAATACGGTCATTTTAGCGCACAACCTAGTGATATTTCCGATTGTTCTTCTTATCTTTTGGAAGCCAATTGGATTTTCAGCGTTCATTGCAGTTCCAGGCTTTATCTTTGTAACGTTGAACATGACTTGGATTGCGTTGGTGCTCGCGATCCTATGCACACGTTACCGAGATTTGATTCAAATCGTTCAAAATATTATGCAGGTTATGCTCTATGTCACTCCCATTATGTGGATGCCGGATCACTTGCCGCCAAGCGCTTCACATGCAATGCTCACATATAATCCCTTTTTCCATCTAGTCTCCGTCGTCAGGAATCCGCTTCTTGACCAGAGCGTCACGCTTCTGAATTGGGCTGTGGTGGTCGGTTTAGCTATCGCCGGGTGGACTTTTGCGCTCGTGTTGTTGCACAAATACAAGGCCCGAATAGCATACTGGCTTTGAGCGAAGGCAATGGAAGATTTCGGAGAGTTTAAGCAAGCATGACATCGATTTCCTTGGAAAAGGTCACCGTCGATTTCCCTATTTTCAACGCACGTGGCAGGTCGCTCAAAAATCGCGTCTTGAATATGGCTACTGGTGGTTCGATTAATTCAGAGGGCAATGGGGTGGTGGTTGTGCGTGGTCTCGATGCCATTAGCCTCGAGTTGAGACGGCACGACAGAGTTGGCCTGGTAGGTCATAACGGTTCTGGCAAGACGACCCTTCTGCGCGTGCTAACCGGGGTCTATGTGCCGACATCAGGTAAGATTGACATCCAGGGAAAATGTACGTCGCTTATCAATATTTCGCTTGGAATCGATCCCGAGGCGACTGGTCGTCAGAATATTTTTCTTCGTGGCGCTTTGCTGGGCTTCCGAAAGGAAGAAATGAAGACGAAACTCAGGGAAATTGAGGAATTCAGCGAATTAGGAGGGTTCCTGGAAATGCCGGTTCGGACCTATTCGACGGGCATGCACTTACGCTTGGCGTTTTCAATTTCGACGATTCTACAGCCTGAAATCCTGATCATGGATGAATGGCTGGCAACTGGGGATGAGGGCTTCAAGGCTAAGGCAAATCAGCGCCTGAATGAGCTCGTGGAGAAGACCCAGATTTTGGTCATCGCAAGCCATGCTAAAGAACTCCTTGCAAAGAATTGCAATCGCGTGATATGGCTCGAGCACGGCAGGATACGCATGGACGGCGGACCGACTGAGGTGCTTGGCGCTTATTTTGGGGCTTGAATTGCGAATGTTCGAGCGATTTCATAACTCCGATTGGTGTCAATCTCGAGGTGGTGTTTTAAGCACAAAGAGGGAATATCGATTGATGTGACGCTAATGCGACCAGCGCATTAGCTCGTCGCTCTGGCTCTTAGTATGATCGTTGACGATCTTGGCGAGCGCTCGGTCAGATAGGCAGTGGCTCAGTGTCATCGAGCTTTGCGGTCTCAATAGGTGAGGCAAAGCCGAGGTACCGCAATCCATTGGGCCGTCAACGAGCAGCTGAGAGCCACACAATGCGCACGTATATTGTCTCCTGACGGCAAAGCGGAAGGCCGTCGGCTTATTTTGACGCGGTGCTACAGGCCAGCAGCTGTTCGTTCAGCAGACTATTGATTGCGCTCATTCTTGATCTTAAGAAATTACGATCTATACGTGTTATCTTTGACAACCGATGCGATTGCCGCTGTCACTGCTTCGTTAGCGTCGACGTCCACTGCGCCTGGCGATTGCTTTTGCAAAAACGTACTCCAGCTGGCGCGCACTCTCCATCCAATCGAAGCGTCTGGCATTGTCTTTCGCCTTTTCGGCAAGACGTTCATAAAGTGCCATGTTTGTCGCGAGCTCCTCCAGGCCGCCACAAATCGAACGTACATCATCTGGATCAACGAGAATGCCCGCCTCGCCGGCGACCTCCGGCATGGAAGAACTATTTGATGTCAACACGGGTACGCCCATCGCGTTGGCCTCGATAATTGGAAATCCGAAACCTTCATAGAGCGACGGCATCGCCAGGAACCTGGCTTTGCTGTAAAGTTGGGCTAAATCGGCATCCGACACATAACCGGTCAGCCGAACGGATGTCTCAAGATGAAGGTTTGCGATGTGCTCCTTGAGATCGCCGAGCCTCCAGCCTTGGCCACCCGCAAGTACGAGCAGTAATTCCTGTCGTAGCGCCTCGGGCACGGAAGCATAGGCCTGCAGCAGCCGCAACAGATTTTTGCGCGGCTCTAGCGTTCCGACGAACAGGATATAGGAGCGATCAATCCCAAATGACGCCAGAGGCTTAGGTATTGCCGCTCCTCGGATAGACGTCATGCCGGGGTAAATGACGTCCAGCTTCTCCGAGCACTCGGGGAACTGCGCCGTCAGCACACTAGCTGTCGCCTTGGAAACAGCGACAACTGCATCCGCAACGGCGATTCCCGGCTTCATCAACCAGCGATCTCCCATTCGCGTCTGCCACCGCATCGTTGCCCCCATATCTTTCCAGACGAGGTCGTGAATCGTGACGATGCGCGCAATTCGGCGATCAAGAAAGCGTGGCAGGCGATGAGCCGGCCCCCAAAAAACATCGAGGTCATCCTGCGCAGCGCGGTGCGGAAGCTCGGTTTGGGCCCAGATCATGCGCTTTACCCCGCCCAGGGACCGGGCAACGCGCAGCTGTGCCGGAGGCAGATCCCTTACATCCCCGTGAGGAGGCTGCGGAAAGTAAAGATAAAGTTGGTGACCGCGAAGCGCGAGATGCCGGCTCATTTCCAGCACGTAGCGACCAATGCCGGTCATACTCGTTGTCAAATTGCGCGCATCGATACCAATCTTCATTCAGAGGCTGCCCCGTCGTCGGAAAATGTCTTAGTTATCGTCATCGGAGCGGACCCCGCATCGGATTGCTCCCTCAGCCAACCGATTCCTGAACCAGGCCTTGCTAGGCCAAGGTGGCACCTTTTCGCTTAACCTCCGATGGAATCTCGATCGCAAGATAAACGTCGCCCCCAGGCGAGAGCACGAACGTAATGCGGGCGCGGCAATTATGAGGGGCAATCGGGAGCCGCTTGTGAAAAACTGACAATTCTGGTCGCTCATGCTCATTCCGCGCAAAAGGGAAATATCGCTTGCGATTTCAGCCCACTCTGATTGCGGCTCCTGTACTGAAGGGTTCGGTCTTCCCATCGTTGAAGCGGCGTGCTTCGAAAGGGGAGACGAATAAGATCCTGCCCCGCCGGCTTATGTTCGATCGAATTCTTATAGCTGTTCATGAATATGAACCTTTTTCGACTGGCAGCGCAGCATCATGATTCCGAATGGATCCGCTCGGCCTCGCGCATCCCTCGACACTATCAACACGCGATCCGAATTTTCCAATCCTGGAGCACATCGTTAAGCGTTTGGCGTAGATCTATTTCCGGCCTCCAGCCGAAGGCATCGAAAGCAGCCTTGTTGTCGCCGGCGGCGATGGCGATTTCCGGCCCACGCAGCCGCTTCGGATCGACCTCGATTTCGACGTCCGTCCCCGACAATTCGATCATCATGTCCAGTATCGACTGGATCTGCACGGACCGGCCGGAGGCCAGATTGAAGACTCTTCCGAATGCATCGCAAGCGTCATCCCCGATAGCAGCCTCTGCATAAGCGCGCACCACATCACGAACGTCAAGAAAGTCTCGGAAAGCCGAGAGATTTCCAACTCTGATGCGAGGCGGGGTCTTATCCGCGGCAATCTCGGCAAGTTGCTTCGCAAAAGCAGGCACAACGTAATCCGTCGTCTGGCCCGGCCCCGAATGATTGAACGGACGAAACCGGATCGCCTTCAATCCCTCGTAGGCAAGCTGGCCGACAAGAACATCGGCCGCAGCCTTCGTCGCGCCGTAGACGCTCATCGGCTTCAGAGCAACGTCTTCCTTTATCGGCTCTCCTGCCGCATCCAGAAATGACGCACCATATGCTTCGGCACTGCCGACGAAGATGAATCGGGCCTCCGGCGCAAATTCGATTGCTGCGTAGGCAAGATTCAACGTGCCTTGAAAGTTCACGTCCCACGCTCGCTGCGGCAGCTTGCGCGCATCCCCAGGTGCCGCAATCGCGGCCAGATGGACGATAGCCGTCGGTCGGGCCTCGCGTATCAGGCTCGCGACCTGTTCCCGATCGGTGATTTCAGTCTTCCAGCCGTATGCATCACTTTGACCCGCCGTTAAGACGCTCAGTTGCAGATCATGCTTCAACAGCCGACTCTCAAACTCACGCAACAACCATGAGCCGACAAAGCCGCTGGCGCCTGTAACAAGAATACGATGTTCTTTCGGCATGGGGCGCCTCACCACTTACTCGGGCCCTATTTGCTCAACCGCTTCAGATCGGCGTCGACCATCTCGACAATCATCTCCTCCAGGCTGATTTTTGGCTCCCAGCTAAGCGTCTTGCGAGCCTTTTCAGGATTGCCGAGCAGCACGTCCACTTCCGCCGGGCGGAAGAGCGCGGGATCTATGATCAGATGGTCCTCCATCTTTAAGCCTGCATGTAGGAAGGCGATGGCACACATGTCGCGAACAGTCGTCGTGCGGCCGGTCGCAATCACATAATCATCCGCAACGTCCTGCTGCAGCATCAGCCACATGGCTCGAACGTAATCCTTCGAATGCCCCCAGTCACGTTTAGCATCGATATTGCCGAGCCGAAGCTCCTTTGCCAAACCAAGCTTGATGCGGGCAACGGCATCTGTGACCTTGCGTGTGACGAACTCGATTCCGCGCAGCGGCGATTCATGATTGAAGAGAATGCCGCTTGAGGCATGAAGACCGAAACTCTCGCGATAATTGACCGTGATCCAATGGCCGTAAAGCTTGGCGACCGCATAAGGCGAGCGCGGATAGAACGGCGTTTGCTCGGATTGCATCGGCTCCTGGATGAGACCGTACATTTCCGAGGAGGAAGCCTGGTAGAAGCGAGCTTCCGGCCGCTCGAGGCGAAGGGCCTCCAGAATATTCGTCACACCGAGAGCCGTAACCTGTCCGGTCAGATAGGGCTGCTGCCACGAAGACTTGACGAAGGACTGCGCCCCGAGATTGTAGACTTCCTGTGGTCTTACCTCCTTGAGCGTGCGCATTAGCCCCGAAAGATCCATCAGGTCGCCATCAACGATCCGAACCTGGCCTTCAATGCCGAGCCATTGCAACCGGCTGAGATTGACGTCCGACGTGCTCGAGCGGCGAGCAAGGCCATAAACCTCGTAGCCATTGTTCAGCAGCAACTCCGCCAGATAGGCGCCATCCTGACCGGTGATCCCCGTTATCAGTGCTTTCTTCGCCACATCAATCTCCATTCATACCGCATCCAAAACAAACCCAATCAAGCACTCTGCCCCGCTCACATTTGGGCGGCCACTTTCTCGCCATTTAGCCCTTATGCGCGGCAATGACAACGACCAGCAGCATTTCTCGCACGTATTAACGCAGACACCGAGCTGCCTTTCAGGCCGCAAACCACGTGCAATAGAGCGTTTCCCTGACTGACTGAATCGAGTTGCTTTTCAAATCGCTCACATTCTGATTCAAACTATCTGCCGATGGAGGTCGGCAGATATGTCG